>JAAWHU010000032.1 GCA_022796015.1 Hungatella sp. | reverse complement strand
GGAAATATAAGCCAGTTTTCTAAGGATGTAGAGATTTTACTGAAAATGCTGGCTTTAAATTATTATACAGTATATGAAAATGATAGAATAGAAACTGACTATGATGGAACATTTAACTGGACAAATATTATGGAGGGGTATTCAGAATCCTGTATTACTTTGCCTGAAGAATTCATAGATTCAGATATACAACTGCTTATGAATTACTTGGATGTATTAGTCTTTGATGATGATACAAAAAAATGCAATAAAGCGGTTTTTGAGGCAGTCTTTGTAGCGTTTTGCAAACTTGGACTTTTGGATGAATATTATAGTCCGGCTCTAAAGTTGAGATTATCCTGGATAAAATCGCTTGAAGAGAAAACCGATATTTTTGAAAAGGTGTTATCAAATAAAGCAAGCGTTGAGTCACGATTAACAGGTACCATAAGTGAAGTGAGGGCAGAGTATGCAAAATATATACGAAAGTGTAAACAAAATATATGATGATATAGTAAATGAAACCGATTTTTATAAACATAGAAATTTGATTATAACTGGAAGCAATGCCATTGGAAAGACACAGTTAATAAAGGATATCTTAAAAAAGTCTTTGAAAGAAGCGCAGAATCTTTTTTATTATATTGACCCCAAGAATAGAATTATGGTAGATAGAGGCAATGTTTTTGTAAAAAAATTATCAGAATTATCAACAGAGGAGATTTTGGAACATCGCTTAAAAGATGGGGTGTTTACAGTATTAGATGAGTTTGTGCAGCAAAATTCAGGGGGAGCTGTTGCATTTGACGAATTATTGGATAATATAGAAAAGTACAATGATATGTATCAAAAATTTTTCGGCTTTTCAGTAGAAAAAGTGAAGACAACAGATAATATTTTATCTAGGGAAATGGTAATCGTAAACGGAAAGATAAACCTGAATATGATTTCAAACAGCGAAGCCGCTAAAATGAGAATTCTAATGGAGGTGAACTATGCAGTAAATAATGGAATTAAAGCAGTTGTTATAGATGAGTTTGATGCATATTTTTCGGAGGAGTCCCTTCTTGATTTTATTAATAAGCTGTCTGAAAGCTATCCAGATACCCGTTTTCTATTCGTGATTCATTCCTTATCCGTGATTATAAGTATAGAGGATATAGATATTGCTTTAATAAATAATGTTTATCAGGATGACATAAGAGAAAATATAGTTTATTTTTTTGATGCGGATAACATTGAGCAGATTGGACAGATTGAAAAGATACGGAATGCAATGGTGAATATAGGGAATCGTGGTGATAAATGGTGGGAAGAACGAGTGAGTATGATAGTTGATGGAAAGGAATTGGATGATGAAGATTTGAAGAAAATTAAAGAGACTGACAGATCAGGACTTAAGGCGAAAGAAAAGATACTTTATGACTTTATAGTGAGGAACATAGGAGAAAAATGAAGGTTTGCTTACCAGAAAAGTTTGATATTTTCTATCCGAAAGAAAATAAGGCGTATTATACAAATGATAATTCAAAGTTATTACGAAAAATCCTTTCTTCGGCATCTGATTCTTATTGTATGTATTGCGGAACTTCGTTGAGGACCGATGGGAAAATCAATTTTCATTTGGAACATTCGGTTGACAAGGAAGGTAATTACAATCAGGTTGGGAAAAACAGTATGCTGAAAAATTGTAAGTTTAATTTTTCGGCATCCTGCGCAAGATGTAATCTAGTGTATAAAAAAAGAATTGAAAAGATAGATTTCAGTAACTATAAGTTATTAGAGAAATGCCCCCGGGAGTGTGAAGAAATTTGTGGTACATATCAGAAAATGAGGGAGGATTATTGCAATATTAATTCCATTATTTTGCAGCCCATAGGATATAAGAAAAATGATATTTCATGCAGAATATGTTATAATCTTTTGAGGCATATTTATGAGGCTGATGTAGATAGTAAAGATGAAAAAACTATATTTTTTGTTGAGCATCATATTATGCGTTTCCGTTTAAACGGAGAAAATTTCTCTAAAAGTATTGTAGATATTTGTATAGAGATTAATGATCTATATGAAAAAGGGATAATTAATGTAAAGAATTTAATTCAATTTGAAGAGGAAAAACGTCATGAAAATATAATCGGTAAAATATTTGTACAGTTTTTAAAAGATAAGTTTTTAAATCAAAGCCTTGATAAGTTGATTGGATTCTGCAAATTATTGGTAGTGCTGGATGCCGTCGTGTGAAATCATAGGAAAATAATTTATTTCAAAGCTATTGGGATTGATGTGGGATAAATGTAGATCTATCAAAATGTGCCACAGACTCCACAAAATAAGTCAACGCCAACATATCCGCGCTTCCCCCCGGACTGATATTCTTCTCAATAAACTCTTTATCCAGTTCCCGGATCACCGCCATATAATCCGCTTTTTCCGGTCTTTTATCCTGTTCCATTTTCTCCAAAAGCCCCTTCACCCGCCTCTGAAGCTCCTTCACGGTCTCATAATCAGACCTGGCGATCATATTGGTATCCAGGGCTTCTGCCATAATGTGAAGCAGAGTCAGAACTCCCGCATCATTATCGGACAATCCCTGCTTTTTATAGTTTCGAAAGGCAGGAAGTGCCAGGCCGAAGACCGTAGGATATCCCTCCGCTGCCTCTCCCCGGATTCCGGTGATTCCGTGGAGGGCGTAGAGCCGTTCCCCGTTGGTTCTGGCATTTGCCGCGGTTATTCCCTCAAAATCATCCATCAGATGGCAGGTCATCTTCCGGCAGGTACCGACAAAGGCTTCCTCCGAAAACGGCACCTCATTGCCGTAGAGATACCCGAGAACGCAGCAGAAGATCCCCAGGGAGAAGATCATTCCCTTGTGGGTATTGACTCCTCCAGTGGCGGCAAGCATGGCTTCCTCCGCCTGGATTCCCACAGGACGGATCAGGGCAAAGACCTCCTGGGCAGGTTTTTCGTGGCTGCGGATTCCCAAAAGGGTGAACTCCTCAAAAAACTGGTTTAAGGACACGGCGCTGGACTGGAAGGTATAAAAATCCATGTCTTTGTGAGAGCCGGAGTTATCCCGGTCCACCAGCCCCGGCTTGGGTGTGGCGGCTACCTCGTAGAGGAGAGCGGCCATGGACAGAGAGGAGATGCGGCGGGCATATTGCAGGTCAAAGTATTCCTGCATAATCTCACATTCCCGCTCCAAAAGCTCCCGGATGCTGTGGGCGCGGGAGCGGCTGCACACAAATGCATCCTGACTGCAGATCAGGCATCTGCGCACAGGCAAGGCAAATTCCTGGCGGGAGAGCTTGGCTCCATCAGTCTTAATCACATCCAGATCAAACAGACGGCCCAAGGGGGTCCTCTCCTCCAGACGGCAGAGAATCTCCTTGAGCTTTAAGGCAGGGGCATCCACACAGAAAAACACCTCATAGCCGGTGATATCCTGGATCCGTGCTTCCTTTTTCACAGGCAGGCGCCAGGCACTTAACTGGGTGCGGATTAGCTTTAAGCCTTCCTCAAAGGTGCGGACAGAGAGAGGGAAGACCTTTATGGGGCCGGGAATATTTAGGGTGAAAGAAATAAGGGGGCAGCCGTAGGTGTCAAGAAGGTGTTTCTGGACATACTGGCGGCGCTCCCTGGCATCCAGCATCCTGGGAAGGTCCACATATTCTCCGGTTACGATTTTATCTATATTCATGGGAAGCTCCGTTCCGCTGCCAGGCAGCATGTGTTTTGGTGTGGGTTTCGTATTGTTAGAGTATACCACGTGAATGCTGCCGTGGTCAAAAGATAATTTGCGCGCAAGATCATGAAAATATATTCATTGCGCCCCCTCAAGGAATATGATAGCATTATAATCATGAAAGAGAAAGGTTTTGGATTATGTGGAAGAAGAGAAAGCCGGATTACAGAGATACCCTGCGGGCCAGCTATGCAGGATATGTGACTCAGGCTATTGTGAACAATCTGGCGCCCCTTTTATTTTTGATCTTTCAGGAAACCTATGGGATCTCCCTGCACCAGATTACCTTGATGATTACCCTGAATTTTGGGATTCAGCTTCTTGTGGATCTTTTGTCGGCAGCGGCAGTGGATCGGGTTGGATATAAGAAATCCATTGTATTTGCCCATATGGTGTCGGCAGCGGGAATCGGGGCTATGGCGCTGCTGCCGGGGTACAGAGGGCTGATGGTATCCGTGATTCTTTATGCTGTGGGAGGAGGGCTGATCGAAGTGCTCATCAGCCCCATTGTGGAGGCATGCCCCACAGAGGAGAAGTCGGCTTCCATGAGCCTTCTTCATTCCTTCTACTGCTGGGGCCATGTGCTGGTGGTGCTGGGAACCACTCTGTTTTTTGCCCTGGCAGGGCGGGAGAGATGGAGGCTTCTCTGTCTTATGTGGGCTATGGTTCCTGCCTGCAATGCCGTAAAGTTTGCAAGGGTTCCCATACGATCTCTGAAGGAGGAGGGGGAGACGCTCTCCTGGAGGAAGCTTCTCGGGGGCAGGCTTTTCTGGATTTTTGCCCTTCTCATGGTGTGCTCCGGGGCCTCGGAGCAGGCTATGAGCCAGTGGGCCTCCGCCTTTGCAGAGTCGGGACTTAAGGTGTCAAAGACAGCCGGCGATCTGGCAGGCCCCTGTCTTTTTGCGGCCCTCATGGGAAGCTCCAGAATCTTCTATGCCAGATTCAGTGAGAAGATTCCTCTGAAACGGTTTATGCTTTTTAGCGGAGGGATGTGTCTTACGGGATATATCCTGGCCGCATATTCCCAATCCCCTGTCCTGGCGCTGGCAGGGTGCGCCCTCTGCGGTCTGGCAGTGGGGATTCTCTGGCCCGGTACCTTCAGTCTGGCGGCTGCAGGGATTCCAGGAGGCAGTACGGCCATGTTTGCCTTTCTTGCCCTTGCCGGGGACCTGGGCTGCTCCGCGGGCCCTACGATTGTAGGCCTGGTGGCGGATGCCTGCAGCAATATTCAGGCCGGCCTTCTCATGGCAGTGCTGTTCCCCATTATGCTGTTTTTGGGGGTGCTGCTTACCAATATTATAGGTGATGGCGGGGAGAACTGAGAAAGTATGCTTTTTTGTTCAGGGTTGGCAGGAGGGCCGTCCGGGAGGGACTGGTATTCCCATTCGGGACCGCTTTCGCTCTTGTTGCCGCTGCAGCGGTACTAAGCTCGCAAAAGACACGAGCTAAGGACCGGCGCGGCAAATGTCCCTCACCGGGAATACCAGTCCCTCCCGGACTACATTCCTGGCAAGACTGAATGAAGGGCGCTGGGAAAGGGTGCCTCCCATAAAGTTTTTTCAGGCTGCAGCTATACATGGACAAATAAGCCTCCAGCTGTAGAACTTTAGCACAACTTTAACGGGTTTCTTTGTTGGCAGGCCGGCCTTGTCATGTATAATGGGGACATGGCTTTTTATAGGTTATTTTTATTTTCAAGGACATACCTTTCCTTGGAGCCCGGGTGATGAATTTTGGCGGTCGGCAAGGCGGCGGAATGAGGCGTGCCGGATAGGCGCCGACGGACGGTAAGGCCGCCGGCCGCGAAAAAACGGTTTTGGGCCGTGCATTCCTTTGCCCGCAGAGGGTATGCCTGCACAAATAGAAGGAGGATATGATGAGACTGTATAAACCGAAACTTCAGGAAAAGCTGGAGGAGGCCTTCAAGGCCGTGCTGCCCGTCATGGGGATCGTACTGATTTTGTGCTTCAGCGTTGCTCCGGTTCCGCCGGGAATTCTTATGGAATTTTTAATGGGCGGCCTTCTTCTGATCATAGGAATGATGTTTTTTACCCTTGGGGCGGAGCTTTCCATGACCCCTATGGGAGAGCAGGTGGGACGGACCATGACCAGAAGCAAAAAGCTGTGGATCATGGTGGTTCTGGGCTTTATCCTGGGCTTTGTCATCACCATATCCGAACCGGATCTTCAGGTGCTGGCAGGGCAGGTGCCTTCCATTCCCAATATGGTCCTGATTCTCTTTGTGGCCTGCGGAGTAGGAATATTCCTGGTGGCCGCCTTGGTGCGTATGCTTGTGGGGATTCCCTTAGGGCCCATGCTTGTGGTTCTTTATTTGGGAGTCATGGTTTTGGCATTTTTTGTGCCCGGGGATTTTCTGGCTGTGGCCTTTGACTCGGGAGGCGTCACCACAGGCCCTATGACAGTACCTTTTATTATGGCCATGGGCGTCGGTATTTCTTCCATCCGTAATGACCGTCACGCGGCGGACGACAGCTTCGGCCTGGTGGCCCTGTGTTCTGTGGGGCCGGTTCTGGCGGTTTTGATTCTGGGAATGATTTTTACCCCGGGGGAAAGTGCCTATACGGCCGCACAGCATATGGAGGCGGCGGATTCTGTGGCCTTAAGGCAGATGTTTACCTCGTCTATACCCCATTATATGGGGGAGATCGGCATGTCCATGCTGCCGGTGCTCTTATTTTTCGGGAGTTTTCAGTTGATTTCCCTGAAAATGGACAGGCGGGCTCTGGGGAGGATTCTGGTAGGGCTTCTCTATACCTACGTGGGCCTGGTGCTGTTTCTCACAGGGGCCAATGTGGGATTCATGCCGGCCGGAAGCTTTCTGGGCGGGACTCTGGCAGGCCTTAGGGAGAGATGGCTGATTATACCGGTGGGAATGGTCATCGGATATTTTATTGTTCTTGCTGAGCCGGCTGTTTATGTGCTCATGAAGCAGGTGGAGGAACTGACGGATGGGGCAGTGTCCGGAACGGCCATGAAGATGAGCCTTTCCATCGGCGTGGCAGTGTCCATAGGCCTTGCCATGACCAGGGTTATGACGGGGATTTCCATTTTGTGGTATGTGATTCCGGGATACGGCCTGGCTTTGATTCTTACATATGTTACTCCCAAGATTTTTACGGCCATTGCTTTTGACTCAGGAGGTGTGGCCTCAGGCCCCATGACGGCGGCATTTCTTCTGCCCTTTGCCATGGGGGCGTGCGAGGCTGTGGGAGGCAATTTGGCTCGGGATGCCTTCGGGGTGGTGGCCATGGTGGCCATGACTCCTCTGATCACCATTCAGGCTCTGGGGCTTATCTATCAGCTGCAGACCAGGAGAGGGGCGGCCAAGGCAGGCCTTGTGCAGGAGGATACGGGACTGGAGCTTTACGGAGATTACGATATCATTGAATTATAAGGAGGGATGGACGGATGAGCGGACTTTACATGATGGTTACCATTGCCAACCGGAGTATGCTGCCTAAGTTCCTCGGATATTATCAGGAACAGGGGGTAGGCGTCAACCTGGTTACGTTAGGGCGGGGCACGGCGGCCAGCGAGATCATGGACTATTTTGGTCTGGAGTCGGCGGAGAAGGCGGTGCTTTTGGCCTGGGTTACGGAGGAGACCTGGAGGGAGCTGAAGAAAGGGCTCCAGAAACGGTTCCGCATTGATGTACCTGGGACAGGAATTGCATTTATTATCCCTCTGGCCAGTATAGGGGGCAGACGAGAGCTTAAGTTTCTTACAGAAGGGCAGGACTTTGTGAAAGGAGAGGAAGGGACATTGAAGGACACAACCCATGAACTTCTGGTGGTCATTGCCAACCAGGGATACAGCAACCTGATTATGGAGGCGGCGAAAGGCGCAGGTGCAGGAGGCGGCACGGTAATCCACGCCAGGGGCACGGGGATGGAGAAGGCGGAAAGCTTTTTCGGCGTGTCTTTAGCCTCCGAGAAAGAGATTATCTTTATTGTGAGCAAAACGGGAAAGCGCACGGATATTATGAAGGCAGTCATGAAGGAGGCAGGGATGGAGAGCAAGGCCAAGTCCATTATTTTTTCCCTTCCCGTGACGGCCACGGCAGGGCTCCGGCTTATGGAGGACGACCAGAGTGACTGATGGATACTACACGTCGGGAGAATTTGCCAAAAAGGCCAGGGTGACCATCCGCACCATCCGTTTTTATGACAAGCAGGGGATCCTAAAGCCCAGCAAAGTAAACGCAGCAGGATACCGCCTGTATACGGATGAGGATTTCGGCCGTCTTCAGAAGATTCTGTCCTTAAAATATCTGGGATTTTCCCTGGAAGAGATCATGGCTCTCACCATCAATGATGACAGGGAGGATATGGCCAACTCCTTAAAGCTTCAGAAGGAGCTGATCCGCAAGAGGATCCGCCATTTGGAGATGATGGAACAGACCTTGGAGGACACCTCCCGCATGGTGGAGGCTTCCGGCAAAATGGACTGGAACAGCATTCTGAACCTGATCCACATTACCAACATGGAGCATGCAGTGGTGGATCAGTATAAGACGGCGGTGAATATTAATGCCCGCATTCAGCTGCACCAGAGATTTTCCCACAATCCGGTTCCCTGGTTTTCCTGGATTGCCGCAAGGATTCCCTTGGAGAAGGCGGGAAGAATCCTGGAGGTAGGGTGCGGCAACGGACAGCTGTGGCAGCAGGTACCTGCAGAGATCCTGAAGAAAAAGGAGGTTCACGTGACAGATGTCTCCTCAGGCATGGTGGAAGATGCGGCGGAGCTTTTGCGGGCGTCAGGAAGAAACAGCCTGATCTTTGAGACAGAGGACTGTCAGAAGCTGTCCTATGGGGATCAAAGCTTTGACGTGGTTATTGCCAACCATGTTCTCTTCTATGTGAAAAATCTTCCTCAGGCTCTGGGGGAGATTCACCGGGTCCTAAGGCCAGGGGGCAGTTTTTACTGCAGTACATACGGAAGGGACCACATGAAGGAGATCACCCTTCTGGTTCAGGAGTTTGACCCCAGGATCACCTTGTCCGAGGTGGCTCTCTATGAGCTTTTCGGGTTGGAGAACGGAGGGGCTCTTCTGGAGGGAACCTTTGACCAGGTGGAAAAGCTCCTGTATAGGGACTATCTTCTGGTAGATGAGCCGGAACCTCTTCTGGACTATATCCTGTCCTGCCACGGCAACCAGAGCGAGATCTTGAGCCAGAGGCAGCTGGAATTTAAACGGTTTCTTCAGAAAAAGATTCAGGAGAAGGGCGGCATCAGGATTACCAAGATGGCGGGAATCTTCGTGTGCAGGCAGGCGGTTTGAGAAAAAGAGGAAACTTTACAAGGAGATGCAGAATCCGGGTATTCGGATTCCTGCATCTCCTTTTATCTTGGCAGGGATTCCGGGGCAGGCCCTCCTTGGGGGAAGCAAAATTATGCTCCTTCGCTGCCGTAAGGCTGCTGACTGTGGCCCGGGCAAATGCAGGTGCATGGCATAAGGGACTTGTACAATATATTCTATAAAACTATACTATACCCCAAAAATAAAGGATAATATAGACAAAACTATGGAAAGTTCACAGAAAGTAAGTTGATAATTTATACAAAATAGACACTTTACAATTATATATTGATTATGTATAATAACCATAGATAGGTTAGTTCATAAAGTAAATCAACTAACGAGAAAGGAGCTTCCCATGAAGAAAAAGCCTATGACTATGGATCGGAGAAAGGAGAGGACAGCTTACCTGTTTATTGTTCTTCCGGTTTTGTACTTTTTACTGTTCCGCATGATTCCCACCTTGTTCTCTCTGATTTTAAGCTTTATGAAGTGGGACCTTCTTTCTCCCAACAAGGAGTTTATAGGGCTTGAGAATTTTATCTCTGTCATAACCGACAAGACGCTCCAGAAGGTTCTTTGGAACACCGTGGAGTATGTGATCGTCTGCGTGCCCCTTATGATTGTCATAAGCCTGGCCTTAGCCCTCATGCTGAATTCCATAGAAAAGGGAAAGTCGTTTTTCCGGCTCCTGGTGTTCATCCCCTATGTGACCAGCTCCGTGGCCATCTCCTATGTGTGGAAATGGATGTTTATGCAGAACGGAGGAATCGTCAACGGGCTCCTGAGAATGGTGGGAATCTCCGCCCAGCCCTTTTTAAACAGCCCGGATCAGTCCATTTTCGTTATTATGTCCAATGTAGTCTGGTCCAACATCGGGTTTAACACCATCATCCTTCTGGCGGGGCTTATGCAGATTCCCCGGACTTACTATGAGGCGGCCCAGATCGACGGCGCCTCCCCCTGGAACCAGTTCCGCTACATTACCATCCGGCAGCTGAACCCCACTCTCGTGTATACCACGGTTATGGGAACCATCCGGACGCTCCAGGTATTTACTCAGGTCTACAACATTGCCGGAACAGACGGAGGCCCCTTAAAATCCACGTCCAGCATTGTCCTTGAGATTTACAACACCGCATTTAAGCAGTACAAGATGGGACGGGCCAGCGCCATAACCGTCATACTGTTCCTGTTTATTATGATAATCACCTTATTCCAGATGAAGGTTCTGAATAAGGAAACCGATTGATAAGGAGGGGGATTTATGAAGACGAAAAGAACCTTAAAAAAGATTCTGCTGTACCTGTCGTTTGTCATCATCGGCGCTGTTATGGTATTTCCTTTTGTGTGGATGGTGGCCACCTCCTTTAAGACCGGGGCGGAAATCTATTCCCTGAATCTGATTCCCCACAGCCCTACTCTGGAGAACTACGCAAAGGTCCTTAAGGGTTCGGATTTCCCAAGGTGGTTTTTAAACAGCTTTTTCATAGCAGGCATCACCACCATCTCCGTCCTGGTCTTTGACCCCCTGCTGGGCTTTGCCTTCTGTAAATATGACTTCCGGGGGAAGAATCTGATCTTTACCATGCTGCTGTCCACCATGATGATTCCCACGGAGATGATGATTATACCCTGGTATATGATGGTAAATAAGCTGGGATGGAACAATACCTACTGGTCCGTGCTGTTCCCGGGTCTGTCCTCGGCCTTCGGCATCTTCCTTATGCGGCAGTTCTTTACGGGGGTGCCCAATGACCTTTTGGATGTAGGAAGAATTGACGGGCTGACGGAATTCGGCGTCTACACAAAGATTGCCCTGCCTCTGGTTACGCCGGCCTTAAGCGCCTTGGGCATCTTCACCTTTTTGGGGAACTGGAACGCCTTTCTCTGGCCGGTTATCGCCTTGGACAGCAAATCCAAATACACCATTACCCTGGGGCTGGCTCAGTTTTCTGCGGAAAATTTATCCAGATGGGATCTGATTATGACGGGGGCCTCTGTGGCTACCATTCCCATTATCATTATTTTCTTAATCTTCCAGCGTCAGATCATAGAAGGGATTCAATTAACAGGAGTGAAAGGATAAAAGGAGGAAATGCAATGGCACATCAGTTTAAGGTAATCGATTCTCATATTCATTTTTCTGTAAAGGGCGAGTCCCTCGGAAGAGCCAGGGGGGCCTATGTTGCGGAACACGGAGAAGAAAAGTGGAAAAAGCTTCAGGAGATGAACGAGCTTCAGCGCAGTCAGTGGAAGAAGGCATGGGGCTTCCCCGATGCCCTGCCTCCCTGCGATACCATAGAGGAGACCTGCAGATTGTGGCTGGAGGATATGGACAAAAAAGGCGTGGACAAGGCGGTGTTTGTCACGGCCGGAGACTACGAGCACAGCAATGACAACATGGCTGAGATCATAAGCTATGCGCCGGACCGGTTCATCGGCTATGCCCATCATGATCCCTTTGACAAGGATGGGGCAGAGAAGCTGGAGTATGCCGTATCAGACCAGGGCCTTCGGGGCATTAAGATCTTAGGGCCTGATCTGGACCGGCCTTTGGATGACAAATCCCTGTATCCTCTGTGGCGGGTGGCGGAGAAGCACCAGGTTCCCGTGCTGTTCCATTTCGGAATTATGGGGGCGGCAGGAGGGATCATGGATCATGTGAACATGTCCCCCAAGATCATACAGAATGTGGCAAAGGCATTTCCCGACGTGATCTTTATTGTGCCTCATTTTGGGTGCAGCAAGGTGGAGGACACCCTGTTTCTGTGCTGGGTATGTCCTAATGTATACATTGACACCTCGGGAAGCAACCAGTGGACCAGATGGATGCCCTACCCTCTTACGGTGAAGGATCTGTTCAAAAAGTATTATGAGACCATAGGGCCGGAGAGGATCCTGTTCGGAACCGACGGTTCCTGGTTCCCCAGAGGATTTGTCACAGAGTATCTGGATGTCCAGATGAGGGCCTGCGTGGAGCTGGGATTTCCCCATGAGGATATCCAGAAGATTTTCTCAGGCAACATAGAACGTGTGTTAGGAAGGTATCGAAAATGAAAACCAGTTCTGTAAAACACAGCAACCGCAGCAGTATTCTGTCGCAGATCATGGCCCATCAATTTATATCCAGAAAGCAGGTGGCAGCGGTCCTTGGGCTGTCGCCGGCGGCAGTATCCAACATTGTGGATCAGCTGATTCGGGAGAACCTGGTGGTGGAAGGGGTGGCGGGGGAGGCCTCGTCAAAGGGCGGGAGAAGGCCCATCTCCCTGACAGTCAACCCGGATGCCGGAAGGATTCTCAGTGTGGTGTTTCGTCTGAGGAATCCCCAGGTGGCAGTCTGTGACATGCTGGGCAGGATTCTGGACAGCCGTTCCTATGAGGAGCAGGAGTTTGAGGGAACCAGCCAGATGGCGGACACGCTTTTTCAGGACATCCGGGAGCTGATTCAGAATGCAGGCGGTGCTTCCAGGTTTATCGGGGCCGGCTTAAGCGTTCCCGGTATCGTGCAGAATGGGGTGGTTTTAAACTCCCCGGAGCTGGGGCTGGAGAACAGTGATCTGGCGGGCCGCCTGGAAAAGGCCATAGGGATTCCCGTATCCATAGACAAGGATGTTTATATGAATGCCCTGGGGGAGAACTGGAAGGGAGCCGGAAGGAAATATTCCAACTTTGTTACGGTGAGTATCGGAACCGGTATCGGCTCCGCCATAATCATTGACAATCACGTGTATCGAGGAGCCGGCGGCATGGCAGGGGAGATCGGGTATCTGTCTACCTCCATGGACGCCCTGAGCCAGGGGCCTTTTAAGTACACGGATTTCGGATATTTTGAGCGCTGCGCCTCCGTAAACAGGCTTCGTGAGGAGATGAACATGCATTTTCATCAGATCGCCCAGCAGTGTATGGGAGGGGAAAAGGAAATCCTTGAAAAGCTGTATGCTCAGACGGATCAGCTGTGTCTGGGGCTGGGCAGCCTTATCAGCCTCATAAATCCTGAGGCGGTCATTCTCACAGGGGCATACGGCCTGGTGTCAGAGCTGGTGCGGGAGCGCATTGTCCGCAATCTGGAGTATCTGACCCCCATCCGGTGCGAGATCAGCTTTTCCCATTTGGGCAGTCAGATCATGGTGTACGGCTGTGTAGGCACGGTGCTGCAGAGAACCTATGATATTACGTTTCTGCAGAAATTTTGCGAGGAGGGTGAGTAGATGATAAGCAAAGAAGCGGTATTGGCAAAGGATGGAGCCGGATTTCCGGGACTCAGCTTTCAGAAAAATTCCTTAAAGCCTATTTTTGATCTTCAGAAGACCTATTATTACCGGATTTTTATTGAGGTGACCAAGGCCCACGTGGTGATGCTACACGAGCAGGAGCTTATGACGGGCGAGGAGGCCAAGGTGATTCTGTCCGCCATGGCGGAGCTGGAGAAAATCCCTATGGAGGAGTCGGAGTACAACCCTGAGTATGAGGATTTATTTTTCCGCTTTGAGAAGGAGCTGGAGAACCGGATCGGTTCGGATCTGGCAGGAAAGGTGCACACGGCCCGGAGCAGAAATGATATCTGTGTGGGAGAGTTCCGCATGGTTCTGCGGGAGAAGTTGCTAAAGCTGGGAGAAGGACTAAATTATTTCCGGGAGGCCCTTCTCTATGTGGCCGGACAGAATCTGGAGACAGTGATGCCGATGTACACCCACACCCAGCCGGCCCAGCCTTCCACCTTGGGACATTATCTTCTGTCCATGGCCGATGTGATGGAGCGGGATTTTAAAAGGCTCCTGGCAGCCCATGAGACCATCAATATGAGTCCCTTCGGCGCGGCGGCCATTACCACCACAGGCTTTCCCATTTCCAGGGAACGGGTATGCGGGCTTTTGGGCTTTGACAGGCTGTGTGAGAACTCCTATGACTCCATATCTGCCAGCGACCACATGACCCAGTTTGCGGCCGTCATGATGGAGATGGCGGTGAATCTGTCCAGATTTATCAAGGATCTTCTGGACTGGTGCACGGCGGAATTCGGATTTTTCAGGCTGTCTGACCCCTATGTGCAGATCAGCAGCATTATGCCCCAGAAGAGAAATCCATCGTCCTTAGAGCATTGCAGGCCCATTCTGGGCAAAGCCCTGGCAGAGGCCTCTGCAGTGTTCACGGTTCAGCACAATTCTCCCTACGGCGATATTGTGGACTCGGAGGAGGATCTTCAGAGCCATCTCTACGATGGGGTCTCCTACTTAACCCGTGCCATGGAGATTATGGCCAACGTGATCTCCACCATGGACATTAACAGGGAACTCCTAAAGAAACGGGCGGGAGAGAATTTTATTACGGCCACAGAGCTGGCGGATACCTTTGTGAGGGAGAGCGGTCTTACGTTCCGAAACGCCCATCGTCTCACCAGCGCCATTGTAAGGCGCCTTTACAGAGAGGGGAAGACGGCCGAAGATATTACCCGTGAATTCTGTGAACAGGTGTCAGGGGAGGTTCTGGGGAAAAGGGCAGAGCTTCCTATTGAGAAGATCAGGATGGCTCTGGATCCGGTTCATTTCGTGAAGATTCGGGACCGCACCGGAGGGCCGGCTTTGAGCCAGGTGCTCAGAATGCATGAGGAGCGGTTAGAGACCTTAAAGGAGCAGGAGAAACAGCTGGCGGACATAAGGGCCGGATATGAGAGGGCCCATGAAATGCTGGCCTTGGAGGTGGAACGGCGGGTGAGAGGAAGTGAGGCTTCATGAAGCTGGGTATTGATGTAGGAGGAACTCAGACAAAGATCGCAGTGATCACTGATTCCTGCGAGATGCTTGCAGTCAATTCCTGCCCTACGGTTGTGGGAAGCGCCTCATTTCTGGATTTTATCTGCCGGATCATAGAGGAGTATCGCAAGAGCTTTCCGGACATCGGGGATGTGGGAGTGGGGATACCGGGGAAGGCAGACGCCAGAAGAGGGACCATCGTGTTCAGCCCGGCCCTTCAGATTCTGGAAAGCCTGGATTTCTGCAAGGAGGTCCATGAGCGCTGCGGGCTTCCCGTGTTCGTGGAAAATGACGTCAACGCCTGGGCCCTGGCGGAGAAGACCGTGGGAGTCTGCCGGATGGTAGATACCTATGTCCTCATCGCCATAGGAACGGGCATCGGCGCGGGGATTGTCATAGACGGACGCATTTACCGGGGATTTAATTTTGAGGCAGGGGAGATCGGGTATATGGTGTCCCGGGAGGATTATGACAGTCAATGTCCCACAAAGAATGATTTCGGGTCTTTCGAGAAGAAGGCCTCGGCCATAGCCCTCAGCTGTCAGTACAACGAGAGGACGGGGCAGTCCCTTACTACCAAGGAGATATTTGCAAGGGCCAGACAGGGAGGGGATCCTTTGGCCTATGAGCTGATCCACAATCAGTTTAAAACCCTGGCCGTAGGCATCAGCAATGTGATCTGTGTCCTCCAGCCTCAGAAAGTGGTTATCGGAGGAGGGCTGGCAGGGGAAGGGGATTACCTGATCCGGCATCTGAACAAATATGTGAAAATGCTGATTCCCACAGAGGTTCCGGTGGTGCTGTCAGGCACAGGACAGTGGGGAGGAGCCATGGGAGCGGCGCTGGCGGCAAAATAGGAGACAATGAGAGATAAGGAGAAGGAGGAAATGTAATATGAAGAAATGGTTGGCACTGGCTTTATCAGGAGCTTTATGTGTTAGTTTGGCGGCGGGGTGCGGAAAAAAGGCGGAGGAGCCCCAAGGGAATGGGGGAACAGCCTCAGGGACACAAGGGGCCGAGACCACGGCCTCTGGCAGCGGTTCCTCGGAGGAACAGGTGACCATCGAGTACTGGCAGTATTTTTTTGAATCCAAGGTGAATTTGATCGACGAACTGATCAAGGAGTTTGAGGCGGAAAATCCCAATATTAAAGTGGTTCACCAGAATTTCCCCTATGATAATTATGAGCAGAAGCTGGCAGCCTCCATGGCAGTGGGAAGCGGCGGCCCCAATATAATCAACATCTTCTACGGCTGGGTGCCTAAGTATGTGAAGTCGGGAGCCCTTCAGGAGCTTCCTGCAGATGTGTTTGACCCGGCGGAGCTGGACAATGATTTCTCACCTATGGTACAGGTCAATAAGATCAACGGAGCCTATTACACCATTCCCACGGCAGTGCGCACCTCGGCCCTGTTCTACAACAAGACCCTTCTGGAGGAGGCAGGCATGAGCGTGGACGATATTCCCACAGAGCTTGATACCTTTGCACAGGTGGCGGGAAGCCTCTCCCAGTGGGACGGGGATCAGATCACCATCGAGGGATGTACCTGGCAGCCTACAGGACAGTATCACTCCTGGCTGCGGCCCGTACTCATGACCCAGTTCGGCGGGGAACCACTGAGCGCAGATTATAAGACGGCCCAGTGGAACAGCCCTGAGTGCCAGGCTGCCTTCGACTATTTTATCTCCTTGACCACGGAGCATAAAGTGGGTGTAAACAACTTTATGACCAATGACACCAACGCATTTTCCGCAGGCAAAGCGGTGTTCCACGTAGACGGCTCTTACCGCGTAGGCAGCTATAAGGAACAGATCAAGGATTTCCAGTGGGGCGTGGTGCCTCTGCCGGCCAAGGATGGAATCCAGGGCTCCTGCGGCACCTTCTGGACCAACGGAATCACGGCAGGCACCACAGGCGCCCAGCTTGAGGCCAGCATCAAATTCCTTCAGTTCCTTACAAGCGAAGAGGTGATGAAGCGATGGACTGCAGAGGTAGGAGAGATCGGGGCACGTTCCTCCATCTGTGAGGACGAAGAGCTGACCAGCGATCCCATAATGAAACCCTTCATCGAGGCCCTGCCCTACGCCACATCCTACTTCTATGTTAGTGAGAGCGACGACAGGCAGATCATACTGGATGCCATTGACAGCGTGGTTCTTCAGGGCATGGATTCCAAGACAGCCTTGGAGGAGGCCAACCAGAAGGTTCAGGCCATGCTGGATGAGTACTGGAATTAAAAGGATTCCTTAAGATACCTTCCCAGGGCATCCTGCCAGGGGGGTAAGGGTTCAAATCCCATGGCTTTCAGCTTTGACTTGTCCATGCGGCTGTTCATGGGGCGTTTGGCCTTGGCAGGGTACTGGTCGCTGGACACAGGGCTTACCTTCACCGATAGCCCCGCCTGCCGGAAGATCTCACAGGCAAACTCATACCAGCTGCACAGCCCCTCGTTGGTGGCATGATAGCGGCCGTATTTGTCGGTCTCAATCATATCCGTCAGAAGCCTTGCAAGGTCAAAGGTGTAGGTGGGGGAGCCGATCTGGTCGTTTACCACAGTGAGGCTGTCTCTGGTTTTTCCCAGATTCAGCATGGTCTTAATAAAGTTCTTTCCGCTGAGGCCGAAGACCCAAGCGATGCGGACGATAAAATATTTGTCAAGGGTTTCTACGGCCAGTTCTCCTTCGTATTTGGTCTGGCCGTAGACATTGAGGGGCTCCCTGTCATCATCAGGCTCCCAAGGGCGGACTCCCTGGCCGTTAAACACATAGTCGGTGCTGATATACATGAGAGGGCAGTCCAGGGCTTTGCATACTTTTACAATGTTCTCTGTGCCCAGGGCATTGACTCTGCGGCACAGCTCTTCGTTGTCCTCAGCTGCATCCACCGCCGTGTAGGCGGCGCAGTGGACTACAACATCAGGTGCGGCGGAGGTGATGACCCGGGTTACGGCTTCGCCGTCTGTGATGTCCATCTCCTCAATGTCTGTGCCTATGGCAGTGTGGCCCCGTTTTTCCAGTTCATGAACCATATCATGGCCCAGCTGGCCTTTTACTCCTGTTACTAATACTTTCATTCCAGTCTCTCTCCATACATGTTCTCAAAATAGCCGGCATACTCGCCGGAGATAATATGCTCCCACCACTCTTTGTTGTCCAGATACCACCGGATGGTCTGCTCAATACCCGTATCAAAATTGTAGGACGGCTTCCAGCCAAGCTCTGTCTCCAGCTTTGCGGGGTCGATGGCATAGCGCATATCGTGGCCCGGACGGTCGGTGACGAAGCGGATCAGGCTTTCCGGCTTGTCAAGGGCCCTGAGAATGGTCTTTACCACCTCTAAGTTGGTGCGCTCGTTGTGGCCGCCTATATTGTAGACTTCCCCTACCCGTCCCTTGTGGATGATTAAGTCGATGGCTTCACAGTGATCCAGCACATGAAGCCAGTCCCTTACATTTTCTCCCTTTCCGTACACTGGCAGCTCCTCGTCTGCCAGGGCCCGGCTGATGATGAGAGGAATCAGCTTCTCCGGAAACTGGTAGGGCCCGTAGTTGTTGGAGCATCTGGAGATGGTCACCGGCAGCCCGAAGGTCCTGTGGTAGGCCTGGACGAAGAGGTCGGCGCTGGCCTTGGAGGAGCTGTAGGGGCTGGAGGTGTGGAGCGGCGTCTCCTCCGTAAAGAACAGATCCGGCCGGTCAAGAGGCAGATCCCCGTAGACCTCGTCGGTGGATACCTGGTGATAGCGCTTTACCCCGTATTTTTTGGAGGCATCTAAAAGCACCCGGGTTCCCATAACATTGGTCTGAACAAAAATGCCCGGGTCCGTAATGGAGCGGTCCACATGGGTCTCCGCCGCAAAATTAATGATGATGTCAAATTTTTCTTTCTCAAACAAGTCCATAATAAAGGGCTCATCGGCAATATCCCCTTTTATAAACTTATAATTGGCCTTACCCTCCACTGGCTTTAATGTCTCAAGATTCCCGGCATAGGTCAGAAGATCCAGGTTCACTATGTCGTAATCCGGATATTTATTAACCATATAATGCACAAAATTCCCGCCGATAAATCCGGCGCCGCCTGTAACTAAAAGCTTCATCATAAAAATACTCCCTTCTTTTAATTATCAATAAATTTCCCTGCCAGCACGTCAAGAAGATACTGTCCGTACTGATTCTTTTTTAAGGGTTCAATGTTCTCTAAAAGCTGATCTCTGGTAATCCAGCGGTTCAAATAGGCGATCTCCTCTAAGCAGGCGATCTTCCGGTGCTGATGGGACTCAACGGTGCGGACAAAATTAGTGGCGTCCACTAAGGATTCATGGGTTCCCGTGTCAAGCCAGGTAAAGCCCTGCCCCAAAAGCTCCACATCCAGTTTTCCATCCTCCAGATAGATGCGGTTTAGGTCTGTGATCTCCAGCTCTCCTCTGGGGGAAGGCTTTAGGTTCTTGGCATATTCCACCACCTTATTGTCGTAGAAATAAAGGCCTGTGACACAGTAGTTGGACTTGGGATTCTCAGGTTTTTCTTCTATAGAAACGGCCCGGCCGTCAGAGTCGAACTCCACGATGCCGAAGCGCTCCGGGTCGTCCACATAGTAGCCGAAGACCGTAGCCCCTTCCTGCTTGTTGGCAGCCCGAAGAAGGCGCTTCTTTAAACCATGGCCGGCAAAAATGTTATCGCCAAGAATCATGGCTACATGATGGCCGCCGATAAATTCCTCGCCGATAAGAAATGCCTGGGCCAGTCCGTCGGGGGAGGGCTGAACTGCATAGGAGAGGGTGATGCCGAACTGATGTCCGTCTCCTAAGAGATGTTCAAATCTGGGAGTATCCTCCGGCGTAGAGATAATGAGGATTTCCCGGATTCCTGCACTCATGAGCACGGACAGCGGGTAATAGATCATAGGCTTATCGTAAATGGGAAGCAGCTGCTTGGATGTGACCGTAGTCAGGGGGTAAAGTCTTGTTCCGGAGCCGCCGGCTAAAATGATACCCTTCATAATAGTATGTCCTCCTGTTCTTTTCTTTATAGGCATTATAAAGGGTGACGTTACGTTATTGTCAAGGGGGAAAATAAAAAAGTAACCGTTGCCCCTTTTTTTCAAAAATAGTATAATGTATCCGGGTAATTGCGAAGGCCAAAGCCAATAAACGATGGAAGAGATGGAGGTATCCCCTATGGAAGGGCAGAGTCAGCATAAGAGGAGAGTGCGCTACCGTGGTACTCATCCCAGGAAATACAGTGAAAAGTACAAGGAACTGCAGCCGGAGAAGTACAAGGATACCGTTGAACATGTGATGAAAAAGGGGGGTACGCCGGCGGGAATGCATATTTCCATATGTGTGAAGGAGATTTTGGATTTTCTGCAGATTCAGCCGGGGCAGAAAGGGCTTGACGCCACCTTGGGATATGGGGGCCACACGCAGGCCATGTTAAATTGTCTGGAGGGAAAGGGGCATATCTGGGGGCTTGACGTGGATCCTGTGGAGTCGGAGAAGACCAGGATACGCCTGGAGAACCTTGGGTACGGCCCGGATATTCTTACGGTGAGGCAGATGAATTTTGCCGGGATTGACCACATAGCCAAGGAGGCAGGGCCCTTTGATTTTATTCTGGCGGACCTTGGCGTCTCCTCCATGCAGATTGACAATCCGGAGAGAGGGTTTTCCTACAAATACGAAGGGCCTCTTGACCTGCGGTTAAATCAGGAAAAGGGGATTACGGCGGCCCAGCGCCTTCGGGAGATTTCCCGGCAGGAGCTGGAAGGCATGCTCCGGGAAAATGCCGACGAGCCCTATGCAGAGGAGATTGCCGGCGCTATTGTCAGGGCAGTAAAAAAAGGAGAATTTGAAGATACCACCACAGGACTTCGCCAGGTGATTCAGGAGTCCCTGGCATTTTTGCCTGAGGATCAGCAGAGGGAGGCTGTAAAGAAGTCATGCGCCAGGACCTTTCAGGCCCTCCGCATTGACGTAAACCGTGAATTTGAGGTGCTCTATGAGTTCCTTGAAAAGCTTCCGGCGGCCTTGGCGCCGGGGGGACGGGCAGCCATCCTTACCTTCCATTCCGGGGAGGACAGGCTGGTGAAGCAGTCCTTTAAGGAGTTTAAAAAGGCGGGATTGTACTGTGACGTGGCAAAGGAGGTAATCCGGCCGAGGGCCAAAGAGTGCGCCTGCAACAGCCGGGCAAGATCCGCCAAGCTGCGATGGGCTGTGAGAGAAGGATAAAACCCACGGCCTGATGCAGGGAATTGAGAAACGTAAATTTCGAGGGAATATTCTATAAGGAGAAGCAGGATGACAGAAAAAAATCTGGAGCTTATGAAAAAGGACAGGGACAGATGCAGCCGAATCCGTCTGGTGGTCACAGATCTGGATGGTACATTTTTAAACAAGAAAAGCGACATAAGCCCAAGAAACCTCAGGGCAGTTCAGGCCCTTCGGGATGCAGGGCTGGAGTTTGCGGTCTGCACGGGACGGAGATATGAGGATGCCATAAGGGTTCTTGAAAAAGGAAGGCTCTGCTGCGCCATGGTGGCCATGAACGGAGCGGCCCTTTATGATATCCATGGAAATACCTTGAGACAGCACAGTCTTACAGGCAGTCAGGCGGCGGAGATCGTCAGGAGGATAATGCCGTGGAGGGACAAGCTGCTTATTCAGATCATAGCCGGGGACAAGGTTTACGTCATGAGCCGGGAGGAGGTATTGCAGAAGTTTTTTTCCGCCTATGTTATGCCTGAGGAGGGGCAGAAGGAGGAGAGAGAGGCTCTTCTGGCCTCCTATGTGAGAGTTACGGAGAAGGAGTTGCCTTCCATAGAGGAGACATTCTATAAGGTAGAGATTATGAGTGAGGACGAGGAGCTGATCTGCCGGATCAGAGAGCCCTTAGGCCAGGTCAAGGGGATCTCCATAGGCGCTTCCTTTGCTACCAACTGGGAGATCACCAGCGAGAAGGCCAGCAAGGGTGCGGGGCTTACGGACTTTGCAGAGCTCCATGGGTATGGCCTTTGTCAGGTCATGGCCATGGGAGATGGGGACAACGACAGGACCATGCTGTCCCTTCCCCTTGGATGGAGCGTGTCCATGGGCAATGGGACGGAGTATATAAAGGGCCTGGCCCATGTTATCACAGGAACCAATGAGGAGGATGGATTTGCCCAGGCCGTGGAGGCGCTTCTTGAGTGCCGCAGGGCCCTGGCCAGTGATAAGGCTGGTTGGCCGGGAACCGGTCCATTTCTTGTGGATAACCGAGGAAAGTAAATTTCCATATTGTGGGAACCGTGGTATGATGGTAAAATTTAAGAAATACATAAAAGAGGGGGTTTTATTATGGCTTTTCCAAAAAATTTCTTGTGGGGCGGCGCCGTAGCCGCCAATCAATGTGAGGGCGCATATTTAGAGGACGGAAAGGAATTATCCGTACCGGATATGCTTTTAGGCGGTGATGTAAATACGCCGAGAACATTTCTTCCCGTATCGGATCCCAATGCCTTTTATCCAAGCCACCAGGCAATCGATTTTTACCATCATTACAAAGAGGATATTGCACTTTTCGGAGAGATGGGATTTACGTGTTTCCGTCTGTCCATTAACTGGGGCCGCATCTTTCCCAACGGAGATGATGAAACGCCCAACGAGGCCGGACTGAAATTCTATGACGATGTGTTTGACGAGTGTAAAAAGCACGGTATTGAACCGCTGGTTACGCTGTGCCACTATGAGATTCCCTGGAATATCGTGACCAAGTACCGGGGGTTTTCCAACAAAAAGGTGATTGATCTGTTTGTAAAGTATGCGGTCACCTGCTTTGAGCGGTATAAGGACAAGGTAAAATACTGGCTGACCTTCAATGAGATCAATATTCCCTGTATGGGCGAGGGCGGCATCGGCAACCTTTACGGCCTTGGGATTATGGCGGAGGAAGACATAAAGGCCACAAAGCCCATAAAGCTCAGTGATCTGAAGGCAGACCCCCAGACCACCTTCGAGGCCCTTCACAATGAGTTCGTGGCAAGCGCCCTGGCAGTCCAAAAGGGCCATGAGATCAACCCTGATTTTATGATCGGCAACATGATCGCCCATGTGACCCTTTATCCCCTGACGCCCAATCCTAAGGATGTCTTTGCCTGCTACAGGGAAGAGAACTTTAAAAACAACATTTGCGGAGACGTACAGATCCGCGGCGAGTATCCCACCTTTGCCTACAAATATTTTAAGGATCACGGAATTGACACGTCCTTTATCACAGAGGAGGACAAGGATATCATAAAGAAGGGCGTTGTGGATTTCTATACCTTTTCCTACTATATGACCAACTGTGTCACCACCGATGAAAATGCCGAGAAGACTCTGGGCAACATGTCCATAGGAGCCAAGAATCCCTATCTCAAGGCTTCGGACTGGGGCTGGCAGATTGATCCCCTGGGACTGCGCTATACCCTGAACGTACTCCATGACCGCTATCCCAACACGCCTCTTATGGTGGTGGAAAACGGCTTCGGCGCCTTCGACAAGGTGGAGGAAGACGGCAGCATCCATGACAGCTACCGAATTGATTATTTCCGCGAGCACATCCGCTGCATGGGCGACGCCATCGAGGACGGCGTGCCCTTAATCGGCTACACCACATGGGGCCCCATTGACCTGGTATCCGCCGGAACCGGCCAGTATGCAAAGCGTTATGGCTTCATCTATGTGGACCGCCATGACGATGGGAGCGGTGATTTTGCCAGAAGCCGGAAGGATTCCTTCTTCTGGTATAAAAAGGTTATCGAGAGCAACGGAGAGGATTTGGACTAAAACCATATTTTCATTGCAATCCTGACAGGGATTTTGTATAATAGCCTTTATATGACAGAAGAACATAAGGAGAGGAGAATTATTTTTTATGAAGAAAGTATATGCTACCACCAACGCACCTGCCGCTATCGGCCCCTATTCCCAGGCAGTACAGGCCGGAGATCTTGTATTTGTATCGGGACAGCTTCCCATTGACCCGGCTACAGGAGAATTTGCAGGAGCAGATATTGAAAGCCAGGCAAGACAGTCCCTAAATAACATTAAGGCCATTCTGGAGAGCGAAGGACTTTCCATGGAGAACGTGGTAAAGACTACGGTGCTGTTACAGAATATCGGTGATTTCGGCGCTATGAATGAGGTTTATGCCACATTTTTTGCCGGCCAGTGCCCGGCAAGAGCCGCATTTGAAGTAGCTGCCCTTCCAAAAGGCGCGCTGGTTGAGATCGAGGCAGTGGCCTACTGCAAATAAGAGGTGAGAGAATCCATGAGATATGAAATGAGACCTCAGGGTGTGTGCTCAAACAAGATAAGCTTTGATTTGAATGGGGATGTGGTGACCAATGTATCCTTTACCAACGGATGCAACGGCAACCTTAAGGCCATCGGCAAGCTGGTAGACGGCATGACGGTAGATCAGATTGAGGGATATTTAAGCGGTAATCTCTGCGGCAATAAGCCTACCTCCTGCGCAGACCAGCTGGCTCGTCTTGTGAGAAAGGCCTATGAGGAGTCTAAGTAGGACAGAGGAAATCATACATAACGGTTGACTGCGAATCCAGCCCTTCGCCGAAGGAGAACTTCAGATGGGCTGGATTCCTTGTCTGTGAGAGGAGAAAAGGCGGTGACAGATGAATCATTATGAGTTGCTGAATCCTATGCAGAAGGAGGCCGTGTTCTGCACGGAAGGGCCGCTCCTTGTGCTGGCAGGGGCAGGATCGGGAAAGACCAGAGTCCTGACTCACAGGATTGCATACCTGATCGAGGAAAAGCAGGTAAATCCCTGGAATATTCTGGCCATTACCTTTACCAACAAAGCGGCGGGAGAGATGAAGGAGCGTGTGCTCGGCCAGGTAGAATTCGGGGCGGACAGTATCTGGGTCAGCACCTTTCACTCTACCTGCGTCAGAATCTTAAGAAGGCATATTGAACTTTTGGGTTATGAGACCAATTTTACCATCTATGATACGGACGACCAGAAGACCGTGATGAAGCAGGTATTTAAGACCATGAATGTGAATTCAAAGGTGTTCAAGGAGAGAGAGGTTCTGGGACGTATCTCCGGTGCCAAAAACGAACTGATTACCCCGGCAGAATATTTGAAGCTTTCAGGGGGAGACAGCCACGAGGAGATGATTGCAAAGATCTATGAGGAATATCAGAAATGCCTGATGAAAAATAATGCCATGGACTTTGACGATCTGATCATGAAGACCGTGGAATTGTTCGGATCCAATCCCCAGGTTCTTGACTATTATCAGGAGCGCTTCCGGTATATTATGGTGGACGAGTATCAGGATACCAACAAGGCACAGTTTGAGCTGGTACGCCTTCTGGCCCTTAAGTACAGGAACCTGTGCGTGGTGGGAGACGACGACCAGTCTATCTACAAATTCCGAGGGGCGGATATCGGAAATATCCTGAATTTTGAGGAGGCATTTTCCGGGGCAAGGGTGATTAAGCTGGAGCAGAATTACCGTTCCACCCAAAACATTCTGGACGGAGCCAACGGGGTGATCCGCAACAACAGAGGGCGGAAGGACAAGACCCTGTGGACAGCCAATCCTAAAGGGGAGCCTATTGCCTACCGGCAGTTTGATCAGGCCTATGAGGAGGCGGAATTTATTATCAGGGATATTCTGGCAAAGGCATACTCTTATGAGGAATGCGCAGTGCTTTACCGGACCAATGCCCAGTCCCGTCTTCTGGAGGAGCAGTGCATCAGCCACAATGTACCCTACCGCCTGGTGGGAGGCGTGAACTTCTATCAGAGAAAGGAAATCAAGGATATCTTATCCTACCTAAAGACCATCTCCAACGGCAGGGATGATCTGGCCGTAAGCCGTATTGTCAATGTGCCGAAGCGGGGAATCGGGGCCGCATCCATAGGCAAGGTGACTGTCTTCGCATCGGCTAACGGCTACAGCCTCTATGACGCCATGTCCAGAGCCAGGGTGATTCCGGGCCTGGGCAAGTCGGCGGAGAAGATCGGAAGGTTCACGGATATGATTGAGGAGTTCAGGGGAAGAATGAGAGAGGAGGGCTACACCCTGCGTCAGCTTATAGAGGATATTCTGGAAGAGACCGGATACAAGGCGGAGCTGGAGGCAGAAGGCCAGGTGGAAGCTGAGAGCCGTCTGGAGAACATTGAGGAGCTTATCAATAAGGCGGTAAGCTACTGGACAGACGCCAAGGAGCCTACTCTGGAGGAATTTCTGGAGGAGGTGTCCTTAGTAGCTGACGTGGATCGTCTGGATCCTTCGGAGAAGAGGATCACCCTGATGACTCTTCACAGCGCCAAGGGGCTTGAGTTTGACAATGTGTATTTAAGCGGCCTGGAGGAAGGCTTGTTCCCCAGCTATATGACCCTGATGTCTGAAGACGCCGGGGCCTTAGAGGAGGAGCGGCGTCTGTGCTATGTGGGAATTACCCGGGCCAAAAAGCACCTTACCATAACCTCGGCCAGAATGCGCATGATAAAAGGGGAGACCAGGTACAGCAGGGTCAGCCGGTTCGTGGAGGAGATTCCGGAGGAACTGTTAAAAGACAGCCGTCTGGAGCCAAGGCTTTCTCCGGGAAAGGCGGAGGCCGTTCCGGAGGACGACAGCCTTCCATGGAACCAGTCTCAAGCCCTGGGTACATCAGCCGGTTTTAGAGGCGGCTTTGGGAGAAGCAGAAGTGCGGGAGCCGCAGGATTTACCCCGGGCCCCAACCCCTATGCGTCGGGGACTAGTACTTATTCCGGCCAGAAATCATCGTCCCCGTCTTTTGGCAAGGCATTTACGGTACAGAAGGCCAAAGCCCTGGATTACCAGGAGGGAGACCGGGTAAAGCACATAAAATTCGGAGAGGGAACGGTTCAGTCCATAAAGGATGGGCCCAAGGACTATGAAGTCACTGTGGAGTTTGACAAGGCAGGAGTGAAAAAAATGTTTGCTTCCTTTGCGAAGCTGGAGAAAGCAGATGAAAGGAGCGACGCTGAAGGTCAATAGAGAAAAAATGCAGAATAAAAACATAGACTTTGGGAAAAAATAAGATAGAAAAAAATAAGAAAGAATGGTATACTGTTTTTACAAGAGCAGTTAAAAACAGGGCGGAGGCCGCTTCCCCTGTAATAGGTAGTATCTAATATATTATAAAAAAGGAAAGGAAGGATGAAAGGATGAATAAAATCGATATGATGGGCAGGGATGCCATGAATCGTATGGAGGATATTATGAACTCCACAAGGCTCAATGAGTTTCTCCACAGAAAAGAGGAAGAGGATAAAAAGAAGAATAACATTCTGTGGGCTCTGGCTATTATCGGCGCCGTAGCTGCCATCGCCGCCATCGCATACGGAGTATACCGCTTCTTCACCCCGGATTATCTGGAGGATTTTGAAGACGACTTTGACGATGATTTTGACGATGACTTCTTCGAGGACGAAGCAGATTCAGACAAATAAATCACATTTCAAAAGGGATGTTGCCGGCGGCAATATCCCTTTTATACACTGGCGCTGTCCCGGAATATGTCCCAGGGGCAGCAACAAAAAAGCAAAGATATGAAAAGGAGCCCGTGATGAAAAAAGGCCAGATCTACACAGGAACCATAGAGAAAATCGAATTTCCCAACAAAGGGGTCACCTACATAGAGGGAGAAAAAGCCATTGTAAAAAATGCCCTGCCCGGCCAGAATGTCCGGTTTGTCATTAACAAAAAACGAAACGGCCGATGTGAAGGAAGGCTTCTGGAGGTTCTGTCTTCCTCGCCTCTTGAGATGGAGGAGGGACGCTGTCCTCACTTCGGCATATGCGGCGGATGCCTCATGCAGAGCATTCCCTATGAGGAACAGTTAAAGATCAAGGAGAGCCAGGTGAAGGCTCTTTTAGACTGTACCCTTGAGGGAATCAAGCCCAGCCCTGTCTGGGAGGGATACCGCAACAAGATGGAATTTTCTTTTGGGGACGAGGAAAAGGATGGCCCCCTTGCTCTGGGTATGCACAAAAGAGGCAGCTTTCATGATGTGGTAAATGTGGATCACTGCCGCATCGTTCACCCGGATTTTACCAAGATCCTCACGGCCACCAGGCAGTATTTTGGGGATAGGCAGATTCCTTTTTATAAAAAACTGAAGCATGAAGGGTATCTCAGGCATCTGCTGGTACGCCGGGCCGTGAAGACCGGGGAGATTCTGGTGGCCCTTGTGACCACAGGCCAGACGGAGCTGCTGAGGACACAGAGGGAGGAACCGAAAGAAGGGGAAGAGGCTCTTCTTGATTCCTGGAGAGAGCTCCTGCAGAGCCTTGACCTGCAAGGAAGGTTTGCCGGGATTCTCCATATCCGCAACGACAGCCTGGCAGATGTGGTTCAGAGCGATGAGACCGTTATTCTCTATGGACAGGATTATTTTTATGAGGAGCTTATGGGGCTTCGCTTTAAAATATCGCCCTTTTCCTTTTTTCAGACTAATTCTCTGGGAGCAGAGGTGCTTTATGACACTGCAAGACAGTATATAGGCGACACCGCAGGGAAGACGGTCTTTGACTTGTACAGCGGAACCGGCACCATCGCCCAGATCCTGGCTCCTGTGGCTAAGAGGGTGGTGGGAGTGGAGATTGTTGAGGAGGCTGTGGAGGCTGCAAGAGAGAACGCCGCCATGAACGGCCTTCATAACTGTGAATTTATAGCCGGGGATGTGCTGAAAGTCATAGAGGAGCTTAGGGACAAGCCGGACGTAATCGTGCTGGATCCGCCTAGGGATGGGATTCATCCTAAGGCCTTGGAAAGGATTATTGGCTTCGGGGTGGAGCGGATGGTGTATATCTCCTGTAAACCTACCAGCTTGGTAAGGGATCTGGAGGTGCTGAGGGCCGGGGGGTATGAGATGGAGAGGGCATGCTGTGTGGATATGTTTCCTTGTACGGCTAATGTGGAGACGGTTGTTCTTCTGTCTAAACGAAAAACGGATGATATTATTGAGGTTAAAGTTGATCGGGACGAGTTGGATTTGACCGATGTGGAGAAGAAAGATACCTATCAAGAACTCGAATTTTGTGCGCAGAACGGTGCAGGATGAGCAGAGGTTTTCATGTACTGCAGACAGAAAAGCTGCATGATATAACAATCATATTTTTTCGGAAGGTGAACTTGTGCCCGATTCAGTTGTTGCAAATTTTGCAACAACTATGGCGGCTGGTAAAACCTATCAGGTTGATTATTACAATCTCGATGTGATTATCTCGGTTGGCTATCGTGTGAAGTCTAAAAGAGGCACTCAGTTCCGTATTTGGGCAACCGGAATTTTGAAGGAATACATGAGAAAAGGCTTTGCTTTGGATGATGAACGCTTGAAAAATCTGGGTAGAGGCGGATACTTCAAAGAATTGCTGGAGCGCATTCGGGACATTCGCGCCTCCGAGAAAGTATTTTTAAAAAAAGTTCAGAACAAGATTCATTATGCGGTTCATGGTGATATATGCTCTAAATGACTTCTTAATCACGAGATTTTCTCATGGTTAGTGAAGGACACATTTAGAGCATATTTCATGTAAGGAGGCAGGCGCTATGACGAAAACCAAAATCACTCCATTATACGAGAGGTTGAGCTGTGACGATGAATTGAATGGGGAATCCAATTCTATCAGTAACCAAAAATCCATGCTGGAAGATTACGCCCGCCGCAACGGTTTCCCCAACCCGACCCATTTCACGGACGATGGGATCTCCGGAACCCGGTTTGACCGACCCGGATTCACCGCCATGATGGAGGAACTGGAAGCCCTGCGGAAGAAAGAGGAACGCAAGGACAAGCTGCACCAGGCATATCTCCGGCGCAAAGCCAACGGGACGCAGAAACGGTACGAGGATAAAATCAAGGCAAAGAAAAAGGCTGAAAATAAGTATTTCACCAAAAATTTTCAAGGTGATTGTTTATTGGCTGTAGGAGATGAAGAATTGATAAAAATTCATTTTCATACAAATGAACCTTGGAAAGTGCTTGAATATTGTGACTCTCTAGGTGAAATCTATGATATTGTTATCGAAGATATGGATAGGCAATCACGAGGATTAAAAGGATGAAATGTAGTTTGCTAAATTTAATAGCTTTAATTGAAAAACTTACGGTCAGAAGGGTACAGTAAAAAATAAAGTACCCTTTTAATTTGGGAAAAAACTCTTTTATGGTGGCTACCCCCTACTCCCCCAAGCTCAAATTGCTCATATAGAGAATCCTCAGATTCATTTTCTTTTTGCAGGTTTGAAAAAGTTTCAATCATCATAGAGAATGCATTATGATTATAAAGATAGGTTCTGCTTACTTCTGCCTGTTTTGCCACTGTATAATAATTGGTTTTTTCATCTTGCAAAATCATTTCATACAAAGTTTTATAGACTCTATTGTAAATATCATAACTTCGTTGTTTTTGATGGTTAACAATTCCTTCGCTATTCTTCTTCGCCATTTTCCATCTCCTCTTACATATTACGAATATTTAGTTCTGTGAGATTAGCCATTCTGGTGTAAAGATTCGTGGCTCTTTTAAACAATCCTATATTTTTAAGACGTAAGGTCATGTTTTCGATTTCAAGCTCTTTAATGCGCTTATTTAGAGTTATTTATGTAATCTCTGATTTCCCCACTTTTGTATATGAATGATTTGGAACATTCTGCATTAAGTGCCCCCTCCACTGTAAGAGGAATACCTTTCTTCACCATATCATCAATGATTACCTTTGTATGAGCTATAAGCTTTTGTGACCTTTTAGTTGAGCTTTCTCCAAGTATCTTGTGTTGTGGAGGTGTCATATCTAGTTTTCGCTGCTTTCTCTTTTCCATAAGACGATGCCTCTTTTCTTTAAGATCATACTATTTTACAGGATAGCATTTATAAAGAAAAGGCATTTATGAGAAAATGACTGCCCAAACTTCTATATTGCTGTACCGTGTTGAACGTGTGGACAAAGCAACGATAAGTTGTCTAATTTTATCCGTGTAGACGGTCTGGATGTGATTGAAAATATTCAGATTATATGGTAGTATGGAGATACGAAAACAGAAGGGAAAGCAGGTGGGAAGATTGACAGTGACGGATAAGCAACATCAGGAAGATTTGCAACGTTTACGTTTGTTAAGGCCAATCGATGATGACTTTATGCGTTGCCTTTTCAAAGATAACATTCCATTGGCTGAATTTGTGTTACGCATTATCACTGATAAACCAGATTTAATTATTACTGATTGTGAAACACAGAAGGATATGAAAAGACTGGCTGGAGCACGCTCTATCTGCTTGGACGCATATGGAACGGATTCAGATGGAAAAAAATATGATCTAGAAGTCCAGAGGCAGGATAAAGGAGCAGATCCACACAGGGCAAGAGATGGGGAGCATATCCTTTATGTGAATGGTGAATATCGTGGTGATTCCGCTATAGGAAAACTCATGCACGATTTTAATTGTACCAAAGCAGATGATATGAATTTTGAATTGATGGCAAACCGAACACGGTATCTAAAAGAGAACCCGAAAGGAGTAAACGAGATGTGTAAAATTATGGAAGAGATGAGAATTGAATCGTTAAAAGAAGTTGCACTTCGTATGCTGGCAGCTGGAAAATATGCATTGGAAGAAATTGCGAATATTTCTGGACTTTCTCTTGATGAAGTGAAAAAATTGAAGACAGATCGATCTATATAGAAAAAATAGGCCAGAAATTCAAAAAAGAAATTTCTGGCCTATTTTTATTACTGTTATTCAGATTTTATGAGTTTCTACCCTTCCTCTGCCGGCCATTTCAGCAGCAGATCAGACATCCACATGAGCATTAAGATTTGATATTAAATACAAATTATTTGCAGGGACATGGCTTATGTCTTTTGCCGGCTGGTTTCGTTGAAATGGATAGGAATGTCAAAGGTGGTAGTCCCATCCTCTTCACAAGGCCGGGATTCACACCCAGAGAGCTTATCAATAGCCAGGGAAAGGGTAGGTTGAAAGTAAATATCGTTTCCTTTATTGCTTTCATACATAAAATCTTTCAGCGGCTGACTGGTATATCCTGAAAAATCGCCGTATATTGCAAATCGTATACCATAGTTGACGAATTTCTGCAATATTTCTCCTGCCAGACATGAACTCAAGACAAAAAAATCATTTACAATAGCTTCTTTGTTTATGGCAATATTTGTGCAGCCTGTTTCGTATTTTATTGTCATAATCAAGTCTAAGGCTGACTGAACATCTGTAATCAGCAGTTCCTTACTGCTCACAACTGCAACCTCTGTATTATTTTTCTTTATAACTTCTGTTTTCATTTCTACCTCCTGTTATTCATAGATACGTTCAATCAAATGGTCAACCATAAAATCAAAGGTTTCCATGTGATGGTACGGAAGAATATCCTTGTTTTTAATATTCATAATTAAAGAATAAATAACTGACATTGCCAAATCCGCATCAACTTTGAATTTCAAATACGGCTGGCTTATAAAAAGCTGTTGGCTCATATAATTGGACTCCAGGATTTTCCCTGCCTGTTCCTGCGATAGCTTGTTCATTAAAATTGTGAAATCCGTACTGTCCGAATCGTACAAAAAATTATTTTTATCATATTCCCGATAAATGAGCTTTAAGGCTTCAGCAACACCATACTTATCCTTGTGTTTTTCAATTATCTTAGATGCCGCATTGCGGATTTGTTCCTGCACGGAGCACAATACCTCACAGAAGAGAGCCTCCTTGGATTCAAAGAAAAGGTAAAATGCTCCTTTTGAGATTCCTACTTGTCTGCATAGGTCATCCACACTTGTTTTCTTATAGCCGTACTGTGTCCAGTTCTGCTTACAGGCTTCCTGTAAACTTCTTTTGATGTTTTCCTTTTCTCGTTCTGTAAAACTTCTTGCCATGTAGTTCGCTCCCTTCTATGACTTAAAATACTATTTCAGTCATATAAATAATACATCGAACATTTCCAAAAGTCAAGGGGTTTGTTTAAAAATTCTAAACGTGACTTCTGCTGGTTTGCCCCGTGCTGGTTGGATTACGATTTCATTAAAAGAGTAGTGACAAAAATGTTACTTTATGGTATGATGATGCTGCTTTAGAAGAATCGGAGTTATTAAGAGAACTGTATTTTCAGATACTTGATTTGAGAAAATCTGGCAGACAATACATTAGATAAAAAGGAGAGAAAGGATATGGCAAAATTAGTATGGGGCAAGGATGGGCAGTTAAGCTTTGCTAATCAAGAGGAATACTATTATTCCTTAGGCTTGTTATGTAAGTCGAATTGGTTTCATATTGTGTTTGAGCCGAACCGGTTAACTAATTCTTGGGGAGATGCATTTAGGATTCAGTGCGGGAACTGTCCGGTAGATTTGCCAGAAGCATTTCAAAATGCATCAAGATCACAACAACGAATCAATAATAATGAGTATGTGGAGAACTTACATGTGAATCATAACTTTGAGTATGATGGAACAAAGTATATTAGAGGGAATTATAAGGAAGTCCGAAAGACGGTACCAGAGGAATATCTTGAAGACTTTGATGCAGGTTATAATCAGTAAAAGGAACTGTCTGTGGCTGTCTGCAATATGGGGATAGCCACAGGCTTTTTATATGACATACTATTGTCATATTTGATATGGTATGATACAAATGAAGGGAAGGCGGCAAGAGAAGAAATAGGACAAATGGTGCAGAGAATGACAACGATCTATAAGGAGTGACAGACATGGCATTTGATTTTAAGAAGGAATACAAAGAATTTTATATGCCGAAGGCAAAACCTGAGATCGTCACGGTCCCGAAGATGAGCTATATTGCTGTTCGGGGCACCGGGGATCCCAATGTTGAAGGCGGCGAGTACAAAGCAGCTATCGGGCTTCTGTATGGGATCGCTTTCACGATCAAGATGAGTAAGAAGGGAAACCACAGGATCGAGGGATATTTCGACTATGTGGTACCGCCGCTGGAAGGCTTTTGGTGGCAGGACGGCATAAACGGAATTGATTATAGCCATAAAGAAACTTTTAACTGGATTTCTGTAATCCGGCTTCCTGATTTTGTGACAGAGGATGATTTTCGATGGGCTGTAGGCGAAGCTGCGGAAAAGAAAAAACAGGATTTCTCTAAGGTGGAGTTTTTAACCTATGATGAGGGGCTATGCGTCCAGTGTATGCATATTGGTTGTTATGATAATGAGCCGGCGACGGTTTCGATGATGCATGAGTTCATGGAACAGCAGGGGTATGAGCTGGATCTTACTGACAAGCGTCTGCATCATGAGATTTATCTGAGCGATGCCAGAAAAGTGGCGCCGGAGAAATTAAAGACCGTGATTCGGCATCCCATAAAGGCAGGGAATAAGGAGGTGCAGGTTTTGTCATAGAAGAGTTGGCTTGCGGAACGAAGGTTCTTAAACAACTATAAATCTTTTCTATTCTTTTATTATCCGTATGTACTTTTTATACTTGATACTTTCCAATCAAAATCAAAAATCTTGTTCGTTCTGCCAGCAGTTCAAAATTCATATTTCCCACCTGCTTTCCCTTGCGTTTTCGTATCTCCAGATATTACCATAACCCACCTGATTTTACAAGCCGAAAGCCGGTGCCTGTCTGAATCCCTGCCTCTTGCCGTTATCAGTGGCAAAAGTGTAATCATAGAGGTATCTCCGTTCCTCCCGTGCTTTCTGCTGGCAGAGACAGAGGCAGCGGGGCATGAAATTCTTTTTGTCAGTATTCGCCCAGCGCCGGATTGTGACGGCATGGTTTTTATATCTTTTTTCGCTGGATTCCATATACTCGGACAGCCGCTCAATGTATTGTTCCCAAAGAGAAGGCAGTTCCTTTAGGACTTGCATTGCGCCCGGCAGCTGCAACATTTTTGATCCTATGATTGTCGGTCAAATTAAAATATCCTTTGTGCCATACCAATCAGGTGCTTCATCGGGGCTGACAGATAGGTATTTTTTCTGTACACCATAAGCAGCGGATAGGAATAGATCCCCTTTTCAAGATGAAACTTGGATGCTCCCTCATGATAAAAGGGGGCATTTTCTATTATAAAGGTACATCCTAAGCCGGAGGCCGCCATCTGGCAGGCAATATCATAGCTGTGGGTCTCGTATGCCACAAGAGGCTTTATGCCATGGTCTTTGAAAATCTGGTCGGCGATATTGCGGAGGGCCTGCCCCTTGTGGAGAAGGATAAAGGGAAGGTTCTTAAACAACTCCAGCCTGACGGAGGAGGTATCCGGCGGAAGGGATTGAAGGAGAGGATGGGCCTTGGGCACAGCCAGAAGGAGTTCATCGTTCCTGAGAGAAATTTGTTCAAAATTTGAATCGGCAGAGCCGACAAAAGCAAAATCAGCCTGTCCGCTAAAGACAAGGTCAAGAAGCATGTCATTGGAGCCTTCTTTCAAAATCAGTTCCACTTCCGGATATTCCCTTTTGAAGGAGGAGAACAGGCCCGGAATAATGTAAGCGCCCCGGGTGACCGATGCGCCTACGGTGATGCGTCCCACCCGTTCTCCGGCGATATCCTCCATCTCCCGTGAAAGACGGTCCTCCAGGAGGAAGAATTCTCTGGCAGCAGCAATCATCCGTTCTCCTGCATAGGTTGGAACCAGAGGGGTTACATCCCGGCGGAACAGGGACACATTTAGTTCTTTTTCGGCTCTGAGAATGTGCTGGCTTAAAGAAGGCTGTGAGATAAACAGTTTTTCGGCGGCCCGGGAAAAATTCTGCTCCTGGGCAATCGTCAGTATGTACAGCATGGTTCTGGGATTGATATGCATAAGAGGCCTCCTTATGTGCGGCTTAACTATAGTATATATACTATA
>JAAWHU010000031.1 GCA_022796015.1 Hungatella sp. | reverse complement strand
TATCTTTTAATTCCATTTCATCACCTCAAAGCAAGTTTACCAGAAAAACTTTTCTCAGTCAAGAAAAATAATATTGACAACTTATCTAAGAAATGATATTCTTATCTCAGAAAAGTAGAAAGGAGGAATAAAATGCAAAGTGGAAAAAAGATACAAATAATTGAAAGTATAAAAGATATGCCCGACCAGGAAGCAGATATATTAGAAGTATTCGTTGCTGGTTTCAGAGCTGGCAAGATGACCACTATGGCAGAATTAGGATATGAACAGCCACGCAATCCCCCAATGCAGATGGCCCAGTCATAGAAGTAGATTATTGTTTGGATGGCGATTGAAAAGGCCTCTGGAAGTTCCAAAGGCCTTGCGGAGCAGTAAAAAATTATTTTCCTTTTTTTATCGCATCGACGATCTTTACAAATTTTTCAGCAGAAATCACCCCTTGCTCATAGTAGGAACGGAAACGGTCAATTTCCTGATCAATTTTTTCGGAAAAGATTTTTGCGTTTTTAGGTTTGATTTTAGGGAAATCTTCAATAATGTTACTCCCTTTTCGGAATTGTGTACCCAGTGAATAAGAGCCAATAAATATGCAGAAAGAAGGGGCTATTCCCCTTCTTCTTGCTCCTTTTTTAGGGCTTCCAGTCCTAAACGAATGTCCCTTTTTAAGATGGCGGTTGCTGATGTATAACGTTGGAAAATATGTATTATCCACTACCATGTGGGCTGGTGCAGGAGTGGATTTCATTCCTGCATTGGTATATATGTGCTATTTCTCTTTATTTTCGGTTAGGTATTTTATGAATGAAGAAACTGCATTTACTTGTTCATCATTAAGGGTGTCAATAGATTCTAAAACTTGCTTTTTTGCTAGAGAAATGCCTTGATTCGAGAACATATCCCCTTCACCATTTTCTAACCAATTTTTATTAACATTAAATACATTTTCAATTAACAAAAGGATTCTGTCAGGGGGATTGACTTTCCCTTGCATGATTCTGGAGAAATAACCAGCATCAAGATTTATTTTTATGGCAAATTGTCTCTGAGACATTCCAAGTTCTTTTAGAAGAACTTTTAATCTTTCACAAATCATAATTATCACCTCACTGAAATTAGCATAGCAAATAGTATTGCTTATGTCAATACTAAATGTTGAAAAATAGCTTGACAAATTGCTTAAAGCAATATATAATTTTGCTAAAAGCAACAGAAAGGAGGAAAAGTGATGACTAAAGCACAAGAAACTTTAAAAGCTGATATTGAAAAAATCAATGATGAAAGCACTGTTGAAAAGGTAAGAATTTTTATTATGGGTATTTTGGCACAGCAGGAGATTAGCCAGCCACGCAATCCCCCAAAGCAGACAGCATGATAATCCAAGGAGTATCATCAGCAACCGCCATCTTAAAAAGGGACTAAGTAGATGATATTGGGGCCTAGAGAGGGGGTGAAGGATGAACAGGCATATTATACATATGAAACAAAATGGAGTTAATCCATATAAGATTGCCCAAGCAGCTAACTATGTGTTTGATTATTTAGACAAAGAAAAATTCAATTTGAAGGAGATAGAATATTTATTTTCCTCAATGGGAGTTGTCATGAGCAACATGACAAAAAAAGACCCATTGAGGAAAGTGGATGAATTTAATTATTCATCATGCATAGAAGAATTATTTTCATCCATAGCGGCATCAAATACAAAATCATAGACATTGGAATACAATTCCCACATTTTTTGGGCTGCAGTACATGAATATTTAATATCACCAGGAGCGAAAGCAGATTCTGGAAGATTCTGTATTTCATGTTGGCAAAATGCTGATGCAATATTATGTGCAGCGATTTCAGGATTAATATAATTTGCCATGATAGTCTCCTTTCTTCTGTATTAGGCTCTGGCAGGAGCCTGTGAGTACAGTATAAGGCAGGAGAGATGGCGGAGCAAGACAAATTTTAACGGAGGGAAGGCTTAAATAAATGATATTGCTACAAAAGCTGAGTTGTTTCCAGAATATGATTTTGACTATTTGTTTGCATCAGACAGAAGAGCTTAGGAAGGAGGCGAGGTAATAATTGAAGGGGGGTGAGATATTGGGAGCATTTTCTGAAAAGAAAGTTTTCAAAAATGAAAAAGGAACTGTATTAGAAATGAGAATAAAAGCTGATTGTGCTACATCAGAAGAAATGAGAGAAACAATCAGCTTTATTGCTCAAAGCGCACGAAAATTTTATCTGCACATAGCGGAAAAAATCAATAATATGCCTTGAGTAATTCTGGCTTGTCTTCATAACGGTCATAGGAAACCTTGATGATTTGGTATTCTTCTAATCCATCAACTGTACATAAAGTGTTACCAACAGAAATTAATGGCTGGTCGCTCATCTTAAATCCGATATATGTTCCATCTTCATCACTGTTGGAAAGACCTTGGTAAGTGCCAATCACATTGTTATTGTTTAGTACATTGTATTCCAGGACTTCCATCGCAAAGTCTTCAAAATACATGTCTACTGGAATAGGTAAGTATCCCATTGCTGATCCTCCTTCCTTGTGTACTCGGCCATGGCAGTGACCTGTACATACAGTATAAGAGGAAGGGTGGGGAATAGCAACAGGGATTTTAGAGGGAGCGGAGCCTTAACTTAACGGAGGGAAGGCTTAAGTAAATGACATTGGTATATTAGCTGGATGAATCAGTAGCAACAAATAAACGAATTGGGAGAAATCATAAGATGCCATGAATGTAGACGTGGAACAGGATAAGCATTTCCACGCCAGTGAGGAGGGAAAGAATGTTTATAAGGAAGAAGTTTCCGTTAGGGATGCATACTAATGCAATGCCAAGGAAGTCTGAGATCCAGATGACAATAACAGGAGCAGGAAAAGCGGAAGAGGATCTTGTAAAAGAAATAGCCCGAAAGGCGGCGGCGCGCATTGCACGCATTTCGGGCAAAAGGGTTAGATGTTCAGTGAAGACGCTTTAAAAAATGTGCAAGTTTAGCCTGGAGATTTCGCAATTCAACAGAAGACTGTTTAATTTCTTTTACGATATCTTTTGGCTGAGAAGGATCTTTGAGTAGGTCGCTGAAGTATTCGAGTGCGTTAGTGGCTGCGTGATGTATGGTTCCCAGTTCTTCATAGGTGAAATTCATTTCACAACAATAGTCAGTTGGTCTGATAGAGCGTGTAAGTTTATTGTGGATAGAGTAATCTTCTGGGATAGTACAACATTCAACAGAGTCATTAACTGTGCTAAAAGAATCTTCAATTGCGTCAAGGGATAACGATTCGGGTTCTTCACCGACTGCCTCAATAAGGTCAATATTAACATATTCATATCCATCATTGGCAAGTTCGCTGAGTATGTTATACAAGTCAGATATTTTATATGTTGCCATTGCTGGTTCTCCTTTCTTCCGTACTCGGCCGCGCCAGCGGCCTGTACATACAGTATAAGAGGAAGGGTGGGGAATAGCAACAGGGATTTTAGAGGAAGCGGAGCGCCATGTACAGCCCTAAGATCAGTAAATTGAAGAGAATGATCAGACACCAGATAAGAAGGAGGTGAGAGAAGGTGAAATACCCAAAGCCGATTATGAGAATATCTGAGCTCCAAAAAATGGGATTTCCCCAGGAATATTTAATGTATGCATATCACAGCCGTAACCAGAATTTTGCCAGCAAAAGTAATCCTACAAAAAAGAATAGCCCAATTTTCTTCGATACGGAAGGATTTGAGATGTGGCGGCTTAAAGAAATTAAAGCACAGGTAACTGCAATGCCAAGAGGTGGATGAAGGGGGATATATCTTGAAAAAAGTGGATCGTTTGGAGATCGAAAACAAAATACTGAGGGAGTCTTTAGAACAGATCCGGCAGGCTGTAGAGAAATTTGATCAGACTCCGTTATTAGAAAAATATACAGCCGATAACGTGATTGAATGCATTGTTTCCGCAAGGTACTACTCCAATTACAAAGAACGCCTTGAAATAGAACTTAAGTGGGAAGAAAAAAAGAGATTCCACATCAAAATGAAAGGAGAAGCAAAATGACAGAAGCAACCATCAGGTCAGAGTTTGAAGGACAAAGACCAAGAACCATAAAGCTTGAATCATGTGACATGATCGTGGCAGTAGGAATCCGTAAAGCAGGAGAAGAGGGACATGTCTCTCAAACAGTTATGGCAGGAGGAGGTCTTAAGCCAGCCGAATTGATAGATATCACGGCTAATTCTACAGTAGAGATACTTGTGGAAGCAGCCGGGAACTCCAGAGAGCGGCAGTTCCAAGTCTTTTCCGCCTACATACTGGCTTTAAGTGAAGCGATGAAGAAGGATCAAAGACAGACGGCGGAAGGAGGTGGACCATCTGATGATAAAAGGCTGCAGGAGCATAGCTGAATACGTATTCCGCAGGTGGATGTCAGATAATGGATTTGTAAACGGGTATTTTACCTTGGAAGTGAATGGAAACAAAGCCGTCATCAGGGATAAAGCTGGGGAGACATTAAATCTTACATATGACGGTGTGGAAAAGTGCGTGCAAGTGGAAGTGTAGGGAGGTAGCTAAGAGCCCATGTGGATCCTATGGATTGGTGCTTTCCTCATTCTGTGCCTGGCCGGAATCCTGATATTGTGGATAGGCAGCAAGGTGTGGATCAGCATCCAGAGAGATAAAAGAACATTTGAAAAGGAATATGACCTAAAGGAGGAGAAAGATGAATAAGAAGGTGGCTTTAATCATCATGGCAGTAGCGGTACTTGGGGCTTCCTATACGGTAAAGTCGATGAAAAAGGTAGACCAGGGCGAAGTCGGAGTGGTATGGACAGCAAAGGAAGGAGTCCGGAAAGCCACTCTCAGCCCTGGCTGGCATTTTGTTGGCCCTATGGCCAAGGTGAAAAACTATCCGGTATCCCAGCAGCAGATTGTGTTCAGCAACAGTCCGGAGGACTACGGAAAGAAGGAGCATGCCGACTGGCATATAGATGCCCCCGCTAATGGCGGCATGGTAAAGCTGAACATGACAGTCAATTATAATTTCCTCAGCAGCAGGGTAGTGGATCTTTATACCAGGTTTAACGGCATGGACGGAGAATCCATTGTAGACAGCATGGTGCAAAATTCCATTATCGCCTATGTAAAAGAGGTTACCCCCAGATTTACAGTAATGGATATTTATTCCGATAAGAGAGCCGAGGTCTCCACAGCCATTACAGAGTATTTAAACAGCAAGCTGTGTGAGGAATATGGAATCAATATCTCCAGCGCTCTGATTATAGACGTCCAGCTGGATGATGCCTTGTATGCCAAGATCCAGGCCAAAGAGCAGGCAAAACAGGATGCTGAGAAAGCAGAGCTGGACAAGCAGACCGCCATTGCAGTGGCAGAAAAGGAACAGGAGATTGCCCGCCGGGCGGCAGAGAAAGACAGAGAGGTGGCCTTAATCCAGGCAGAACAGGAGCGGCAGAAGGCTGAGATTCAGGCAGAACAGAAAAAGATCCAGGCAGAAGGAGAAGCAGAGGCTGTGAGGATCAGGGCCCAGGCGGAGGCAGAAGCAAACCGCAAGATTGCGGATTCTCTCACACCAGAGCTTCTGGAGCAGAAGAAATATGACAAATGGAACGGACAGCTACCAGCAGTCCAAGGAGATGTGACGCCGGTTATCAAAATGGATTAGAGCCATAAACGAGGTACAGGAATGAGACATGAAGAAAGTACGAAAGTTATTCTGCATGAAGTGTGGCCAGAGCTGGAACGTATCCGCCCTGGCAGAGATCGGGCAGCAGGGGTATCTCTGTCCCTGCTGCAGGCGCGGGATCAGGTGGTACAGGCCGCGGGACGGTTCCTTGGAAGCCGGGCGGCTCCCCCGGTCTTGTCGGCGGCTATGGCCGTAAGTATCTATGGTTACTGTGCGCCTTTGGCATACATAGAGCGCGAAGGAAAGACTGCCTATGGCGGGGAATGCCTGGCAGCCCTTGCGGCGGGATTTTTTATCTGGCAGGCAGTATCACAATGGGGGAGAAGGAGGCGGGGCAGGAATGGCACATAGAAACCGATGTGCCCGGTGCGGGTGCTATATGGACAGTGGGGAAGGCGTGAACTATCCGGGAGAAGGCAGAGTCTGTGAGGAATGCAGGACGGAGCTGGAGGAAGAGGAGGGATACAGGAAGCGCTGGGCCCTGACAAAGGAGGAATTCCTTGAACTGAAAAAGGACATGCCTGGCCTGATATTCAGGGGGACGGCATGAACACAAAAGGAACATTGACAACTAAAAAAGGGCTGCCAGCGTTACGCGGATAACGCCGGCAGCCATAAGTCTACACAGACCAAATAAACACACCTTTATTATATCTGTGTACGGCTGAAAAGTCAAGAAAATAAGCGGCTTTTGGGCCTCTTTTCAACTTGATAAGGATATTAAAGATAGGACCGGGGGAGAGAATGTCGTACACAGGAAAACGGTATCATTTTAAGAATGCCATAGAGGTGGAGGAGTTCCATACTGCCAGATACGGAGCGCCGGGTCAGAGCCGCATGAAGAGAAGAAAGCCCACCCCTGAGCAGATGGAAAAGATCAACCAGTACAACCGGGAGAAGCTGGCCAGGAGAAAGCTGCGGGAACATTTTGACATCCATGACTACTTCACGGATCTGACCTACCGGAGGGGGGAGCGGCCGGCCGACATGAAAGCTGCAAAAGCGGATTTCAGAAAGTTTATCCGGGAAGTCAGGAGGCAGTATAAAAAGCGGGGGTATGAATTGAAGTGGATGCGGAACATTGAGGTAGGGACGAAAAATGGCTGGCATATCCACCTGGTAATCAACCGGTACCCGGATACAGACGTGATCCTTGCAGAGGCCTGGAAAAAGGGGAAGGTAATCAATGAGCTGATGTATGCAAAAGGAGAGTTCAGAGACCTTGCAGCATATATCACCAAAACGCCGAAAACAGACCCCAGGCTGAAAGATGCGTCCTACTCCGCTTCCAAAAACCTCCCGGTTCCAGAACCGGAAAAGAAAGTATATAAAAAGTGGAATACCTGGAAGGGGATACGCGTGCCGAAAGGATTTTATCTGGATCAGGATTCGGTGCACGAGGGGATCAATCCGGTGACCGGATATCCGTACCGGCATTATACGCTGCTGAGAATCAAAAGGAGGGATTAAAGAATGTATGAGGTAGACATGGAGATCGGCGGGAGCCCGGAGGGATACTGGGCCATGCTCCGGTTCGAGGACCGGAAAGGAAAGCTCCATAAAAAGGAATTCAGAAAAGAGAGAAAAGCAGACAAGAGCGCTAACGTTCTTCAGGCCGTGCTGGAGGCGTTCCAGATCCTGCGGGTGCCCTGCGAGGTACATCTCTTTACAGAGTCAGGCCATGTCTTGGATCCCATAAAAAACGGCTGGCTTGCAAAGTGGGAGTCCAGGGGCTGGAAAAACGCTGAAGGGAAGCCGGTAAAGAATGCCGAGGTGTGGAAGCGGCTGGCCATAGAGCTTGCCTGGCATCACACCACTCTGCATGAAGAAGGATTACAGGAGGAAACAGGATGAAGGAAGAGGGAATCACGGCAGCAGACATACGGGAATTAAAGGAGCGTCTTCAGGTGGGTGATATCCTCACCTGCGAGATCCTGGTAAAGCTCCGGGAAGACGAAAGGCTTCTGGTGCCGGTAAAGGCAGCCGTGCGGGTAGTAGAAAAATACCCGCATTTGGTACGGGTGGAGGCAGCCGGAAAGCGTCCCCTTCCCATAAGGACCATGACTTATGTGCAGATCCTCACCCAGAGTGATACCCAGGAAGAGGAGCGCGTTCCCGGAAAAAAAGGAAGAAAAAGAAGAAAGAGGGGAAAATACCGTGTTCGATAAATTTGGAGAATTTGATTCCCACGAGGAGTTAAACCGGGCCGCCGCGGCACAGCTGAAGGAGGGGGATGATGAAGCCCTCATGGCTCTTGCCTTAGAAAACGGCATTGACAAGGAAGATGTGAAGGACTACATAAACGGAGACATCCAGGAGCTTTCCACTCCTCTTACTGCCGCATTCGGTAAGCTGGATGTGGAGACTAGGGAGCTAAAGCCCTACGGAATCATGGAGGACTGGATCACCTACATCGGGATCCGCTGTTCGGAGGATCCCGCCATGGCGCTGGCTGTCCGAAGGAAGGGAAGAAGTTTAAAGGGCTGCATGGCTGCCCTCCTTACCTGGAGCCTCAAAAACGCGAGGAACGTAGATAAGGATATCCTAAAAAGAGCAAAGATATCTTACCGGGTGACACTGGGGATTCCAGGAATGGCCAAGGCAAAAAGGATCATTACGCAGTATTACCTGGGAGGGAAGTCATGATTGCATATAAGGGATTCAAAAGGGATTTGACATGCACCTTCGGGAAAGGCATATTCCAGTACATACCAGGCCAGACCATACACGAGGATCGCTCAAAGTGCACCACCGCAGGCCTGCATTGTGCGGAATATCCCTTGGAATGCTTCAAGTGGTATCCCCCGGGGAGAGGGAGCCGGTATTTTGAAGTCGAGGCAGCAGGAAGCATTGATGAATGCCAAGAGGATACTAGGATCGCCTGTACCCAGCTGACACTCATAAGAGAGCTGACAGTCCTGCAGCTTACGGCAAGAGCTATGATGTACATTGTGAAGCACCCTTCCAGGCAGTGGGAGCTTTCCTGTGAAAACCTCATGACTGCCAGGGACCGGGCGTGGGCCCGCACGGAGCATGACGTGGCCATAGCCAGGGGGAGGTGCCCTCTGGTAAAAGGGGTACCCGGCTCCGTCCTGGGGCTGCTGTGTGAGGAGGATGAGGGCAGGATCACGGATGCAAAGGTAGTTAAGGTCCAGAAAAATATAAAGCCTGGTGTCTGGTATACCTTAAAAAACCGGGAGCTTCAGGAGGCGGAAGGATGATAAAGAAAAAGGAGATCGAAGGGATTCCCGTAAAAATGCCGGAAAGGAAGAAGGGAGGAACCATCACCGTCCAGGCAGCAGGAAAGGTGCTGGTGCTGGACTGTTTTCTGGACGGTAAGTATATCGGCCGCTACTGCATGGATGCAGAGACAAACCGATACCAGTCCCAAAACGCAGAAGCCGACGGGTGGGCGGAGCGCAAACTCTTGACCCTGTATGGATATTCGGCTTCAGGATACTACAGCACCTGGTTTTGGCATGAGGGAGAGGTATGCTTTGACAGCAGACAGGACGAAGAGACCGTAAGGGGTCTTCTTGATACTCCGGGAGGGAATAGAAACGCTTTTGGGATTATTGAGGAGCATGAGTCCCGGTACAACCAGGACAAAAAAGAACGATATGAAAACCGAAAGCGGGAAAGAATGCTGGATCAGATGAGGCGGATCCCGCCCCTTCCCCGGGATATCCGGGAATGGATACACAGGGTCTCCGGCGGGGAGGATTACCTGCTCCGGGCAAAAGGAGGGAAAGGCCGGTGGTTCTGCACCGCCTGCCGGGCAGAGCATACAGAGAAGGAGCTGGAAGGGGCAGGAGCCGGCCTGCAGGAGGACGGCTTTATCACCTGTCCTTCCTGCCGCAAAAAACTGAAAATAAAGGCAGGGAAGCGCGTGATCAGGAAAGAGGTACATGTCATCCTCCTCCAAAATATGGACGAAAAGGACAGTGCAGGAAGGCATATGGATGTCAGGATTACCTGGGACAAGGAAGGGAGGCATGTAGAGCTGTCGGAGGGGATCCGGCTGATTATTCACCGTACTTATAAAGCCCATCCATGTGAAATCTATTACTCCCAAAGGCTAAAAAATCAGTGGGAAGAATTTGCCCCGTGGTCTGACATATGCTGGTATCGGGAACCAGACTTTGAAAGGACAAACCAGGCCAACCGGAAGTTTAAGGAGGGGTATTTATACCCGGAAGGAATCCGGGAGGCCCTGGGCGGAACCGTGTTCCAGCCATGGGAACGGGTGTTTGAAAGGGCAGCAGCAGACGGGATCCCTATGGATTATAACATGGCCATGGTAGCGACGGCAGACAAGAAGTTTATCGGCCTCTGTGAGTACCTGGCAAAGGGAAGGTTCAGGCGCCTGCTGACGGAAAGCACTAGGGATATATCTACATACTGGCATGCATACAACGGCCCCCTGTGCAAGACAGGAGAAACCATAGAAGATGTTTTTGGCCTCAGGGACCGGCAGAAGATCAACCGTCTCCGGGATCTGGACGGCGGGAGGATTGCACTTCACTGGATGAAATACTCAGAAAAAGAGGGGGAAAAAATCAGTACGGAATTTATCTTGTGGGCAGAAGAAAACAGAATCGACACCAAAATCACGGACGGCCTCAGAGACATTCTTTCTCCCGAACAAATCATGAACTACATCCGGCGCCAGCAGAAAGAATCCTACCCGGGAAAAACGGGCCAGGAGGTGCTGGGGCAGTGGACAGATTACCTGGACATGTGCAAAAAATTACAGAAAAACCTATCCGACCTCCTGGTATGCCGTCCAAGGGAGCTGAAAAGAAGACATGACGAAGCTGTGGAGGAATTGAGGAAGCTCCGGGCTATGGAGGAGCTGGAGCATAACCAGGAACTGGCAGAGCACACAGCGCAGGAAATGCGGAGGAAGTACCCAGGAGCCGAGGAGAATCTGGAGGAAGTCCGGGAGCTGCTTGAATATGAAGACGAAGCATACAGAATCCTGGTGCCAAAGAGCCTGGCTGATATCTCCCAGGAAGGCTATACCCTTCATCATTGTGCCGGTTCTTCAGAGCGGTACTTTGAGAGGATTATGCGCCATGAGACCTATATCTGCTTCCTGCGCAGGACAAAAGAACCGGATATTCCCTACTACACCATAGAGGTAGAGCCCGGAGGGACCATAAGGCAGCACCGGTCTTTCTATGATGAAGAACCCGGGATCAAAGAAATTCGGAGCTTTTTAAAAAAGTGGCAGAAGGTGATCCGGGGCAGGATGAAGGAGGAGGACCGCCGGAGGGAGAAGGCCAGCAGGAGGCTGAGAGAGGCCAATATCCGGGAGCTTATAGATAAGGGCAACACCAGAGTTTTAAACGGCCTCATGGAGGACTTCATGGAAGCGGAAGATCCCGGGGAAGCAGCAGAAGAACGGAAAGAGGCAGTATAGGAGGAAAATGTGGAAGGATTGCAGAATATCAGCACTTATCAGGAATTTAAAGCCGCAACGGATCGTGAGGTATCCAACCAGGCAGAGGGATTTGTCCGTTTGGGATACCTGTTGCGGAGGGCAGAGGATACGGATATCCTGGAGGAGTCCGGCTATAAAACCGTAACCGAATTTGCCAAAGCGGAGTATGGCCTGACGGAGACCTATGTCTCCAGGTACATAAACATCAACCGGAGATATTCCGAGGGCGGCTACTCCGACCGTTTGGAGGCCCGGTTTAAGGGATTTGGAATGGCAAAGCTGGCGGACATGCTGACTTTAACAGACGAGGTAGTGGAAGCAATCCCGGCGGAGGCCACCAGGGCCCAGATCCAGGAGATCAAGAGGGAGGCGGCAAAGGAGCAGGAAACCTCTGATCTGGAGATCCTGGCAGAGGAACGGGAAGATCAGGAGGAAAGCCTTCTTTCCAGAGCGCTGAAGGAATACTACCATACAGCAGTCGAGGAATACCAGGAACTGTATGAGGCCTTAACGGAGAGGGAGGACACGGTCCGGCTTATAGCAGAGGCCATGGCGCCGGCGGGAAGCGCCGTCAAAATGATGCGGGTGGCGGGAGAGGGACGGCTGATGCTTACCCTCAGGGGAAGGGATCAGAACCCGGAGCTGCTGAACATTAGAAACGGAGGGAAGCAGGCCTTCTCATGGGAGGAGCTGTGCCAGTGCTTAAGAAGCCTGTACGTGGACGGATTTTCAGGAGATGCCAAAAGAGACTGGGAAGCGGTGTACCTAGAAGACTTTCCGGAAAGCACCGGGAAGACCGGGAAGAAGAGCGCTCCTGTGGTAGGGATTGCCAAGACGGAGAAACAGCCTTCTGCCGGGAAGAAACCAGAAGAGAAAAGCCCGGAGAACCGGGAAAAAGAAAAAATTGCACCGGTGCAAGAAAAGGAATCTCCAAAGGAAGAGGAGAAAGCCGGCGAGGTGCCCGATGCCGCCGGCGGGCCTGCCCCGATGCAGGAGCCGGAAGAGCAGATACAGGATCAGACAGGAAAAGAGGACGAAGAAGCAGAGGAAACGGTCCCGCCGAGGGACAAAAAGCAGCAGGATAAACTGGAAGCCGGGGCGGCAGGAGTACCGGAAAAAGACAGCAGGATCCCACACTTGAAGGAGGAGGCCGGGGAGCAGCTTGAAAAGATTGGGACTGCCCTGGAAAAGAGCTACTATGCCACAGCCAAGATGGAGGCCAAAGGCCTGGTCAGGATTCTGGAGAACATTATAAAAGAACTGGAGAAAAAAGAGATACCGGGGCAGCAGAAGATGAAGGATTATATTGGAAGCCAGTAAAGGAGGAATGGAATGAGAGCCCTCTTAAAATACCCAGGAAGCAAGTGGGGCCTTACCAAATGGATCACAGGATTCTTTCCAGAACACCACAGTTACTTGGAGCCTTACTTTGGCAGCGGAGCCGTTTTATTTAACAAGCCCAGGAGCCATATTGAGACGGTCAATGATCTGGACGGCAATGTGGCAAACCTGTTTGAACAGATCAGGAGAGAGCCGGAGCGCCTGGCTCATGAAATCTACTATACGCCTTATGCCAGGCAGGTTTACAATGAGGCTTTCGTTTCACAGCCGGAGGATAAACTGGAAAGAGCAGTAAACTTTTTTATACGCCTTAGCATGGGCCATGGTTTCCGCACCAACGGAGAGAAGGTGGGCTGGAAGAATGATGTTCAGGGCCGGGAGCGGGCTTATGCCGCCAGAGACTGGTGTGACCTGCCTAGGAGGATTTTAGAAGCAGCAGAACGCCTCAGAGGCGTTCAGATTGAGTGTATGCCGGCGGTGGATCTGATCCGGCGGTTTCATTCTCCCAATGTCCTGATCTATGCTGACCCACCCTATATACTCAGCACCAGGCATGGAAAGCAGTATCGCTGCGAGATGTCAGATCAGGATCATGAGGAGCTTCTGGATGCACTCCTGGATCACAAGGGGCCGGTGCTGATCTCCGGGTATGACAACCCTCTGTACCAGGACCGGCTCCGGCACTGGCACCGGGAAGAGGCAGTAAGCTATTCCCAGACAGCATCCAAAAAGACAGAGATCCTATGGATGAATTTTGAGCCGGAAGGGAAGCAGATGACCATGTTTGAAGCAACGATGGATGAGAAGGGGTAAAATGGCAGCAGGAAAATGTAAAGCTGCATGCCACATAGATGAATGGCATGGATATGGATGCAGTATATCGGGAAGCGCATGTATGTTTCTTTATCCAGACAGCAGGGCCTGTGCAGAGCAATACAGCGAAGGGCTAGATGCTGAGAACGATGAAGGGGATTTGTCCTGAAAGAGGAGTAATATAAAGCAAAAGCGGAGGATTGCGTCATGAAAGATAGATTATTATCAGCAATTAAGCCATTAGCCATCAAGAGAATGGAGATGTCAGTACTTAGTGTTAAAAAATATGACAAGGACTACAGCAGGGCGGTAGATAAGGTTACAGAGCTGGAGGCTCAATGCGGAGCTATGGGATTAACGCCGGAGCAGAATGTGATCCTGGAGAAGCTGAGGGAGGCCCTGGATGAAGAGGAGATTGAACAGTCCGTTCTTTCCTACCTGGCCGGATTTGCGGACGGAGTGATGATCCTGGATGCTCTGGAGCTCTTAAAAGAGTAAGGAGGATACTATGAAAGAGTACAATTTTGAACTTGTGGAGGCAAAGATCAGGGAGACCGGCTGGCCCATAGATGACCACATCCTTACCTTATCCTTGTGGGATTATGACAACAGACGGGCCTTCCACCTCTATAACTGGCCGGACAGCGCCGGCAAAGCCGTAATGGAAACGATGTTTATCACAGAGCTACAGGCCGGCATCTGTCTGCATGATACGCTGGAGGAGTTTGCAGAACATTGGGAGGAATGGGAGCCTCAAGGCAGTTTCCTTATTCCTCTGGGATGTGCAGAGATTTTAAAATATATTTATTTAGATCAGGAGGAGGAACCGTGATGATCAGAGCAGAAATGGACAGAAAAGCCCTGGAGGCCTATGATATGTTAAGAGGATACTGTGGGATAACGGCCTGCAATGACTGTATTTTCCAAGGGAATGAAGAAAATATATATTCGTGCATTCTGGAGACATGCAGCCAGAGGAGCCCAGCTGAATGGGGAAAATTAGAGATTGAGTAAAGGTACAGGAAGCAGGAGGAGCGTAAGAAGTGAAAAAGACAAGGAGCATTGTGACGGAAAATGAAAAGATCTGTTTCTTCTGTGGCAGGCCGGCAGAGTGTGAGCACCACCTGATATCTGGGAGTGGCAGCAGGAAGCTGGCTGAGGAGGACGGCCTAAAAGTCCCTTCCTGTAACCGGTGCCATAACATGGGTACTGGTACGGAATCCATCCACAATAACATCATGGCAGAGAAGCTGTCAAAGATGCTGGGCCAGGCGGTGTATGAGGCCAGGATCGGCAGCAGGGAGAGCTTTCGGGCACGCTATGGAAAGTCCTATCTGTAGGAGGAATCATGGCATTAGCAGAGCTGATAAAAGAGATAGAACGGCAGATTATGGAGGAGGGAAAGAGGGAAGGGGAGGCGGATCATGTCGGGGAATGCGGCAATAACAGGAGGGGAGGAGATAAGATTGAACAAGGAGATACTGGTTCAGCTCTGCGCTGTACAGGCAGAGATACAAGATCTACAGAGACGAATCCACAGTCTGGAAATGTTTCTGAAAGACCCTCCGGTAGTAGGGGATGTTGTAAAAGGGACCAGGCGGGACGGAACAATAGGACCGATTAAGATCACAGGGATACCAGAACCCAGATATGTGCAAAAAGAAAAACTCTGCAAGCGATATAAATATATCATGGAACGAAAGGAAGAGGAGCTTCTGGAGTTGACCTGTCAGGCGGAGGAATATATACAGAGCATAGAGCAATCGGAGCTGAGAACCATGCTCCGATTGCGTTATATCGATGGACTTACTTGGATTCAGGTGGCCTGTCAAATGAATTGTATCTTCCCGAAAAGGAGAATTAAATACACGGAAGACAACTGCTGGAAAAAAAATCAAAGATTTTTTGAAAATGTCGGGTCATGTCGGGTTAAAATGTGATATAATGCTATCATGCACTAAGTGGGTAAGGCAGTTGACTAAGAAAAAATCAGTTAAAATGCTAATATGGCAGCAGGACTCAAGCGTCCGGCTGCCAATTTTGTTAAAAAAATTCTCATCCCTTCTCAAAAGTGATTAGGCATTGCGGAAGGTAAGAATATATTATGCGTATTTAATGCGTACAAACTATTGACAAATGCGTATTTAATGCGTATAATATTATTGTAACCAGTTAATAACTAATCAAGGAGTACATACAATGAAAAGAAGAGACTTAATTGAGCTTCTTGAAAAGAATGGATGGTATTTAAAAAGAAACGGTTCAAATCATGATTTATACACCGATGGGAATAGAACTGAGCCGATACCTAGACATTCAGAAATTAACGAGATGCTCGCAAAGAAAATTATCAGGAAGCTGGGGCTGTAAGCCCCAGTATATGCCCTGCCTGATAACTTCTTTTTAGCGTTTGATTAGTTTGTTGACCGGATCAAGAGGAGGGAGAACAAGTGATGGCAAAGAAAGGAGCATATCCGATTATCTTAAAACGGACAGCAGACGGGTATTATGTGGAAATTCCAGATTTTGATTCTGGAACACAAGGAAGAGATATACCCGAGGCCATGGAAATGGCGAGAGATGCAATCGGATTATTGGGAATTGATCTGGAGGATGAAAAGAAAGAACTTCCAGAACCATATTCCAGGAAAATTGTGGCTGGAGAAGATGATATTGTAACCTTAGTTGATATTGATTTTTCCGAGTATCGAAAAAAGGTAGACAGCAGAGCGGTAAAGAAAAATTGCACAATTCCCTATTGGATGAGCGTTGAGGCCGATAAAATTGGGATTAATTATTCACGAGTGCTTCAAGAGGCGATTGCCAATATTTTAGGAAAGCCTCAAATTATCAGCTAATTAAATGCAGGAAAGACATTCTGACATCAGGATGTCTTTTTCCGTTTAAAGATTATGTAACCCAAGGGAAGTCAAAGGAAAAAGGCTAAGGTACTTCTCAGGGGGTACCCCGGGGTGCGGGGCGAAGAACTTCCGGTTCTTTTGGCCGTAAAAGAAAAAAATTTAGGTGATTTCCTTCCGCTTTTGTGAGGGGGTGGACAAGGCTTGACGGTAAATCAGAAGGAGCTGGCCCAGTGCCTGGGTATTTCATCCAGACAAGTCCGAAATTTAAAGAAAGATGGGATGTTTCAGACAGTAAATGGGGATCGGGGCTATGTTCTGGAAACATGTGTACAGGAGTATATCAATTTCAAGATAAATGCGGAAGTGGGGCGCAGTGCATCTATCTCAATCGAGAAGGTAAAGGCTTCCCATGAGGAAGTTAAGCGTGACATATCAGTCCTGAAGCTCCGCAGGCTCAGGAGAGAATTGCATGAGGCGGCAGATGTGGAAGCATTTTTAACCGATATGCTGACCGGATTTAAGAACAGGCTGCTATCTCTTCCCTCCAAAATGGCCATGCAGGTAGCAGGAGAGAAGGATATTAACAGAACCATTCAGATCCTGACAAAAGCTGTTTATGAAGCTCTTGAGGAGCTCTCAGAGTATGACCCGGATGAAATAGATGGGACACAGGAGGGATTATATGATATAGAGGATGAGGAAGAAAGGGAAGATCTATGAGCCAGAGAGGCCGTTCAAGAGAAAAGACAAAGAGGCTGTTTCAGCGCATCATAAAAACTGTATTAAAGAGCCCGGATATCATGACAGTCAGCCAGTGGGCGGAAAAATTCCGTATTTTAGATGATTCAAGCAATCTGAAAGGCAGGTGGTCAAACGATATTACGCCTTACCTTGTCGGCATCATGGATGCTCTAAATGATCCGGTAATCCGGAAGATATTCTTCTGCAAGGCAAGCCAGATCGGAGGGACCGAAGCACTGATTAATATGCTGTCATATATCATCACCCAGTCGCCTGCTCCGGCTATGATTGTTTACCCAAATGATGATCTGGCAAAAGATATCTCGAATGATAAGCTAAAGCCGGCATTCCGTCTGATCCCGGAACTGAAAAAGATATTCAGGGAAAATCAGTCAAAAGAACTGCGGCTGAAATTCCAGACGATGACCATTTACTTAAGAGGGGCAGGTTCCCCTTCCAAACTTGCATCAAAGCCAATAAAATATCTGTTTTTCGATGAGATTGATAAGATGGGCGGTGCCTCCAAAAAAGAGGCATCGCCTTACAATTTGGCTTTGGAGCGAACGAAGACCTACCGGCCACAGGAGAAAGTCTATGCCTGCTCAACACCGACACTCAAGACAAACTATATATGGGATCTCCATGACGGGGCCGATGAAGTAAGGCATTATTTCGTGAGATGCCCTCATTGCGGGGAGTGGATTGAGCTGAAATTTAAGCAGATCATTTTTGATAAAGATGAAAGTCACACCATGAGTAACTACGAGCGGGCACAAACAGCAGTATATGTCTGCCAGGAATGCGGATGTGAAATTGAAGATACGGATAAGCCAAAGATGCTTCGGGAAGGAAAGTGGAGAGCAGTAAAAAAACGTGGAATCGGCGCACCGAAAACAGTAGGTTTTTGGCTTTCCTCTTTGTACAGCATCTTTTTAAAATGGTCGGATATCGCCGAGGAGTTTCTTGATTCAAAGGACGATCCGGAAAAATTCCAGAATTTTACCAATTCCTGGCTTGCAGAACCATGGGAAGACACTAAGCTCAAGACATCGGAGGAGCTGGTGCTGCAGCGGCAGGCGGAAATACCAGAATTTATTGTTCCAGAATGGGCGGAGCTGATCACTGCCGGAGTGGATGTACAGGAGACAAGCCTGTACTATTCCATCAGGGCATTCGGGGAATATACTACCAGCCAGAATCTGAATCATGGGCAGGTACTTTCTTTTGCCGAGATAGAACAAATTATGAATGGAGAATTTCCAACAGAAGACGGAAGGAAGATGATCGTGAACCTGGCCCTGATTGATTCGGGCTTCCAGGCAGATGCAACCTATGATTTCTGTATCGACAACTCCGACTGGGCTCTGCCATGCAAAGGGGCAAGCAATCCTATGCAGGACAGATATAAGATCAGCAAAGTAGATAAGACAGACTCAAAAGCATTTGGAATGAAGCTGGTGTGGGTGGATGGTGAGCAGTATAAGGATTCCATTGCAGCAAGGATGAGGAAGGAAAACGGAAAAGGAAGTTGGATGGTATACAAAGGATGTGATGAAGAGTATGCCAAACAGGTGACCGCAGAACACAAAGTATTTGTAACAGCCGGCAATGGAAAAAGAAGGCTGAAATGGGTGAAAAAGCATAGCCATGCTGATAACCACTATCTGGACTGTGAAGTATATGCAATGGCAGCCGCTGAAATTCTGGGAGTAAGAAGCCTGCACCTGCAGCAGAAGGAACCGATACCAATGAGAGGCCCGAAAGCAGAGGAGGGCAATCAAGAGGAAGTATGGATTCAGCCAGAGGAAGATTGGCTGGCTGGAGCAAACTAAGGAGGGATATATGGAAGACAATCATAACTTGTTTGGAAAGGGGCCAGAGGAGCAGCTCCAGACAGTGAATAACGCTATCTATACAGTGTTAAAGGGCGGGCAGTCCTACCGGATCGGGAGCAAGCAGCTGACCAGGGCGGATCTGGAACTATTATTTGAAATGCAGTCGAGGCTCCAGGCACAGATCCAGGCCGGAAAAGAAAGCTCTCTGCTTCGCGATACTTATGTGGCAGTTTTTGACAGGAGGTGATAGAACCATGAACTGGCTTGATAGTGTGATCGGCTGGATTTCTCCGAGAGCAGGGTACCAGAGAGAGGTATATCGAAGAGCTATGGAACATGGCCGGAGTTACGATGCAGCCGGATATGACAGGCTGAATGCAGGCTGGCGTGTATTTAATGATTCGGCTGAAATGACGGATCGGTTTGACCGTGACACACTGCGGGCACGGGCCAGGGATTTGGAACGGAATTCAGATATCATGAACTCCGTGACCAGGGCATACAAAAGGAATGTTTATGGAGCTGGATACCGGCTCCGCGCAAATACCGGCAGTGAAGAACTGAACAGGATGATTGAGAAGAACTGGAAGATATGGTGCAAACAGAGAAACTGTGACGTAACAGGAACCCAGTGTTTTGATGCCCTGATGAGGATGGTAGTTGTCAGGAAAAAGGTTGATGGAGGGATTCTGCTCCTGAAAAGATATACCTCCGATGGCTTGGTTCCGTTTAAACTGCAAGCCCTTGAAGTGGATGAGCTGGATATGGCGGCAGTAAGTCCAAAATCAAAAAAGAACCGGGTGGTCGGTGGAATCGAATACAACCAGTATAATCGGCCAGTAGGTTATTTTATACGGCAGTATAGTATTGACGGAATGGCAATCAACGACCCGGTGTACATCGAAGCAAAAGACGTTATTTTTTTCTACGAAAAGACCCGTCCAACCCAAATTAGGGAGATATCTGATATGGCGCCGACCATTACGAGGATACGCGATACCAATGAGTTTATGCGTGCAGTATCGGTAAAGGAAAGGATTCTGTCATGTCTGGCCGTATTCATAAAAAGAATCGCGTCTAATGCAGGGATCGGCGGAGGAAGGCCAGGAAGGGCTGCAAGCAGCGGAGAGCAGCCGGAGGCATATTCCGGAAAGACAATTACGCCGGGCATGATCCAGTATCTGAATGCTGATGACTCTGTGGATATAGTCAATCCTTCAGGACAGGCTACGGATGCCACAGCATACATAAAGCAGGAGCTGCGTCTGGTAGGCTCCGGTCAGGGACTCAGCTACGAGACAGTCAGCAGGGATATGTCCGAGAGTAATTACAGTTCCGCAAGACAGGGAATGATCGAGGATGAACTGACCTATGCCGAGGATCGGGATATGCTGCTGCATATTATGGATGAGATATATGAGACCTTTGTTATCTCTTTGGTATTGTCGGGAAAGATCATCATTAAGGACTTTTGGGAGAAAAAGGAGGACTATCTGGACCACTCGTGGATACAGGCACCAAAGAAATGGATTGATCCGCTCAAAGAAGCCAATGCAAATAAAACGGCTCTTAATACCGGGCAGAAGACATGGGCAGACCTTGCAGCGGAGAATGGAAAAGACTGGAAAGAGCAGATTGATGAAATTGCAGAGATTCTTAACTACGGAAAATCAAAGGGAATTGATATGGGAGGTGTGATTTTTGGAAAGGGAAGACAAGCCTATGCTGACAATGGTACAGGAAAAGAAAAAGCAGGAGGAAGTAAGTGAGCGGATGCAGAGATCTATGCAGGGAGGCATACGCACTGTTGAAAATGAAGACAGGGTGGTAGAGATCACCTTTTCCTCGGAAGAGCCTTACACCAGATGGTGGGGAGTGGAGATTCTGGATCATTCTGAAGGATGTATGGTTTTAGAACGCCTTAAAAGTACCGGGTGTGTACTGTTCAATCATAACCGCGATTATGTGATTGCAAAAATTGAGAAAGCATGGTGCGACAGGAACCGCGGCCACGCCAAAATTCGATTTGATGAGGATGAGAAATCGGATGCTATATACCAAAAAGTAAAGGGCGGAACATTAAAAGGGGTATCTGTCGGGTATTTGGTAGATATTTGGGAAGAGGTGGGAGCAGCAAAGAAATCTGCAGATGGGAGATTTACAGGACCCTGCAGCATTGCAAAACGATGGACACCTTATGAGATTTCCATCGTATCTGTACCGGCAGACCCAACGGTGGGAGTTGGAAGAGGGATGCAGAGCGGGCCAGAGACCGTACATGAAAATGAGAAGTATGTGCCGACTATACAAGAGCGGCAGCTTCAGATAAATGAAAATTTAGACAAGGAGGAAGAAGGATGACTAAAAGGCAGAAACGAGCGGCGATGATTGCAGCTCAGAGGGCACTTGTAAATAATGCAAAAAGCGCCTGCCGTGAGCTTACGGAAGAAGAAAACGCACAGTTTGAGAGCCTGCAGGCGGAGATTGACAGCCTGACCAGAGAAATTGAAGAGGAGGAGAGCGGACAGGGACATGGCGTACCAGGAAACACGATGCAGTCCTCTGGTGAAACCGGTCAGGATATAGCGGCCAGGGCTGTAGAGACAGAACGTCAGAGGGTTCAGGATATCACTGCCATATGCAGGGAATTTCAGGTTGATGCCTTAGAGCATATTCGCCAGGGGCACACAATGGATCAGGTCAGAGAGGCGATTCTGGAAGAATTAAAAGCCGGAGGTGCGCCGATTGCTGTAAGAGTGATGGCGGATGAAGGGGACAAGTTCAGGGATGCAGCCACAGATGGTCTGCTGATGCGTTCCAATATTCCAGTTCATACACAGCCGGGAGATCCTGTACCGATGAGGGGAATGAGTCTGAGGGATCTTGGCATAGAATGTCTGTCAAGGGAGGGAAGAAGCGCCAATGAACTGCTGCGAATGGATAAGAGTGACCTGTATGCAGAGCTCTGCCGGCAGTTCTACAACCCTTCGGCGGCATTTCCGGCTATCATGGATAATACAATCAGGAAAAGCATCGTCCATCTCTACAACCAGGTTCCGACAACCTTCCAGGAGTTTACTACAAAAGGGAGCTTGAGTGACTTTAAAGACACAAAGGATCATGAGTATGTGATCGGCGGAGTGGGTGACTTTCTGAAAGTGCCGGAAAATGGGGAGATTAAGGCAGACATTCCAAAAACCGACATGCTGCCGAGCCGCAAACTGGAGACCTATGGGAAGCAGTTCAGTATGACCCGTCAGGCATTTATCAATGATGATATTGGATTTATCACAGAAATACCAGGACTGTATGCCGCGCGGGCAAAAAAGACCATTGACAAACAGGTCTATGTGATTTTGTTTAACAATGATAAAATCTTTGATAAAAAAGAACTTTTCAGTAAAGATCATAAAAACCTGGAGGACAAAGGCTCAAAGCCGACACAGACCTCTATCCAGAGCATTATCCTTCTGATGCAGGGACAGACAGATCAGTTTGGTGAGGCTATCTACATTACGCCGAGAACCATTGTGCTGCCTATGGGATATGAGTTTGATATGGCTGTTATCCTGCGGTCCACCCAGGTGACGGGGGCTGCCAACAATGATATCAATCCTTTACACAATTACCCGTTAAAGGTAGTGCAGTCTCCAGTATTAAATGTCCTGGCAAAGAAAAACCCATGCCCATGGTTTATGTTTGCAGACCCATCAAGCGCCAGAGGGATTCAGGTGGATTACTTAAACGGACAGGAGACGCCTACAGTCCGCAGAATGGAAGCACCGGGAACCCTTGGATTTACATGGGATATCTTTTTGGACTGGGGGATTAGTGTGAGGGATTACCGGGGGATGGCAAAGAACCCAGGAGTTCCCATTGGATAAAGAAAGGAGAACCATATGGAAAAAGCAAGGTACATACAGCGCGGAGAGTCGCTGGATTACACAAATTCAGGGGAAGAAAAGATTAACGAAGGAGAGATTATCCCTTTGATTACGAGAATCGGAGTGGCCGGGACCGATATTGATCCGGGAAAAACCGGGTCTGTTCATGTCTGTGGAGTTTTTGAGATTACAAAAACCGGGAATACCGCAATCCCTATGGGAACTGCGGTATTTTTCGATGGAGCCGGGATCACGGATCAGGAGGAGACGGCAGGAAGCGGCGAATCCGACCCGGCAGCCTCCAATATCCCAGCTGGTTATGCGGCAGCAGGAGCAGGCATAGACGATACAGCTATAGCTGTGAAGCTGCTGGGCTGAGGAAGGAGAAAAGAGAATATGGAGCCAGGATTTAAAGAACTTGCAGCAGAGGATCTTCGGGGTGTATTCCTCAACCCGGAAGAATTTGGGGAAGCCCATGTTGTGGATGGAAAAGAGATGGTGATTGTTGTTGATGGCTTGGAAGTGGTGGAGCGGTCAAAGAAGCAGAGGGAACAGGGAAGAATAGAAGGGATCTATGAAAAGCAGGTTCTCATTTATGTGGCACGAAGCGATTTTGGAAGGCTTCCCGTGATTGGGAGGACATTAAAGCTGGACGGCAGTATATACCGGATTGAGGATGCCATCGATGAGGGCGGGATCTATTCTATTACCCTGGGGGCAGCGAAGGTATGATTCTTGAAGTAAAGGTTGACGAAACGGATTATGGAAGGGTGATACAAAGTCTCAGAATATTGGATAAGTCAGAAGAATCTATATTAAAAACAGCCGTAAACAACACAGCCAGGCAAACCAGGGAACTTCTGGCCAAGAAGATAGCAGCCCGGTATGCGGGAAAAGCTGCCAGGAAGAGCGAGGCTCTTAAAAGTAGCAGGATTGAGAAAGCAACCGTATCATCCACAGAGGCAGTGGTGATATTCTCTTCACCCATACACGAAGTGAAAGATTTTCATGTGACAAGCCTGAAAGTCAGGAGCCCTTATACAGGGAAAGGGAGATACAGCACCTTCCGGCCGCGGGGAAATGTGCTGAAGGGAAGCAGCAAAAAATTTGATGAAGGATTTGTGGTCAGATTCCGGAGTGGCCATGTAGCGGTGGTGAGCCGGGTACCAGGAGAGAACATGAAAAAGTATGCAGGGAAGCCAAAGAAACCGCATTACGAGAAACTCCGGGTATGGTATTCCCCTTCCAAGGCCAGCATGGCAAAAAACGTTTACGATGCAGATGAGATATCGAAGCGCCTTCACGAAGAAATTAATAAGATGTTAGACAAAGTACTGAAGGGAGGATAAGTATGGAGGCATCAAAAACACCGTTGCTGTTCCAAAGAGCCCTGGCCCGGGAAGTAGAAGAGATTGCTAAGGATATGCTGTTTCAGGTGCCACAGAAGGGGAAGGGAGGGATAGGGGAGGCACATATCCAAGCATACTGTCAGAATCTCCCCATTCCAAGGAGGAAAGCTGAAGACGGAGCTGGTGAATATCAGGATTCTATTGACTATGAGGATCAGGAAGAGGATGCGGTTTTGAAATGCCCATGGGCAGTGGTAAAAATTGGAGGCGGAGAGATAAAGGGAAGTAATGGAGAGCAGATGGTCAAAACGGCCATCTGTTTTGGTATTTACAATCAGTCAGAGGAGAACAAAGGTCATGAAGAGGTCATGAACCTGATCCAGAGAGTTTATGAAAGATTTGCCAAGGATCCCATTCTGGACAGACAGTATATCCATAAGGGTGATTTTGAGTGGGCACTCCAGGAGGAAGATACCTATCCATATTTCTTTGGGGCTATTTCCATGACCTTTTCCTTTTCAGGTTTCAGAAGGGAGATAAAATATCTATGAATGACAAAAAGGAGACATTGCAGGAAAAGAAAAGAGATGACAAAATTGCACCGGTGCAAAAAGAGAGTCCGAAACCGGGCATACAGGTATATATTGGTCCTTCCTTTAAAGGCGCAGCAAGGGGGACGATTTACAATAATGGACCTTCAACGGCTCTGGTAGAGGCAGTAAAACGAAAATCTGTGATTGGAGAATTACTGGTCCCCATAGAAAAGCTGGCAGCAGCAAACCGGGAATTGGCAAGTTCGGATTCCGCATTGTGCCGCATTTACAGGTCCGCAGAGGATTTTTTCAGGAAAGGAGAGTAAGCAGATCATGGCATATTTGCATCAGATAGATACAAATGAGATGGATACAAGGCTGGCCGTCCCTGTAAGCGGGACAGCCGGGCTGCAGGTTGTAGTCGGGACAGCTCCTGTGAATATGGTTAAAAAACCGGAAAAAGCGGTCAATCATCCTATAATTGCCTACAATTACGGAGAGGCCGTCAGACAGCTGGGATACTGCAGTGATTTTGCGAATTATACGCTATGCCAGTCAATAAGCGCCAATTTTAAAGTGTTTAATATAAGTCCGGTTATTTTTATTAACGTGCTGGATCCCCAAAAGCACAAAAAAGATTATTCCAGAGAATCTGTTCCAGTAGTTTCCAAAATAGTAAGGATAAACGAACCGGGAATTATGTTGCAGGGTCTTATAGTGTCCGTCACCTCAGAGACGGGGGCCGTGCGGCTGGAACAGGATGTGGATTATATGGCCGAGTTTAATATGGCCGGAGGGCTGGACCTTACCCTGCTGTCCACAGAAAAGACAGGCACGGTAACGGAAGTGAAAGTAACCGGGACACAGTTGGATCCGTCAAAGGTTACAAAAGAGGATATTATTGGTGGGTATAATATGATGACCGGGAAAGAGAGCGGAATTGAACTGGTGCGCCAGATATATCCCAGATTCGGCATGGTCCCGGGTCTGCTCCTGGCCCCAGGGTGGTCAAAAGAACCAGAGGTGGCAGCAGCACTGGCAGCAAAAACAGAAGGGCTAAATGGCGTATTTACATGTGAGTGCGCAGTTGATATGGATACTGGAAAATATAAGACCTACAGCAGCCTGAAAGAGGGAAAAGAGGCCATGGGATTTGCCAGCCGACACGGAATTCTGTTATGGCCTAAGGTAAAGCTGGGAGAGGATGTCTATGACTATTCTGCCATATGGGCAGCCATGACTGCTTACACAGATGCCAGAAATGGTGATGTGCCTGCCAAAAGCCCATCCAATGAACTTTTGAACATGAGTTCCGCTGTGCTTGAGGATGGGACAGAAGTAACTTTAGATACATCCCAGGCAGCTCTTGTCAATTCTTTCGGGATTGTAACGGCAATCAATGATAATGGATGGCACTCTTGGGGAAACAATACTGCCAGTTATCCCTCTACAACGGATCCTAAAGACAGGTGGATCTGCTGCAGGAGAATGATGAGCTGGTATCGAAACCATTTTATTTTATCCTACAAGCAGAAAATAGATGATCCAACTAATTACCGGCTGATTGAGAGTGTGGTAGACGCGGAAAACCAGTATTTGAACAGTTTAAGTGGTACAGAACGCATTGCAGGAGGGGAGATCAGCTTCAGCGAAGAGGACAATCCTATTACATCTATCTTGAATGGTCAGATTGTATTTTACACGAAGATTGCTTTCTGGACACCGGCAGAACATATCACCAATAACATTGAATTTGATCCTGCCATGATTCAGAATGCATTAGGAGGAGGTGCTTAAGTATGGAATTTACGAACATGATTGTACCGGAGGTTATTGTTGGATTTAATGTATACGATGGTGATGGAGATCTTGTTGTAGGCGTGACAGATAAGATGAGTTTGGCAAAGCTGTCAAGCAAGGTTGCAACTATTACCGGAGCCGGAATTACAGGTTCTTACAATGTTCCGGTAGTGGGCCATTATGATTCCATAACCCAGGTAGTCCCCTTCCGTGTAGCATACAAACCCATGTTTGAATTGGCCAACCCCATGAAGATTACTACCCTGAATATCCGCGGAGCAATCCAGGTCACGGATAAGTCCACAGGACTATCAGACTATGCAGGAGTGCGTTACATGGTAAAAGGGAGAGCCGTAGAAACAGACCCGGGGGAATTAAATATGGGTGAGGTTATGGGATCCAGCGTGACCATTGAAGCTACGACAGTAATCTATGAGATCGATGGGAAAAAGCTGATAGAGCTTGATAAGATGAATGGAATCTACCGGATCGATGGCATAGATTATCTGGAAAAGGTAAGAAAGCTGTGCTAGAAAGGAAGAGAGACATGGAAGAACAAGAGAAAGTTGAATTGAAACTAAACTTATCAGAACCATTTTTATATGATGGAGAGGAGATTACAGAACTTGACCTGTCAGGTCTCTTTCATCTAAACGGGATGGATATGTGTGAGCTGGACCGTCATATGATCAGGCTGGGATATACCGGGTCAAACCCAGAGATAACCAGGCAATATGCAATGCTGGTAGCAGCCAAGATCAACCATAAACCTATGGATTTCTGCAACCGGATGAAAGCCAGGGATTCTGTCAGATTGAGGAGTATGGTTACAGCTTTTTTTTACGCCAGGGGCTGAGAGCAGACGATGCAGGACTCATAAGAGATTGTGCAGTTTCTATCAGCCTCATGACAAGGACAGGCCTGGACTTCCTTCTGGGCCTGCCCCTCAGTGAATTGTCGGAGATTGCAAAGGCTGTAGGGAAAAGGAGGAGGAATGCCTAATTCTAAGGATTACAAATTGGCCATACGGATCGCAGGGATGATAGATTCGTCATTTGGAAATACCTGCAATCTGACCAAACGGCAATTAAGGGATATTGCAAAGGAGGCAGCTAATGCCAATGCAAACCATGTCAGCTTTACACAGGCTATGGAAAAGGCCGGTCCCGATATTGATGCCGCGTGGGGAGGAATCAAGAAAACAGTGGCGGGAGTGACGAAAGCAGTGACAATGGCGGCGGCAGCGGCCACAGCTATCGGGGCAGCAAGTGTCCATACCGGCCAGGAATTTGAGGCAGCTATGGATTCATGGTCCGCCACGGCAGATGCGACCAATGAGCAGTTTATAAAAGCCCGACAGGCAGCCATGGAGATGGGGAAAACCACATCAAAAACAGCAACAGAAAGTGCCAATGCCCTAGAATATATGGCTCTTGCAGGTTGGACGGTTGAGGAACAGATTGCAGGGCTTCCAGGGATTCTTAGACTATCGGAGGCCACCGCCCTTGATCTGGCCACCACATCAGATCTGGTGACAGATTCCATGTCAGCACTGGGAGTAGAGATAGAAGCTTTAGATGAGTATCTGGACATTGCAGCCAAAGCAAACAATGTCTCAAACCAGAATGCAAGGCAGTTGATGGAGGCCTATATCGGCGTAGGAGGAACTCTTAAAAACCTGAATGTGCCTTTAGAGGAGTCGGCAGCGGCCCTGGGCGTGCTTGCCAACAGAGGAATAAAAGGTTCTGAGGCAGGAAATGCATTAAGTGCAGTACTCATAAACATGACCAGCGGAACCGGCCAAGCTGGGAAAAAGATGAAGGAGCTTGGCATATCAGCCTTTGATGCACAGGGAAAGTTTATAGGCCTTCAGGATACATTGCAGCTCATTAACGAACGTATTTCCGATATGACAGAAGAGGAACAGAACGCAGCTCTTGCAGCAATCGGAGGGAAAAACCATATTGATGCACTGAATGATCTTATATCAGGGCTTAATACGACCGTAGCTGAGGGAAAGACCGAGTGGGAAGATCTGGAGGAGAAGTTGGAGAATGCCGGCGGGGCCCTAGAGAGAATGGCACAGGTCAAGCTGGATAATTTACAGGGCGATATGGCCATTTTGAATTCAGCCCTAGATGATGCAGGCATCCAGATCTATGATCAGCTGCAGGAACCATTGCGAGAAATAGCCCAGCTTGCCACACAGGAGGTTTATGATCTTGCGGGAGACATAGCCAAGAAAATAGAAAAGGCCGCTCCTACAATAAAAAGAAATTTCGGGGAAGTAAAAACGGCTATTGCAGAGTTTACAGACCCAATGCTGGAGGCAGGGGGCTGGATGCTTGATCATGCAGATGATCTTGCTGGAGGATTTGTGGCAATAGGGAGCGCGATTACAGCCGTCAAGCTGGCCCAGACAATCACGCAGACAGCCTCTGCATTATCAGCCCTTGGCACGGCAATGATGAGCAACCCGATTCTTGCTGCCATCAGCGCCGCAGCCCTTGCAGGTGGTGCGATTGCCGGACTAGCCACCAAAGTAAAAGTTGCCAATGCCCAGTTAAAAAAAGAGAATCTGGCCGCTCATTTTGGAGCCCTTTCTCTTTCTTTGAGCGAGGTTAATGAAATGGCTGCACAGATCCTGGGAGAAGGCAGGCTGGAAAAGCTGGGAAGCGCCATGGAAGAGCTGGAAAAAGCCTTCGCTATAGCAGGCAGCATCCAGGAAGCATCGGATGCCATCAGGAAAATGACATGGAAGCTGGGGGCCGGATTTACCCTTTCAGAAGCGGAACTTGGCAATCTGGAAAGCTCCGTAGACACGATGATCAGCGAATCTTTAAGCCTGGTAGAACAGACCAGGTATGCCGCTCACATCAATATGTCGGTACTCTTTGAAGATGAGGATAAAACGGGTCAGGAGATCCTTGGTGATCTGGAGGGTATCTATAACTCGGTAAACCGGGAGCTGGAATCTCTTGGAAAAGAGCTGGGAGAAGTTTACAGCAATGCTTTAGAAGATGGAATCATAGACATTGATGAGGCTAGGGCTATAGCAGAGGTCCAGCAGAAAATAGCCGATATCACAAGGGAGCTGACACAGGCTCAATCCGATGCCGACCTGCAGGTAATGACCATGAAAGCCAGCGGCGCCTCTCTGGATTCGGAATCATTTAAAAATGTACAGGCAGAGGTGCAGCAGAAGCTAGGGGAAATGACAGAGGATTACAGTAAGTCAGCATCTATGGCTCTTTCCGGATACAGAATAGGGCTCAACCGCGGGGAAATATCCCAGGAAGAATATGACAGTGCGGCACAGAAAATCCAGAACCAGTTGACCATGGATCTGATGGATGTAGAGGTAAAAGGCCTGAATTTTACGTTGGATGCAGTAACCGATGCTTACAGAAGCGAGCTGGACAGCATTCTGCCGGAACTAAGCAATATCACATCAAAAGCCCTGGCTGAATCGGTAAATGCAGGTGTGCAGGGTGAAGAAAACCTCATAGACTGGACGGCTGAAAAGGTCGGATCATGGCTGGATATCCAGGGGCTTGAGGATGCATCCAGGCAAAATATTCAGGATGCATGGGGAAAGACAGAGGATGAGTTTAAGAGCCTTGTCGCAAAGAGGGAAGAACTGGAAGCAGCAGGGGCAGAGATCCCGGAATCTATCAGTGAAGGAATACGAAAGGGTGCAGAGCTTGGAACCATTGCAGGTGATGTGGATGCTATTTATGAATTAATTGCATCAGCCTCAAGAGGAGGAACCTTTCAATCGGCAATAGAAGAAGCGGAACAGTCAGGAAGATCTCTCAGCAGAGCGATTGGCGCAGGCATCCAGGAAGGGCAGACGGAAATAAATAATTCAATCAACTGGATATACCAAAAGACACAGGAGCTTGTTAGTCAAAGGTTTTCTTCCCCTATCAGCGTTAATATAAAAGCCCAGTCCCAGACAGGAAACACTCCAAGAATCCAGACTATGACAAAACACGCAGAGGGAGGCATTTTTGATACGCCTCATTATGGAGTATTTGCCGAAGCGGGGGAGGAAGCGTTTATTCCTATAGACAGATCGGAACGTTCGGCGTCCATATGGGAGCAGACGGGAAAAAAGCTGGGGATTTTGGATGAAAACGGAATATCCAATATTAATACATCCGAAAGTAGTGAACAAAAGATTACATATTCACCGGTCATTCATGTCTATGGTTCTAATGAAGAGACTGTAAGGCAGGCAATGTCTGATGATTATGATAGGTTTGTCCGGTTTATGGAGCTGTATGGAAGAACAAAGCAGAGGCTTGCATTTTAAAAAGGAAGGGGGAAAACATAGTGCACAAGGTTTACACGACTGTCAGCGGTCAGACATGGGACCAGATTGCATATGAGGTTTATGGAAATGAATATTATTGTGACCGCATTATGGATGCAAACCGTGAGTTACTGGATTATTTTGTATTCCCTGCCGGAGTTGTGATGCAAATACCGGATCTGGAAGTTATAGCAGAGGAAAACGTATCTGATAATTACCCAGAATGGAGAGCGGTCTTGAATGAGTAGAGCAAGGCGTGTTACATGTGAAGTGTTGTATAATGGAAAAGAGGTAGGATTTTCTTACAAGCTAGAAAGTCTCTCCTATACAGACAATTCATCAGGAACGTCAGATGAGATAATCCTTACTTTTTCGGGGAGAAATGCCGATTGGATGCGAAATGATTTTATTCCACAAAAAGGGAGCGATCTTGATGTAACCATGTGGCTGCATAACTGGAAAAGGCCAGGGGACTGCCTAAAATATCATTGTGGCAATTTCACGTTGGATGATTTGAGCTATTCGGGAAGTCCGAGACAGTGTACTATCAGAGGAGTATCCATTCCGGCCAATGAGGCATTTCAGGTAGTGCCAATATGTAAAACATGGAAGAAAGTGACACTCAAACAGATTGCTATGGAGATCATAAAAAAATACGGAATGAGGGATCTGTATTACCACGGCGGGGAACCCATTATGGAGGTTGTGGAACAAAGTAATCAAGCAGACAGCGCATTTCTGTATGATATCTGCAAAAAGCAGGGAATGTTTCTGAAAATCTATAAAAAAGACTTAGTTATATTTGACAAAATGGCTTATGAGCCAAGAGGGACAACCGCTGATTTTACAGAGAGTGATTTCGATGGAAACTGGGAGTGGAACAGCACGCTGAATGGAACGTATACAGGAGCTGCCATTGCCTACACAGTACCAGAAAAAAAGCAGACCATTAATGTGATAGTTGGGACCGGGCCCAGAATCCTTCAGATCAATGAAAGGGCAGAAAGCGAAGGAGAGGCTCAAAGGATAGCGAAAGCCAAGGTCAATTTAGAAAATGAAAAGGCTGTAACCATATCATTTGCTGCTATGGGGAATCCAGACATAGTAGCCACATGTAATATAGGGATATATGGAATGGGGCAATGTAATGGAAAGTATTTTGTAGATAAAGTACAGCAGCGCGTAACCGGAAGCGGAGGTTACACGATGAATGTGTCAGGATACCGTATTTTTGAAAGACTATAGGAGGTAAGATGAGAAGCAGTGATAACAGGATTGGCTTTGTGAGTTCTTTTAATCCGGGAACCGGAATGGCAACCGTTTTCTATCCAGACAGAAACGGCGAGGTAACTACGGAGCTGCCAGTTTTTTCTCCATTCGGCATAATGCAGGAGTTAAAAAAGGGAGAGGCTGTGCTTGTGCTGCATCTGTCTAATGGCGGTACGGCCGGGATTGTACTTGGCAGCTATTCTGTAAATGGAGGAAGCGCTGGGATCACGGTGGTAAACGGAAATATGATTCTAAGAGATGCTAATGGTGCTGTTTCATTAAAAGATATTATCGAAAAATGCGGATAATTAGGTGGAGACCATGGCAAAGATTGGGAACTGGGGAAGTTATCTTAAATTTATGACAAGTGATGAGACTGTATTGACGTTTACTGATATGACCAGGAAAGGGACAGTTAGGGTAGCTAAGCATAATTTAATAAACAGAAAGCCAGAATTGGAATTCATTGGGCCAGATTTGCAGACGGTTACTTTTAAAATGGAGCTGAATGCACTTTTAGGAACAAGGCCTCGCAAGCAGGAAGAAAAGCTATATAAAAAAATGAATGCAGGAGCAGTTGCGCCACTGGTAATCGGAGGAAGAAAAGTCCTTAGCAGAGCTATAATAACAGGCATTAGCAGTGCTTATAATATTGTGATAAAAAGGGGAGAAGTACTTTCAATGACTCTTAATATTACAATGACAGAATACCATTAAGGAGTTGCAGATGGACTTTGATTTTATGTATATAGGAAAGTTTGAGCATTCTGAAAAGGAAAATATAGGGAAATGCATCAAAAATATTTTAAGTATTCCGATGGGTTCTATACCACTTGCAAGGGATTTGGGATTGAGCTGGGCCGGACTGTCTCAGCTCCCGGCTGATCTTGAAAATGACTATGCTACAGAAATTATCGAGAAAATTGAAAAGTATGAGCCGAGGGTGGAGGTAGAAGAAGTCAGTTTTTCTTATGATGATCAGGGACATGCAATAGTAAAGGTGATTCTGAAAAAGGAGGGAAGCGATGAATGACGAATTGCAGGCAATAAAGGATTATCCTGATATAAGTTTTATTGAGCATTATACGCTTGACAGGCTTGAAGAAGACATGATTACCTGGTTCAAGGAGAAAAAGAAAGAACTGACCGGAAACGATGTGACTCTGGCAGCAGCAGACGATAGAAGGCTTTTGCTGAAGACTGGGGCATATTTTATCTATCAGGGATATATGTATGCCGATAATGCTGGGAAAATGGGGCTATTAAAGTACAGCACAGGAGATTACTTAGAGAATCTCGGTGCTTTGAAAAGGGTTCCGCGCCGGACTTCAATGGCAGCAACTACCACAATACGCTTCTCTGTATCAGAAACACGCAGCACTGCTACAGGAATACCAAAGGGAACACGAATTACGGCAGGAGATGGCGTTTATTTTGAAACAGAAGATTATTGTGAAATAGAAAGCGGGCAACTGTACACAGAAGTCAGGGCAGTATGTACAACAAAGGGAAAAAATGGAAATGGATATGACATAGGAGATATCAGAACGATTGTTGATCCAGTGGCATTTGTTGACCGCGCAGAGAATGTCACGGTTCCAGCAAATGGAGCAGATATAGAACAAGATGATCCTTCCTACAGAGAGAGGATATATCTTGCACCGGATTCCTACTCTGCTGCTGGATCAATACCGGCGTATATATATTTTGTAAGGGAATTTAATCCTGCAATCACAGACATAAGGATTACAAGCCCTTCGGATTATGTGGTGTACATTACTTATCTGCTGGAAAAAGGTATCATTCCGGGAGAAGAATCAATCCGGGCCATGCAGGAATATCTGTCACGAGATGAGATCAAACCCGTATGTGATAAAATAGAGGTGGCAGCTCCGCCACAGAAAAGTTATGACCTAGAAGTTACTTATTACATAAACAAGAGCGAAAAAAATTATGCCATGGAGATACAGAAGAAAGTTGAGGAGGCAATCGAAGACTATATTATATGGCAGAGGAGCAAAATCGGAAGAGATATCAACCCTGACATGCTCAGGTACAAGGCAATGAGAGCTGGCGCAAAGCGTGTTGAGATAACTTCCCCGTCTTTTTCCGTAGTGGATGAGGGAACAGTTGCCGCCTTACTGAAAAGGGCAATCACTTACGGAGGGCTGGAAGATGATTAAGATGCAGGATGCAGAACTGGTCTCTGTCCTGCCGCCATACATAAAAAATGATACAGATGTACAGGCAATCAGTTATGCATATAAAATGGCTATGCAAAGATTGCTGCATTATGCAAGGATATCAAGGCTTTATGTTGGAATTGAGGATATGCCGAGTGAAATTGTTAATTTGTTAGCGTTGGAGTCAAGGGCGATGTATTACGATGAGACTCTGGATTTGGCTACAAGAAGGAATATAGTAAAGAACGCTTTATTCTGGAGAATGAAGCAGGGAACCGTTGCGGCAGTAAAATCATTACTTGAAACAGCATTTCGGTCTGGGGAATTAACAGAATGGTACCAAACCGGAAGTGCTCCAGGAACATTTAATATAGAAACAGGAGAAGAGCTTAATCAGGAATCGGTACATCAATTTTCAAAAATCATAGAGGAAATAAAACCATTAAGAGCACATCTAATTCAGGTGAATGTATCAAGAAATTTGGAGCAGCCATTTAAAATGGCTGCTCATTTTAGAAGTGTGCCGAAGATAAGAATATGGGATAAGGGACTTACGGGTGTATACCATGTGTCGTACAGGGCAATCCATGTTACTGTGCAAAAGAATATTATTATAAAAGGAGAAAAATATGTTTAATGAGGCGGTAATCACGACAAAAGGATTGGCATTAGATGCAAAAATCAGAACCGGAGAGGCTGTTGCAGAGTTTACCAATGTAAAGCTCGGAGATGGGATATATGCTGAAGATGAAGATTTGAATGAGGCAACGGATCTGAAAAATATCAAACAGAGCATAGGGATATCCAGCATTAAGCGTACAAATGAAACGACTGTGCGACTTAGGATTGTTGTGGATAATGAGGGGATTAATACAGGCTACTATATATCTGAGATAGGTGTATATGCAAATGATCCTGACGAGGGAGAAATCCTATACAGTATTGCAACCGGGATTACTGGGAAAATGGATTACCAGCCTTCTGAAGCTGAGCTTGCTGGGGCTACGAGTACCATAGATATTTTTACATCTGTGTCAAATGCCGAATGTGCAATTATCGCAACAGGTATGGGGGCGGCAGCTTCAGCAGAAGACTTGGCGGAGCTGGAGCTGCGGACAAATAAAATAGAGCAGCCAGTATTTGATGATTCTGGTGAGGTAGTTGGAATTGCAGGGTTCCCCGACTTTCTGGAGAAAGTAAAGAATAAAATGAATCTCTTTGGATTCTTCCGGGATTTTGCAGCAGGGATGAAATTTGTACTGTACGCCGGCCAGATCGTCAACAACTGCATGTCAGACGCTGAGAATTTACCACTGGCGGCAAAGCAGGGGAAAGTACTGATGGATCTGTACACTCAATTAAATGGCAATATTATGATACATCCAAACACAGTTATAACCTATAATGTGCAAGTAGACGGTTTTATGACCACAGGAAATACAGATATAGTATTTTCATTCCCAATAGGAAAGATATTGTCATCAGACATCACTAAGTGCACAATAGAATCTGGTATGGCTATGGTCAGACAAAACGGAAAATATATATTAGGAAGTGGTGATGAAAGAATTGATTTAACAAAAGCTTTGACTGTAATTCGTGCCAATTTATCATTTGGTACAATTAATGTTACTACCCCTGGGCCGCGCAGACGCCGCCGTTGATAAAATTCAGCATAGTCGTCACCTCGTTGTTGGAATTGGAGACGCGGACAGAACCTGGGACG
>JAAWHU010000145.1 GCA_022796015.1 Hungatella sp. | reverse complement strand
TCTGCTCATATTCTTGATGCCGCCTAAGTTCTTCTCCAGCTTTTCCCATTCCTTCTTAATCTGGATTACTTCCTTCTTGGGCAATACATCAAAAGTACCGTCCTCGGACATAACCTCAATCTCTTTCAATCTTGCAATTCTGCTCTGAATGGTCTTAAAGTTAGTGAGCATACCGCCTAACCATCTTTCATTGACATAGAACATACCGCAGCGCTCTGCCTCTGTCTTGATGGCATCCTGAGCCTGCTTCTTGGTTCCTACGAAAAGAATGGTACCCCCGTTAGCTGTGATGTCAGAGACAGCCTGATATGCTTCATCCACTTTTCCGACAGACTTCTGCAAGTCGATAATATAGATACCATTTCTCTCTGTGTAAATGTATGGAGCCATCTTAGGGTTCCATCTTCTTGTCTGGTGACCGAAATGTACACCAGCTTCCAAAAGCTGCTTCATAGAAATAACGCTCATGTTAATACCTCCATTTGGTTTTTCTTCCGTCTGTGTCTCATGCTTCTTTGGGGACCCTTTTGCCTGGGCACCACCCTTAGAATCAACAGACGTGTTTTTTGTCATCTTTACAAAGATATCATAAAAAGTTTTTCATTGCAAGTGGTTTTTTCCAATATTGATAAATATTGATAAATCCCATCGGAATCTTTATAGCCCTTCTCCCTTTTCGGAAAAATGCTTCTATCGCATAAGGCTGAGAGGATCCTATATAGTTTCTTCTGCAATTACTGGATTAATATAAAGTTCAAACTCAATTTCATGGCGCAGAGGTATGGAATTTTCGCCAATTAAGGGGATTTCTGGCTTTAATTTTCTCGAAACAGCTAAGGCATCATGGAACAAACGTACCATATCAAATCCTCTTTTTTGATAAAATTTCATTGCGTTGATATTATCGTTTGTTGTTATAAGAACAATCTTTTGAAGCTTTCTCTCCTTTGCTTCATGGATCACAGCTCCTAAAAGCTTGCTTCCGATTCCCTGATTCTCGTGCAGGCTGTCAAGAGATATTATTTCTAATAGGTTGTCATAAACCATATATGTTATTAAGCCAATGATATCTTCCCCTTCTCTAAAATAGAAGCCTTCCGTTTTAGTCATATCAATCGCTTTGCCGCGAATAATCATTGTTGTTGTATACCAATGCTGCTTAATAAACGCATCAATCCGATTCCTATTCAGGCTGGTAATTCTTTCATACTCCATTCTCCATACCCCCATAAGTTTATCTAATTGATTATACCATTTTAAGGCTCTGTACGCTGCCGTCCATAGGTAATAGCCCCATAAGCATTCAGCATCCCGCCGGTGGCAGTCTTATGGTAAAGTCCCTCCATAGGTCTGGCCGTATTTATAATGGCCTCACGCACTTTTGTAAGGCTTAGGTCTGTTCTGCAGGAGTAGATTAGGGCGGCGGTTCCTGCAACCATAGGTGCAGCCATGGAAGTTCCGGTCATAAAAGCATATCCTGAAGGCACAGCACCTAAAATATAAGTTCCCGGGGCCGCAATATCCACATTGACAGCACCGTAATTAGAAGTTTCATCCATAGTCCCATCAAACATCAGATTTCCTACGGTAATGATATTCTCATAGGGATAACATGCCGGATACATGGGAAGGTCGTCAATATCGTATCCCTGCCCTGCTGCGTCCCCGTTGCCCGCCGATACTACAAACAGCATAGAAGAATCACGAATCATGTGATCCAGTTCTTCATCATAGGATAAAGTCCCCATGCTCAGATTGCAGATGTCCGCTCCATTATCCTCCGCATAACGGATCGCCCTCTTTACGCCGGTAGAAACTCCTTTCCCATCTTGAGAGCCGAGAACCTTCAATACCATAATCTTTACATAATTGCTGTCTCCAATCCCGCTAATTCCCTGTCCATCCCATGCACCTGCTATGGTCCCTGCTCCATGGGTCCCATGATCATCTTCCGTTCCCCCGAAGATTTGGCTGGTTCCGGAATAAAAGTTCCAGCCGTTTATATCATCAATATATCCGTTATGATCATTGTCAATGCCATCTCCTGGTATCTCATCTGTATTCATCCATATGGAACCGCAAAGTTCCTGGTGTGTAATGTCCACACCGGTATCAATCAGTGCAACCGTTACCTTGCGGCGCTGGGGAATCTGCTCATATACAGCCCAGGCCGATTCTATGCCAATATCCACACCTGCAACGCTTTCTCTCACCTGCTGCTCCACATCCCAGGAGACAGCCATATTCCCTGAAGGTGAATCTTCCATATCGGCTCCTGCACCCGGCCCGGCTTCCCCTGTCTCTGTCCCGGCGGCCTCCGAGGGCTCCTTCTGTCTGTAATCTCCTTCCGACCGGGGAGTCACATAACTCTCACTGCTTTCTCTGCTGTGGTATACGGAAGTGATTCTCCGAATACCGCCATCATTTTTCAGTCCCCATTGATATTGATAGTAGGAAGTCCCGGCGACAAAAGGAAGCGTGTCTTCTTCCTGCACATGGGCAGTATAGAACTTTCCGCTATCTCCTGCCCTTTGGACAAGCCCAAGACTGCAGGCTGCCCCTAGCAATATTATGAAAAACCTTTTCTCTCTCAGGAATTTCTTCAAGGTGCCATACTCCTTTCCTATCTTCTCCTCATAGGTAATTGCGAAAGTCAAACCCAGGGGAATATTCTGACCATATCTTTCATTCAAAGCCTGTTGCACCGGGCATTCCAATGAGCCCAGAAAAGCAGAACCCAGTCGGGTATCATCCCTCTTGTGTTCTATGGTCTCATTTTCATGGTGCAAATGTCTTTTTCTGTAAGATATGGTCAGAACATCCAGCCAAGCTTTGAGTTTCGCAATTACTTACTTCTCCTCAGTTTAGGTAATTGCAAAAGTCAAACCCAGGAAAATATTCTGACCATATATTCCATACAAAGCCTTCATATGCCAAGCATTCCGCTAAGCCCAATAGGGCAAAAAACACTTGGGCAGAGGACCCTCCTGTGCTCTATGGTCTCATCTTCATGGTGCAAAAGCCGCATTCCCTCATTTCTTTTGTTCCATTTGCCAGGCAATCCTTATGGACAGGGCTTTTGATACCCGAATCCTACTTTTCTCAGACTGTTTTGTATCTTATGCAGTAAAACCATGCCATCTAGGATAATCTTACGCCCTTCCACACCACGATGCTTCGAGGCTTTATTACAAAACTGTTGCCTTTCAGGCGCCGCTTTTTCTGCTCCTTCTCCTCCCAGGTATCCACCATAAGCTCCCAGCACATAGACTCCGGCAGATCAGGAAGCAGCACATCCAAATCCTCCCAGTAGGAATTTGTTGCAACATAGATAACCTCGGGCTCTCTCTCTTTTTCCTGGCCTGCAAAAAGGACACCCACATAGCGCTCATGTTCCGCAAACTGACCTCTCCATGGTTTTACTCCATGGAAGCTGATATCCGGGAAGCCGCAGGCTCCATCACTGATGTTGGTCCTCAAAACCCTATGTTCTTTGCGGAATCGGATCATATACTGGAAAAACTGAAAAATATTCCTGTTTTTCTCAAGAAGCCTCCAATCCAGCCAGGATGTAATGTTGTCCTGACAGTAAGCATTGTTATTGCCGAACTGGGTATTGCAGAATTCGTCGCCTGCCAAGAACATGGGAATCCCCCGGCTGCACATGAGAACGGCAAAAGCATTGCGGATCATCCTGCGCCTAAGCTTATTCACCTCAGGATCTGTGGTATCTCCCTCTGCGCCACAGTTCCAGCTGGAATTGTCGGAAGCTCCATCCGTGTTGTTCCATCCGTTCTTTTCATTGTGCTTTTGATTGTAAGAAAACAAATCGTATAGCGTAAATCCGTCATGGCAGGTAATAAAGTTTACAGATGCATTCTTTCTGGTGCTGACTGCATAGATATCTCTGGAACCAGCAATTCTCAATGCAGCCGCCTGGGCCATACCTTCGTCTCCCTTCAAGTAACGGCGCATGTCGTCCCGGTATCTTCCGTTCCACTCCGCCCAGCGGTTCCATGATGGAAAAGTTCCCACCTGGTACAATCCCACTGCATCCCATGCCTCTGCAATCAGCTTCACATCTCCTAAGATAGGATCGAATGCCAGAGACTGCAGAAGGGGCGGCTTATTCATAGGAGTACCATCCTCGTTGCGGCCCATAATAGAAGCAAGATCAAAACGGAATCCGTTGATCCGGTAAGTGGTAACCCAGTAGCGCAGGCAGTTGAGAATCATCTGGTGCACAATAGGATGATTGCAGTTCAGAGAATTGCCGCACCCGCTGAAATTATAGTAATAACCTTCCGGGGTCAGAAGATAGTAAATGTTATTATCAAATCCCTTGAAAGAGAAAAACGGCCCGTGTTCGTTCCCTTCTGCAGTATGGTTGAATACCACATCCAGATACACCTCAATTCCATGCTGGTTAAACACCTGAATCAGGTTCTTTAACTCGTTGCCTTCTCGGTTATACTCTGTACTGGCAGTATAGCTGGTATTGGGTGCAAAAAAGCTGACTGTATTATATCCCCAGTAATTATACAACTTCTCCCCGTTGACTTCCCGATAGTCCTGCATCTCGTCAAATTCAAAAATAGGCATGAGCTCCACCACATTCACTCCCAATTCCAGAAGGTATGGCAGCTTCTCCATAAGGCCGTCAAAGGTTCCGGGATGAAGCACACCGGATGACGCATCCTTTGTAAAGCCTCTCACATGAAGTTCATAGATAATCAAATCTTCCATAGGAAGCAGGGGCTGCTGGCTTGTTCCCCAATCAAAATCATCCTTTACTACCCTTGCCTTGTAATGCTGCTCTCCGGGTGATGCGTCCCCCCACATACTCTGTCCCGTAACTGCTTTGGCATAAGGATCCAGCAAATATTTCGTGCGGTCAAAAATCAGACCTTTCTTCGGATCGTAAGGCCCATCTACCCGGTAAGCATATTCAAATTCTTCTATATTCAGCTTAAACACAATCATAGAATATACATTGCCGATGCGGTAGTGGTGTGGAAACGGAATAACAGCAAAGGGTTCCTCCTCCGTCCGGTGTCCGGTCGCTCCCTTTAACCCTTCCTGCAGCTCATGATAGTCCTTATCCAGATCAATAGACTGCAGCAGTTCCTGAATGGAC
>JAAWHU010000144.1 GCA_022796015.1 Hungatella sp. | reverse complement strand
ATATTTTGCCGAAGGGCAAAGGGAAAAACTCCCTGTAACTATTTGAAGTGTGTGATGACAGATTCTTCTATGTCTCTGCATCATCCGGTAAGAATCCTGTGATTCAGTCCCAAGGGTATGGGACTGATGGATTTATTCTATCATGCTTCGATGAAAATGTAAATTACGTCCATTTCAAAATACCACAATAAAACCGCCGGGTACATCCTCTGCCCGGCGGTTCTGATTCTCACATACTATGTTCTACTTAAACAACCCTTTCTTCTTATGTCCCCCATCCTCTTTGGGCGTCCTGCCGTTCATCAGGTCGTCATACCGTCTCAAAGCCTCTTTCTGCTCCTCGTTCATCCTCTCCGGCACCTGAACCACCAGGGTCACATAGTGATCGCCCCGGACAGCCTTATTCCTGAGAGACGGCACACCCTTGCCCTTCAGACGCACCTTAGTGTCTGTCTGGGTTCCTGCCTTTACCTCGTATTCCACTTCCCCGTCCACGGTCTTGATGCGGATGGGGCCGCCGAGAGCCGCCACGGCAAAAGAGATGGGAACCGTAGAGAAAATGCTGGTCTCTCTGCGGACAAACACGGGATGCTTGGATACCACTGCCTCCACAAGAAGGTCTCCTCTCTCACCGCCGTTGGTTCCCGGTTCCCCGGAGCCTGCCATGCGGATGCTCTGTCCATCGTCGATTCCTGCGGGGATGGTCACCTTCAGCTTCTTTCTCCTGACTGTATATCCGGTTCCCCGGCAGTCGGGACATTTGTCCTTGATCACCTTTCCTGTTCCGCCGCAGTCCGGGCAGGTCTGAACATTCTGCACCGTACCGATTCCGAAGACCGACTGCTGGGTGTATACGATCTTTCCCTTTCCGTTGCACTTGGGACAGGTCTCCGGAGAGGTCCCTGCCTTGGCCCCTGTTCCATGGCAGGAAGAGCACTCCTCCTTATAGTTGATCTCAATCTCCTTCTCACACCCGAAAATAGCCTCCTCAAAGCCGATGCGGATGCTGGTTCTTACATTGGCGCCCCGCATGGGGCCATTGTATCTGGCACTGCTTCGGGAGCGGCCGCCGCCGAAGATATCTCCGAAGATGTCCCCGAAAATATCTCCCATGTCTGCTCCATCAAAACCGCCGAAGCCTCCGAAACCGCCGAAGCCTCCGCCCCCTGCTCCTCCGTCAAATGCAGCATGGCCAAACTGGTCGTACTGTCTTCTCTTCTCGCTGTCACTTAAGACACTGTATGCCTCGGAGGCCTCCTTAAACAGCCTTTCGGCCTCCGCATCTCCTGGGTTGGCGTCAGGATGATACTTTTTAGCCAAAACCCTGTATGCCTTTTTGATTGCCCCATCGTCTGCGTTCTTGGGAACCCCCAGGACTTCGTAATAATCTCTCTTGCTCTCTGCCATACTGGCCTGCCTTTCCAAACACCACAGAAAAGTGCTGTACTGCTACAACACTTTTCTGCAATGATTCTTTATACTTCTCTGAAGTCTCCGTCGATTACATCATCATCAGGCCGGCTTCCTGCGCTCTGCCCTGCTCCCATGTCAGGCCCTGCTGCGCCTTGGCCGGCTGCCTGGGCCTGCTCATATACCTTTGCAAACAATGCCTGGGCGCTTGCCATAAGCTTCTCCTTGCCTGCCTTGATATCTTCTACCTGGGCATCTGTCATCTCCTCAACGGGAGCCCTGTTGATGGCTTCCTTCAAGGCTGCCAGATCCGCTTCCACGGCAGATTTATCATTGGCGCCGATCTTATCTCCTACTTCCTCCAAAGCCTTCTCGGTCTGGAATACCATGGAGTCCGCATCATTTCTCGCATCGATGGCTTCCTTGCGCTTCTTATCCTGAGCCTCATACTCGGCTGCTTCCTTCACTGCCTTCTCGATATCGGAGTCGGACATGTTGGAACCGGAGGTAATGGTAATGTGCTGTTCTTTGCCTGTTCCCAGGTCTTTAGCAGATACATTGACAATACCGTTGGCATCAATATCAAAGGTAACCTCAATCTGAGGAACGCCTCTTCTTGCCGGCGGGATTCCATCCAGACGGAACTGGCCTAAGGTCTTATTGTCTCTTGCAAACTGTCTCTCACCCTGGACTACATGGATATCTACAGCTGTCTGGTTGTCTGCCGCTGTGGAGAAGATCTGGCTCTTCTTAGTGGGAATGGTAGTATTCCTCTCAATGAGCCTGGTGGCAACACCGCCCATGGTCTCGATGGACAGAGACAGCGGAGTAACATCTAAAAGAAGGATATCACCTGCGCCTGCATCGCCTGCCAGCTTGCCGCCCTGAATGGCCGCGCCGATGGCAACGCACTCGTCAGGATTCAGGCTCTTGGAGGGCTCATGTCCTGTCAGCTGCTTTACTTTATCCTGGGCTGCGATCATACGGGTAGAACCGCCTACCAGCAGCACCTTGCCCAGTTCGGAAGCAGTGATGCCTGCATCCTTTAACGCATTCTGAACGGGAATGGCTGTTCTCTCAATCAGGTCATGGGTCAGCTCGTCAAATTTAGCTCTGGTCAGGTTCATATCCAGATGCTTGGGGCCCTCGCTGGTAGCCGTAATAAATGGAAGGTTGATGTTGGTGGTGGTGGCGGTGGAAAGCTCCTTCTTTGCCTTCTCTGCAGACTCTTTCAGTCTCTGAAGCGCCATCTTATCTCCTGACAGATCCACGCCCTCTGCCTTCTTAAATTCGTCAATAAGCCACTGGGTAATCCGGTTGTCAAAGTCATCGCCGCCCAGCTTGGTATCGCCGTTGGTGGAAAGAACCTCGATTACGCCGTCACCGATCTCAATAATAGACACATCAAAGGTACCGCCGCCTAAGTCGTATACCATGATCTTCTGTTCTTTTTCATTGTCAAGGCCGTAAGCCAAAGCGGCTGCCGTAGGCTCATTGATGATTCTCTTTACCTCAAGGCCAGCGATCTTGCCGGCATCCTTGGTGGCCTGACGCTGTGCGTCGTTAAAATATGCGGGAACCGTAATAACGGCCTCGGTCACGGTCTCTCCCAGATAGCTCTCCGCGTCGGCTTTCAGCTTCTGAAGAATCATGGCCGAAATCTCCTGGGGAGTATATTTCTTTCCATCAATGTCTACCTTGTAGTCGGTTCCCATATGTCTCTTAATGGACGAAATGGTCTTGTCAGCATTGGTCACTGCCTGACGCTTTGCCGGCTCGCCTACCAACCTCTCCCCTGTCTTGGTAAATGCCACAACGGACGGTGTGGTTCTTACACCCTCTGCATTGGCAATAACTGTCGGCTTGCCGCCTTCCATGACGGCTACGCAGCTGTTGGTTGTACCTAAGTCAATACCAATAATCTTACTCATAATTTTTCCTCCTATATGAAATGCCTTTCTTTCCGTTATAAAAAACTTACTTAATTTGCCACCTGCACCATGCTGTGCCTCACAACACTGTCACGGTACATATATCCCTTCTGAAATTCCTGGGCTATTACATTCTCCCCTAAATTTTCATCCTCCACATGCATCACTGCATTGTGGAAGTTGGGGTCAAAGGGCTGGCCTACAGCCTCAATGGGCTTTACCCCTGCTTCCTCTAAGTTCTTCAGAAGCTGCTTATATATCATCTCCATGCCTTCCGCAAAGGCGCTTCCCTTTGCATCCTCCGGCACAGAGCTTAAGCCTCTCTCAAAATTGTCAATTACCGGAAGTATCCGTTCCACAATATCCTTGGCGCCGATCTCAAACATGGCAGACTTTTCTTTCTCTGTCCTCTTTCTGAAATTGTCAAATTCCGCCATAGTCCTTCGGAGCCGGTCAGTCAGCTCTTCAATCTGAATATCTCTGGGATCCTTCTTCTCCTTCTTCTTGCCGAAGAATCCCTTTCTGGAAGAATCCTTTGATTCCTTTGCCCCCTGGCTTCCCGTCTCGGCGCTTTCTTCCTCAAACTCCTCCTCAGGGATATCCTGATCTTCCGGACATTCTTCCTCCTGTCCCTTGGATGGCGGACATTCTTCCTGCCAAGGACTCTCCTCTTCCCGGAATCCTTCTGTCTCTGCCAACTCTTCCTGCTCTATTCCATCTTCTTTTCTATTCTCTTCACTCATGGTTCTCTCTACCTTTCTTCTTTTTTAAAGGTTGCATCCAGTTGTGTCATCAATGTCCTCAGGGTCTTTAGAACCTTCTCGTAATCCATGCGCTTGGGGCCTATGATGCCTATGGTTCCTTTAAGGCCTTCCCCTAAATCATAGGTAGCAGTCACCACACTGCAGTCCTTCATGGCCTGCACAGGAGATTCATCGCCGATATAAACCTGAATCCCGGTCTCTCCCTCCGGCCCTCCTGCGCTGCTGACAAGCTCCTGCAGGGCCTCCGTGTGCTCTAAGGTATTTAAAAGTTCACTCGCCTTCTGGCTGTCGCTCAGCTCCGGATATTTAAAAATGTTGGTGGCCCCGCTGGTGTAGATCTGGAGTTCCTCCTCGTCTGCCTTGATAGCGGCAGCAACTTCATTGAGAACTAAATCTACCACCTGCCTGTGACTTCCGGCCTGATCCTTCAGTCTGCTGATCACTCCCAGATTAATCTCCTCGATGGTCAGGCCGTTCAGATGGGTGTTGAGCAGAATGTTCAGATTCAGAAGCTCCTCCTCGCTGATCTCCTCCTCGATGGTCACCATAGTGTTCTTAATAATGTTGCCCTCCACCACGGTCACAATAAGAAGCTTGTGGGCATCTACTTTGGACAGCTGAATAAACTTCAGCTTGTTCTGGTGATACTGGGGACCGCTGATCATGGCGGCATAGTTGGTATTGCTGGCCAGATTCTTAGCCAGACGCTTTAACACCTGCTCTAGGCGTCCCATGCGCTGAACCATCAGCTCCTTAATCTCCATGACCTCATTATCTTTTTCCTGAAGAATCTGATCCACATAAAAACGGTATCCTTTATCAGAAGGAATCCTGCCGGCTGAAGTGTGGGGCTGAACGATATACCCCATCTCCTCCAGATCAGACATCTCGTTGCGGATGGTCGCAGAACTCCACTTGGAATTCACGTACTTGGAAATAGTTCTGGAACCTACGGGCTCTCCGGTCTCCATATAGTTCTTTATGATTGCTTTTAAGATCATGACCTTGCGCTCATCCAGTTCCATATCCCCTGTCCTTTCCTTTTAGCTTGTTAGCACTCATTCTGGTTGAGTGCTAATTTCTATGTTCTTAATATAG
>JAAWHU010000143.1 GCA_022796015.1 Hungatella sp. | reverse complement strand
CTGGGCTCAGCGGAATGCTTGGTGTACCAAGGCTTTGTATGGAATATATGGTCAGAATATTCTACTGGCTTTGACTTTCGCAATCACCTAGGTGTTCTCTATACCCACCATATCGAATTATTCTGTGATTGTCAATAAATACTTTCCTTCTTTCAAAACCCATATTATAATAATATCAGTATCAAAAGGAAGAGGGGGAAGCCGAAGTTCATGGAACGTCTGGCGAAAAAAAGTTTTTGGATCAAACTGTTTGTATCCTATCTGGCGGTGCTGGCATTTGCTCTTGCCATAGGAATGTTTTTGTTCCGGTCTTCATTAAAGCAGATTAAGGAAAGCACGGAGCGGTACAGCAGAATGTCTCTGCTTCAGATTAACGAGACCATAAGCCAGATGATGGAGACCGTACAGGCACTTTCCGACATGATGAGTGTGAGGGAGGAGTATCTCTCTTTGATGTATGCAGATCCGGAGCTTACCAGTTTTAAGAGGGAAGGTATCGCCAAGCTTCAGAAGGAGATGAAGCGCCAGGTGGCTCACAATAACTATGTGTCAGCTATGTATATCTGGTTTTCTCATCCTCAGCTTGCGGCTTCCACAAACGGCATGATAAAAAGCCGGGACAGTATGGAACAGCTTATTGATGAGGAGTTCGGTATTACGGTGGAGCAGTTGGGAGAGTGGGTGAAGGACAGCAACGGTTTTTCCATCCACCTGTTAGGGACGGAACAATTTGCCACCAAAGCCATTGCGGTGGCAGGAGGAAACAAAAGCTATACAGGGGATACCCCTATTATGATAATGGAGCTTCGCCTTTCTGCATGGCTGGATATTCTCACTATGGGAGGAGAGCCCGCTGCGGATCAGGATGCCACATTCTGGCTGCGCTCCAATGATAAGGAGCTGTATCTGGCGCCGGCCGGTGCATATGGCCTGGCCCGCTATGCAAAGGGGGTACAGCACTTAGCTGAAAAGGAAGCCGTGAGAATCAGCTATGAGGATAAGGAGCTGATTCTTATGGGAATGGAGAGAAGCGGTGATTTCAGCATTATGTCGGCGTGGGATTACGGAACCTATACAAGTACCCAGCAAAGGTTTCAGCGCATGGCAGTGCTGTTTTTATCAGCCTATCTGACTCTGGGCGCCGTCATGGCCATGGTTTTGACAAAGATTAACTATGGGCCGGTTCAGGGGCTTATGAACCTGATCCTTGAGAGAGTCAATGCAGTCAGCGGCAATGAATTCGCTGTCTTGGAGACAGGTATTAATTCCCTCCTCAAATATTCCCAGGACTACGAGGAAGCCAAGGCCAAGGAAAAGTTAAGACTTCGGGAAAAATGTATTACGGCGCTGCTTCTCGGGGAGATCGAGAAAGAGGAATTTACACAGGTATGTGGGGATCACGGGCTGCATTTTACATCGGACCGGTTTCTCGTCGTGGGGATAGCCATACGCAGCGAGGATCATCTGATTTTTGACGAGAAGGCCTTCCAAAAGAAGAGGGAGTCTGTGGAGGTAGGCCTGTTTGTGGTGAATTCCGTGGCAGAAGAATTGCTGAACCAGTGGGGGAGCGCCTACACATGCAGGTATGAGGGGAAGATTTGGGCCGTAGTATCGCCGCCCCGCCAGGAGGCTTTGGACTGTCATGGAAAGATTATGGAGATCTGCCGGAAGGCGGAAGAATTCCTCTTAGAGCAGATGGGGATTTCGGTGTGGATCTATGTCAGCGAATTATCTAAGCTGTCCCAGAAGTCATCAGGAATCTCCGTGGCATATCAAAATGCGAGATGGGGAATGGAACAGATCGAGAGCTACAAGATTGAGACTCCTGTCAACGACTACCAGAGCGTGGAGGCCTGTATTAATCCATCCTTTAAGGAGCCGAGAAACGATGCAGGGGCCATGCGGCGTCAGCTGTTTTCTGCTGTGACGGCAGGAGATTTTAAGGAGGCGGATGCCCTTTATCTTAAACTGCGGCGTCAGGATATTGAGTTTTCCGACAGCTCCTTTGCAACCGTAAGGGCTCAGAGTCTGATTCTCATCGGCTATTTCGTGTCCTTTCTTCCCGAGGAGATACAGAAGGAGCGCCACGAGGAGATCAAGGATTATCTGAAAAATATACGCCAGGAGCGGCAGGATGAAGGTCTTATAGGACTGATGCATGAGTGGATGGTGTATTTTCACGGAATCTATCAGGAGACGGCGAAGAAGAACGGGGAAAAAGAGGGAAAGAATGTGGCCGATGATGCGGTTCAGTATATCAACAGCCATTATTCCGATTTAAACCTAAGCGTAGCCCTGGTTGCAGAATACCTGTCCGTCAGCCCTTCCTATCTTGCCAGGAGTTTTCAGAAGAAATACGGCATGAGTGTGCTTCAGTACATACACTGCAGAAGGATTGACATGGCGATGGTGCTGCTGAGAGAAAGCAGCAGCACCATTGAGAGGATTGCCGAGGAGGTGGGATATGCCAACTCCCTGGCCCTTATCCGGGCTTTTAAGCGGTATAAAGGGTGTACCCCCACGGAATACAGAAATTCCCTGAAGGGGCAGGAGGAACCGATCACCCTTTTACAGAACCGATCATAACGCCGGATACAAAGTATTTTTGTACAAAGGGGTATATGGCCATCATGGGAAGTACGGATACCATGATGGTGGCGTATTTGATCAGAGGACGGTAGATTTCCACGTCCTGGCCATCCGCCTCCGCCACAATACTGTTCTCGGAAGACAGAAGCACAATCTCCCGAAGAGTCAGCTGCAAGGGGTACAGATCCCGGTTCCGCAGGTAGATGGACGCGTTGAACCAGGAATTCCAGTGCTGGATAGCATAGAACAGCACAATAACCGCGATAATGGATTTGCTGACAGGAACCACGATCTGCCACAGGATACGGAAGTTGCCGGCCCCATCGATTTTGGCGGCATCGTAAAGCTCTTCCGGGATGGAGGCAAAGGAGGTACGCATGACAATAATATTGTAAGCGGTAACCGATGTGGGAAGGATAATGGACCAGCGGGTATCCAGCATTCCCAGCTTCCGCACCAGCATATAGGTGGGAATCAGACCGCCGTTAAAAATCATGGTGAAGGTAACGATAAATACGATGATTCCCTTAAAGTACAAGTCTTTTCTGGACATGACATAGGCTGCCAGAATGTTTAACACCAGGCCGATGGACGTGGCGCTGACCACATAGATAATCGTGTTGGCATAGGACTTCACGATCAGATTGTTCTGCAGAACCAGCCGGTAACCGCCCAGGGTGGCATCACCAAGAGGCTTTAAGATCAGGCCCGAATAGGCGGACACCTTAAGAGGGTCGCTTATGGATCCCATGGCTACATGCCACACAGGCAGAAGGAACACCAGGGATAAAAGGACCAGACCTATGGTGTTGAAAATCAGGAATAATTTTCTTCCGTTAATATACTTTGACATCTCACAACCTCCTTACCATAGACTGGTGTCACTGACACGTTTGCTGATCTGGTTCGCAATGAGGAGAACCATGAAGTTAATAAGAGAGTTAAACAAGCTTATGGCTGTGGAGTAGGAATAATCGGCGCTTGTGAGGCCGACACGGTACACATAACTGGAGATTACGTCTGCAGTCTCATAGGTGGCAGGGCCATACATGAGAATGATCTTTTCATATCCTACATTCATGATCTGCCCGATACGCAGGATAAAGAGGATCACGATGGTAGGAATCAGGCATGGAAGGGTGATGTAGAGCGTCTGCTTCCAGCGGCCGGCGCCATCGATTCTGGCGGCATCATAGAGTTCCGGATCAATGGCAGCCAGGGCGGAGATAAAGATAATGGAGTTGTAGCCCAGATGCTGCCACATGTTGGAGCCTATGTAAAGGGTGCGGAACCATTCCGGTGAGGAGATGAGAGCGCCTCCCTGATGTCCGAAGGCCTCAGCCAGCTTAGTCAGGACTCCGTTGGCCTTGCAGAAGTCATTGAGAATGGAGACTACAACAACCACGGAGATAAAATAGGGAAGGTAGGATATGGTCTGAGTAACCTTTTTAAACTGTTTGTTCCGCACTTCGTTGAGGCACAGGGCGAAGATAATGGGAAAAGGAAAGGAAAAGATCAGGCCATAAAAACTGATGAGAAGAGTATTGATGATCAAGCGGCCGCAGTGAGGGGAGTTAAAAAAGCGGACAAACTGATCAAAACCTACCCAGGTACTGCCCCAGATTCCCTTTTTGATAGAGAAATCCTGAAAAGCCATAAGGATTCCTCCCATGGGAAGGTAATGAAAAATGATAAAGTATGCAAGCACAGGAAGAGCCATAAGATAGACGCTCCAGTTCATTCGGAGGTCTCGCCGGATTATTTCCTTTTTTGTCTTTTGTTTTATCGCAGGAGATGTTGAGTTCAATATGTTTTCCTCCTTTTTAGAGATAAGAGAGTCCCATAAGCGGACTCTCTTTCTGCTGCATTTACAGATTGTATAACAGGATTAACGAGCCAGGTAGCGATCAAGAGCAGCCTGATTTAAGGCGATGCAGTCTTCAATGCCCATACTGCGCAGAGTATCGCGGTAAGAGTCATAATCGTCAAGAGACATCTGCCCCATAATGAATTTTACATTGCACTCCTGAACATAGGTTTCAATGTCCGTATACTTAGAGGCGTACTGGTTGCCTTCGTCTGTGGTCATAGTCAGTCTTCCGGGCAGGAAATTGGTGGGCTTGTAGAGACTCCAGATCTTATAAGATTCCTGCTTGTTCTCATCGGCCTGCTCAATCTGTGCCGCCTCCACACGGACGGGGGGATTCTTGGCCCAGTATTTTACCAGAACCGTAGCGGAAGAAATGCCGTTGGGGTTCTTGAAACGGAAGTCATAGTCGCCGATTCTGTGGCCATCTTCTGCCTTGTACCACACCGTATCTTCCTGCTCTTCCAGACCATAGTTGGCGTTGAGATAGACATCCTCTGCATAGAAGCCATCCAGCCAGCGTACTGCCTCCTCGATATGGGGACTGTCAGCACTTACATTAATACAGTAGCCGTGGATATGGTCGCTGCCGCTGTAATAGTGGCGGTAAGCCGGATCAGGGCCATCGGCGCCGCGTTTGGGCTGAGGAGCGGCTACCAGATAGTAGTCCGGATTGGTAGCACCGCGGGTAATGTAGGTGTCAGACATACGGGTGCCCCAGTCAACCAGAGCGCCTATTTTGTCGTTAAGCATCATGTCTTTGTCAGAAGAGATACCGGTACTGGAGCGGGTGGC
>JAAWHU010000030.1 GCA_022796015.1 Hungatella sp. | reverse complement strand
GGGAAAAACCTATGGGTTTTTCCCCATTATTTGCTATCATCCCCTTCTATTTCTCCTTTTCTAACGCCATCACACTGCCTCCTCCATCAAACGAATCCATTTTTTAAAGGTATGATTGTCCACCCCCAGACGCCTGGCGGCCTCTCTTCCGGAGATCTGGCCTTCTCTCCAGAGTCCGTAGACCATGGCAAAAAAAGGCGGGATATCCTTAGGCTTTCGGCCGCAGTGAACGCCTCTCTCCTTGGCCGCCGCAATCCCTTCGTACACTCTCTGGCGCATCATCTCCCTCTCCGTCTGGGCCACATAGGACAGGGCGATCATCATGATCTCCGACACCAGGCGGTCCAGGAGTCCCCGGTCCATGTCCGTATTGAGAATATCCATATCCAAAACCACGATACCGCATTTCTTCTCCAGGGTAATATGCCGCCACTGTTCCAGAATCTCATTGAAATTCCTTCCCAGCCGGTCAATACTCTTAATCACGATCTGATCCCCCTCCCGGATCACATCCAAAAGCGCCCGATATCCCGGGCGGTTAAAATCCTTTCCGGATTGCTTGTCCGAAAAAATATTTTCCCTGGGCACTCCCCGCTCTGCCATGGCGATTCTCTGACGGTCGTCGTTCTGCTGGACTGTGGAGACCCGGATATATCCGTAGATCCCCCTGTCAATCCCGTTGTTTACCAGTCCCCCGTAGTCATCTTTTGTGGTTTTCATTGAGATTTCCTCCATTTCTTAAAAACAAGTCTTCTCGAAATCTCTCCACCTGATTCTCAGGGTACTGATGTCTTAACCGGATTATATGCAGGTAAAACTCCGCAGAAGCACAAGTCTCCTCCAGATCCTTATATGCTCCTGACCCATGGTCTGGTTGTGAAAGTCTATCTTGTAAATTCCGCTGCGGACAGCCTGAAAACAGGCACAGGAAACGTTTCGAGCACACAAAACCGTCATTAAGAACCCCTTTCAAGTCAACACCCCCGCTGCAAGCAACGGGGTATGTGACCCTCGCGGCAGTCGCCAAATGTGCATACAAGTATGTCCACTTGGCTCGTTGCTCGCGGGAATCAATGAGCCATAGGCTGCTCTGCCTATGGCTCATATTTTACCATCTCTTCCCTCTAATTGAAAATAACTTTCTCCATAACATAATTCGTCAGCAGAATCCCCTGCCTCATAACCTGCTGCTCCTTTATAACCTGATACCCTTTGGAGAGAAAGAAGGGCTTTGCCGTGATGGAGACATGGACTCTGATCTTAACCGAGCCGGCCCGCCTCTCCAATTCCCTGCAGATCGCAGTGGCGATTCCCTGATTCTGATAATCTTTATGGACATATAATCTGTCAAGATACCCTGTTTTGTCCATGTCGCCGAAGCCCACAATACGTTCGTCCTCAACTGCCACTACAGTATCATGGGCGGACAGGGAGCGATCCCATTCTTTTAAGTCCACGCTGCCTGTGGCCCATACATCTAACTGCTCCTTGGTATAGTCTCTGGCATTGATGGTATGGACGGTATCATAGAACAGGTTTGCCAAATATTCGCAGTCCGGGGATTGGTATGTTCTTATTATCACCGGGTTTCCTCCTTCGTTATCTGTTTTCCCGTGACGAATTATACCACACCATCCAAAGCAAAACAATAACCCACTGGCCAGTAACCTCTCTACCCTTCCACCACCAGTCTCCCCAGCCCGATCCTTCTGGTGCTTTCTTTATGGAACAGCACAATATTGTCCCCTGCAAAATCAATGTTAATCTCCTGATCCACCGGATAATCCACGCTTCCGAACACTACGGCAGAAAGCAGCTCTCCATCCATCATAATCCGCACCGTAGTTTCCATTCCCGTAGGCAGGGTGGTGTAGACAGATGCAGGAATCCGGCCTTTGTCCGTGATGGCGATGTATTCCGGCCTGATGCCCAGAATTACCTCCATACCCGGTTCGCAAGCCACATCCTCCCCCACAAACTGCACGTTCTTTCCGTGAAAGTCAAGAACCGGCCCTTCCTGCCCTTTGCCGATTACCTTTGCCGCCAGGAAGTTCATGGCAGGATTACCCATAAAATCCGCCACAAACAGGTTTTCCGGCTTCTGATAGATCTCTAAGGGCGGTGCGAACTGCTGAAGCACTCCCGACTCAATGAGGCACACTCTGGTAGAAAGAGTCATAGCCTCCAGCTGGTCATGGGTCACATAGATAAAGGTAGAGTTGGTATCCACATGAAGACGCTTTAATTCTGTCCTCATCTCCCCCCTAAGCTTGGCATCTAAGTTGGACAATGGTTCATCCATAAAAAGCACCTTTGGCTTGGGAGCCAGAGTCCTTGCAATGGCTACTCTCTGCTGCTGGCCTCCGGAAAGCTCGCTGGGATACCGGTCTGCAAACTGCCGGATTTTTAACATGTCCAGAAGCTCATTGACCCGGTCCTCAATCTGCTTTTTCGTCCATTTCAGATTCTCAAGGCCAAAGGAAATATTCTTATACACGGTCATGTGGGGCCACAGGGCGTAATTCTGAAACAAAAACCCTACATCCCTTTTATCCGGCGGCAGGTTAATGCCCTTTTCCCCATCGTAGACCGGCACGCCATCAATAAAGATCTGTCCCTGGGAAGGCGTCTCTAAGCCTGCAATCATCCGCAGGGTAGTGGTCTTGCCGCACCCGGAGGGACCAAGGAGCGTGATAAAAGACCGGTCCTCAATGACCATATTCAGATTGTCAACGGCTACAAATTGATTGCCAAACACTTTTTTCACATTCTTTAATACAATCTCCGGCATATCAGCTTCCTCCTACTCCTTTATCAATCGACGCCCCTGTCAGCTTATTTACTCCAAAATTAATAGTCAGCACCAGGACGATAATCAGCAGATTAATGGCATTGCCATACTGGGATGCTCCCTTTTCATTGTAAGTCATAAGCATGGTGGTCAAGGTCTGGGTCTTGGAGCTCACCAGCATGACAAACAGAGACAATTCCCTCATACAGGACGTAAAAGGCAGGAGAAAACCAGAGATAATGCTGGCTTTCTGAATGGGAATAATGATCTTTGTCATCCTCTTCCACCAGGAAATGCCGAAAATCGCAGCCGCCTCCTCGATCTCCGCAGACAGCTGAAGCATGGCGTTGGTTCCCGACTTGGTGGCAAAGGGCAGATACTTTACGGATCCCACCAGAACCAGGATTAAAAACGAGTTGGCAAGGAAGGAAAAGTTGGAGGCAATGGCCAGGTAGATAGCTCCGAAGGCCATGGCCGGAATCAGGTAGGGGAAGAAAGACAGCCCGCTGACCCACTGGGACAATCTGGTTCCCCGTCTTCTCACCACTGCATATCCGATGACTACGCCGCAGGACCCTGCAATCAGTGCACAGCACAAGGACAGCTTTAAAGAGGTCCCCATGGCCGACCAAATCGCCGGATCCCTCATAATCCCCATGTCTCCCACAGTGGTGGACACGGAACCGGCGGAGCCGAACCAGTAGTTCAGTGTCATATTGGAAAGAGAATAATCTCCTGCCTTTATGATCACCGACTCAAGGGCAAAGGAAAACAGGGGCATAATACACACAAAAAACAGCACCATACACAAAACCCCGGTGATCACATAGTTGCCTGCCTTCAAATCCACCAGAGAAATCTGAGAGGATTTGCCGGTGACCGTGGTGTAGGACTTTCTCGTTCCCGTCAAAAGGCTGTTGGCCATCATGATCAGAGCCCCCAGGATCACCATAAACAAGGCGATGATGTAAGCCTGGCCGATGGCCGTGGTCTGCAGGGTCTTCATCTTGGTGGTGAGCACATAAAAATTCACAGGTGAGCCCAGATAAATAGGCACTGCATAGGAGCCCATAACACTTGCAAAGGCCAGCAGAAAGGTGGAAAGAATAGCCGGCTTCACAATAGGCAGGGTGATCCGCACAAGGATCCTCCATCTGGGGGTCTTGAGAATCGTCGCCGCCTCCTCTAAATTGGCGTCCATATTCCGAAGGATTCCCCCAATAAAGATATAGGCAAAGGGTGCATAGTGAAGGCCCGACACAATGACCATAGGCAAAAGCCCATAGACAAACCACTCCGGTGCACAAAGCCCGGTGATGGAATACACAAAGCCCGGCGAACCGGTACCTACCCCCGGATTCTTAAACATGTTCAGCCAGAACAAGGCCAGGGTCCAGGAAGGCATGATGTAGGGGAAAATAAATACAGTGGAAATAAATTGTTTGGCTTTTAAGTTGGAACGGGTTACCAGCCATGCCACAGTCCCCCCGAACACCAGGGCAAACAAGGCAGACAAGGCAGCCAGAACCACAGAATTGACCATCGGTTTATAAAAATTAATCCAGCTGTACTTATGGGTGCTGGTAGTCAGAAGCTTCTTCCAGCTGGCTGTGGTGAGTTCTCCCTTCTTAAGTCCCGGCAGAACCGTGGCATCGGTGGCGTGGACAATGAAGGTGTGGCGAACCAGTTCACACAGGGGATACAAGGTGAGCAGGACTAAGAGCAGGGCAAAAATCACCAGAATCACATTGGCAGGCTTGGAGAAAAAGGCTTTGACCCGGTTGGAGATTTTATTCATAGGGTTTCTCCTTTATCTTGGAATCAGACATAAGCTCTTACTGTGTACAGTATGTAATGAAATCCAGAACCCCGCCTGCATATGCATCCGGAAGGTATGTGGGATCTTCGATTACCAGGCAGTCCTTCCAGAAGGTCAATTCTCTGTCGCCCTCAAGGGGTGATATGGTGGTATTGGTGGAATAAGTTCCGATGTCTGCCGCCTTGGTCTGGAATGCGGACTTAAACCCATCCTCTGTCATCAGGAAATAGATAAACAGCTGAGCGGTGTAAGGCCGGTCTGTGGTGCTTACCATCTGCAGGTACATAGGGTACATGAAACCGGAGAATCCTTCCGCCTGAGGCTCGCCGTAAGCGACTACATTTAATTTGTTCTGATCCACGCTGTCATCGCGGAGCTTGGAGTATACAAAGAGGCCCATGTTGCCGCCGAGACCATTGGACAGTTCTGTGGCAATATCTCCGTCACCGGAACCAAAGGTTACATTCTTAAGAAGAGCCTTAATAAACTGATACCCTGCATTGGGACAGTCCTCATCAAGCTCGATATCCTTCCCATAGTAGCTCTTGTAGGCTGCTTCAATCTTACCGGACCACTCATCTCCCGTAAGCATGGCTAAAAAGTTCTTATTCACCGACTCCTTGCTGATATCTTTCATAAACAGCTTTCCGCTCATGGCATCCTCTGTCAGCTGCCAGATATTGGTAATACCTGATGAACCGTCTGTATTGTTGTAGATAAACAGCTTATTGTAGTAATAGCATACAAGGGGATTCTGATCCTCCTTGATAATATCCTTCTCAAGGTAAGCGGGCACATAGTTTGTCACATAATCATAATTCACCAGCTGGGTCTGGAACAAATAAGAATCCTGCATCAGCACTACGTCAGCCGTATCCTTGGTTCCTGCCTCCAGCTCTGTAGTCAGCTTGGTATACAGATCCTGTCCACTCTCATTGTAATACTCGCTTTCAATGCCGTAGGTCTCTTTAAAAGCATCCAGGGCCTTGGCAATACGGCTTGTAGGTGCATACACCATGAAAGTTCCCGCCCCTGGAGCCGCCGCCTCGTCCTGAGCCGCTTTCACCAGGTCGTCAAGGCTCAGATCGCCGCCGGGCGCCGCATCTGTCTCAGGAGCCTTGGCGTCCCCGCCCTCCAAAGCCTTGGTCTCCGGTGCCTTAGTCTCCTGTCCCGCCGCTGTAGTCTCGGCAGGCGCCGTCGTGGGAGCTGCCTCCTTAGAACCGCAGGCACTTAAAAGTACTGTCATGGCAGCCGCCATAGCCATAGCCAATCCTCGTTTTGTCCTTCTCATAATATCCTCCTCATATAATAGATTAACATTAGCTGCTGTCTCTATTTTATAGGATATGTGAGGCAGTGCAAATTAAGAATCTTGACATTTCCCTTGAATATTTTGACCTGTTTGGAACCGGCTGCCATCTACTTTTGTTTGTAAAAGAAGGACCGCAGCACACCAATAAACCGTTGGAATTGCTACCCTCTCCCCTTAGCCTCCTGATAATCGCTGGGGGAAAGTCCCATTATTTTCTTAAACGTCATACTGAAATAATTGCTGTCGGAAAATCCCACCTGAGCCGCTGTGTCCCCCACCTTCATGGGGAAGTTAGCCAGAAGCCCTGCCGCCACATGGATCCGGTAATTGGTCAGGTACTGTCCGAAGGTGTACCCTGTCTCCTTCTTAAAGAGACGGCAGAAATAAGCCTCGGAAAATCCCAGATACTCCGCCACATCCGTCACCTTTACCTCCTCCTGATAGTGGTCTCTCACATAGGTTATGGCTTTCTTGATGTACTCGTTTTCCGCCTGAGGCTCCTGTTCCGTAAGAAGCAGGGCCCCTCCCTCTTCTTTTACAGGCTTGTTCAGCTTCAGGCTTACCTTTCTAATACACTCCTTCAGCTCGTCATAGCGGAAGGGCTTTAAAAGATAGTCCGCCGCCTCCAGCTTCAAGGCGCTGTGAACATAGGTAAACTTCTGATGGGCCGTGAGAAAAATAAACTGGGCCTGGCACTGCTTACTTTTTAAGATTCTCACCATTTCAATACCATCCACCACAGGCATCTCAATATCCGCAATGACCACATCGGGCTTTAGCTCCTCAATAACCCTGATGCCTTCCCGCCCGTTGGCCGCCTCACCCACCATCTCACACTCCAGGCTTTTCCAATCAAAGGTCTGGATAATGCCTTTGCGCACATAATATTCGTCCTCCACCACCACAACCCTCAGCATGCTCATACCTCCCCTCTATAACCTGCAAACGCTCCCTACCCCTCCGATCTCTCCCAGGGCAATGAAACCTGAATCCTCACCCCTTCCCGATTCTCCACCTCAATCCCGTATTCCTCCCCATACATCAGCCGAAGACGCCGGTGAACATTATAAAGGCCCAGGTGAGGACTTTCATTTTCCGGCAGGGTCAGGTTATGGCAGATCCGCTCCAAAAGCTCCCGGCTCATTCCCACTCCGTCGTCCCGGCATACAAACTTGAGAACGCCCTCCTCGAAAAATCCATGAACTCGCAGGAAAAGGCTCTCCCTGTCCCCAAACCCGTACTTTATGGAATTTTCAATAATAGGCTGGAGGAGCAGCTTTGGCATAAGGCACTCCATAATCTCCTCCTCCGCCTGGATCTCATAGCGGAAACGGTCTCCAAACCGAACCTTCACAATATCCAGGTAGGTTCCGATATGCTTTAAGTCCTCCTCAACGGTCACCTTCTCATTGGCATTGCTGGTGTTATACCGCAGAAGCTCTGACAAGGACAGGGTCATAAACTCCGCCATATCCCCATCAATCTTGCACATAAACCGGATATTGTCCAAGGTGTTAAAGAGAAAATGAGAGTTAAACTGGGACTCCAGCTGCTTCACCTGGGCATAAGCCACAGTCTCCGCCAATTCTCTGTTGGCGGCAATCTGATGCTTTAAGCTGTCCAGCATCTCATTGTAACAGGCCCCGATATTCTCAAATTCCGTACTGCTGTTAATGTCAAGATAAGCGTCTAAGTTCCCTGCCACCACCTGCTTTAAAGCCTCATTCATAGTGATAATATCTGCCGTGCTTCGGGAGGCCATGTGCTCTGCGCTCATAACCGCAAGACCAAAGACTATGGCAAACACAAGAAGAGCCGTGAGAAACACGGAAGTGAGAATGGTAACAGAGTCTGAAAAATCCGTTACCGTACTTATCGTAAAGATTCCCGGCCCCACCTGGCTTTTGGTAACATAGTAAAAACCGCCTCTGTATGTAAAGAAGCCTTCCTTGCCCGGCATTTCCTTATCAAGACGTCCTACGGCATCCGTAAAATTATAGGTATCCGATGCAAAGACCCACCCGTTTTCGTCCACCACAAGATTTCTCTGGATATGTCCCGACAAAAGTTCCAGAAATTCCCCGGAATCCAGAGTCAGAATCACATACCCTGTTTTCTCCCCTTCTCTCCCCGCCTTCCTTCCTATGTAAAGCTTCCGGTCGCTGCCCACGGAATTTACGGCAAAGGAGATGGCAGAGGGTTCCTTCTCCTCCTCCAGCTTCTTAAGGATCTTCCACCGCTTCTCCCTCTCCTCCTTCAGGCTCCCTGTGATGGACTCATCCGTGCTGAGACACACATTGGCATCCTCGTCAAGAATAAAAAGCTCTGCCTCGTATCCACACTCCACTGAGCAGCGGTAAAGGAGGCTGACGATTCTCTGCCTCTTAGTGAGAGAGGTGGCAGGATCCACCAGATCCGGGATCTGGCACAACTCCTCTAAAAATCCTTCATACCAGGCGATGGCACCTTCCATAACCTGGGCCACGGACTTTCCTGTCTCCTGGTTCTTGTGGGCAATAAAATATCCGCCCACCACCAGGATCATGACAAACACCAGGATCATCAGTTCAAACACCGGAACCAGGGAGTGGGTGAGAAAGGTTCGTTTTAAGTTTTCCTTGAAGGTTTTTACTTTGGGGGGTGAGTGGGTCATTAATATCTTTCCTCGTCCGCTTTTATGTAGCTAATTGTTGAAAGGAATTACTGTATACAACCATACATATTTTTACAACCTTCGTCATATCTAAATCCGCCAGCTTTTCTCTAAATAGATTGACAATCAGATTATTATATTCCACACCCTTCATGAGAGATTCACTGCTGATTACATTTTTGCAGTATCTTCCTATTTCGTAGTTTTTTCTCTCGGGGGTGTTAAGACCGAATTGTTTTATATGTCCCTCTATGATCTCCAGCTCTTCCTCACTGTATTCCCCATGATTTTTACTGGGAATATATTTGTGGCTGAGAAGATCATATTGTATCCGCAGTTCATTGCCCTGGTCACACATTCTTGTTCCGAAAGGCTGTATCATGATTCTCCCCTTCCGTATATAGCTCATGCGCAGTTTCTTATACTTTTCACATGGTTCCTTGCAATCATATTTTCTGCATTCATTGTCTGGAATTTGCCTTCTCAATGCCGTGTTCAATCTGCCCTCGCCTCTGTCCGTTAATCCATATGGAATCATAGCAATACATACAATATCCGTCTGTTGTCTTCCTCAGTACTTCCCATAAATTATCTTTATACTTACTCCACCCGTACTTGGTATTTTCATCATATTTCGGCACAAATACAGGGATATCCACCGTAAAATAATCTTCCAACCTATTACCACTCCTCAATCTGCCTGTATATCATCTTCTGATGAGGCTTTAATTTCCCCAGACCTATTTTATCCAAATCTCTTTGGGCCTTTTCATCCCACAGCTCTGCAATTTTTAGGTTCAGCAATCTCCTCAGTTCTTCATCTACCACATCATTATCCGACTTATGAATTATCTTATCTTCAAAAAACAAGCTTGTGAAGATATCCTCCGCCAGCCGGCCGCCTTCTAATTGGGCATCTCCCCATATCTCATATTTATCATGATACAAGATAATCAGGTTTGTGTTATGGATATTCTTTACCAGATCCAAAGAATGAGTGGTTACCAGAAAATCCATTGCCGGAAATTCTTTCTGGAGAAAATTTAAAATATCTGCACTGTATTTCGGGGAAAGATATTCGTCTATTTCATCAATTACGGCAAGCCCCCTGTTCCATCCCTTTCTCTTCATAGCCTCTTCAAAAAACAGTATTTCACAAAAAAGGCGCACCGCAGCCTGGTATCCGCTGGAAAGCTTTACCTCATTTCCATCTATAATTACCTTATTTTCCGGCGTACCAATCTGTACATTTTCTCTCTTAATCTGTAAATCTATACCTAAAAACGATTTGCACAGCCTCTCAATTCCATCATGATACCTGCGGAATAACTGCTCTGGGGCAGGCTTAAGGGTGTCTCTTAAATTAAAATAAAAGGGATCAATTCTTTCTGATACAATAGAAAAAGAATCTGCCCTTATGGCTTCATAGGATCTGCTTACAAATTCGATTAAGTCAGTATTGAATGATCGGTTTACGGAGTCAATAAAATAAACTGCCCCTTCAAGTCTTTTTTGAATCACATTCCGCAGAATATCGGATTTACCTGAAGAGTTGTCCCCGATTAAGACATAACTTTTTCTCTGTGCCTCGTTATTACAGACAATATCCGTAATCTCATCAATCATCTTTTGATAATTGTTCATAAACGCTCCCTAACCGTGTTTCTATGTTTTCACGTTTTGCTGTTCCCTGCAAAATCGTACTGCGGTAATCATCATTTTCCACAATACGAGCAACCTTCTGCTTAGAAATATATAATTGATTGTCAAGCCTGTCCCACACCACAAACAGACTAATCATCGCCAGGTCCTTGTTGCTTCCTCTGATTCCTTCCAGGCATTCCATAAAAGACAGCAGGGCATGTCTGTATTCTTCAATCTGAGCACTGCCAAAATCCATGGCCTTTTCCGAAAATTCATCCAGCAATATGCCTACTTTCCCTTTATACTGGTCTAGTGTAAATTTTGCCCCATTCCCTTTTACATAATACTTAAATGCGCACATTTTTAATAGTAATTCCACATCCTTGCTTTCTTTGTTCATCTTTGCATTCTGACTGCCGCTGTATAGCAGACGCCATTTAGGGGAATTTTCAGATCAATAAATGCATTTTTTTTAGTCTTCAAAAACTTACCGATATAATAAAGATACAGGCTTAGAATTCTCTGCTGCCCATCTAAAATAACCATCTGCTGGTCTCGGTTGCGGTAACAGTAAATAGGGGGAATCGGCAGCCCGCGCACCAAAGAAACCGCCAGTTCTTCTGCCTGGGTTTCACTCCAGCGATACATTCTTTGAAATCTTGGTATTACATAATCGCCTTTCTCGAGACCGCTCATTAAGGATGTAAATGACATCTATGTAATCACAGTCTGTATCATTACATTCTCAATAATATTTATTTCCTGCGCAGTTTCTAAGGCTTCCTTATATCTTTTTTCTTCTTCCATAGAGCTCCTCTTACCCTTGTTCCTTCTTCTCCAAAAAACACCCCTCATCATGGGAGTAGATTACTCCCACCGCCTGGAGATAAGCATATATGATGGTAGTCCCCACAAATTTCATGCCTCTCCGTTTCAGATCCTCTGACATTCTGTCGGAAAGCTCAGACCGGCTCTCCCCCTTCTCATAGACCACTTCTCCCTTAGTCCAGTGCCACACATAGTTAGAAAAACTTCCGTACTCCTTCTGAATCTCACGAAAGATCTTCCCGTTGGTTACAGCTGCCCGAATCTTTAACTGATTGCGGATAATTTCCGGATTCTCCCTAAGCTTTTGAAGCTTCTCCTCCCCATAGCCGCAGACCTTCTCCAGATCAAAATCATCGAAAGCCTTCCGAAATGCTTCCCGCTTATTCAGCACACATTCCCACGACAAGCCTGCCTGAAAGGATTCCAATATGAGCATCTCAAAAAGCTTGTGATCATCATAAACAGGGATCCCCCACTCTTCATCATGGTATCGGATATACTTCTCGTTCTTCGGATTCGCCCACCAGCATCTTATCTTTCCATCTTCCCATTCCATAGAACACTCCTCTTTTGCCTATAAGCTCCTAATAATTTTATAACAGATCCTCCTGAGTCCCCAGCCACCAGCGAAGCACATCCTGAATCTTGTCATCCCAGTATTTCCACTGGTGATCTCCTGTAGACTCCTTGCAGGTCAAATCAAATCCTAAGCTCCTCACATGCTCCCAGGCCCTTAGATTGCCCTCATAGAGAAAATCCTCGGTGCCGCACCACGCATAAAGCCTGGGAAGCTCCTTTTTGGATGCCTTCAGCTTCTCTGCCAAGGCAAAGAGATCATTGTCCGAGCCCTTAAGCTGTTCCAGGCTGCCGAAAATCCCGTTAAACAGCTGGGCCTTGTCGCCCTTCATATGCCTGAAATTGTCTGACACAATATCCAGTCCCCCTGACAGAGCGGCCGCTGCGCCGAAGGTCTCACTGGCGCCCAGGCCCAGCTTCCATGCTCCATAGCCTCCCATGGACAGTCCTGCTGCCAGGGTATCCTCCCTTTCGCGGGACATGCGCGGGAAGAACTCCCGGCAGATCTCAGGCAGCTCCTGGGAGATAAAGGTCCAGTACCTCATGCCGTAGGTAGTATCCGTATAAAATGCCAGATGGGTGGTGGGCATTACCACCGCAATCCCCAGTCTGCTCACATACCGTTCTATGGAAGTCCTTCTCTGCCAGATGGTCTGGTCGTCACTCATACCGTGGAGAAGATACATGGTCTTATAGGGCCCCTCTCCTCCCCTGCCCTCCATACCGATCTGCCCTTTTGTCTGCTGAGGGATAATCACATCCATATTCACACACATTCCCAGCACATCGGAAAAAAAGTCCACATGCATCAAAGCCATATCCAAATCCTCCTTACATATTATGTGGGCTTGGCCATGATCTATTTGAGGCCTGCCCTTTCAGATCTCCAAACATTTTTTCGATGACCCTCTCCCTAAAAAAACTGACTACAGGGCCTGTGAAAAAGGCGATGATCACCGTGCCGATTCCCACTACAGCCCCCATGGCAATCCCCACCACGGCGCTGAATATATCAAGACAGACTCTGGCCCAGCGGAAGGGAATCCTTCCATGGGAGTAGGTCTCCACAATAACGCTGAGGCGGTCATAGGGCGCTGCACCCAGATCGCAGAACAAATACAAGGCGATGCCAAAGCATACTACACCGATTCCCGCAAAGAGCACCAAAATCCGAATCCCAAGGCTGCCGGCCAGCCCTTCGATGGTAATCCCCATACAGGAGAACACATACATAAAAAATTCCACAAAATATCCTAACAGGAACATATTCACCAGAGCTCCCACCCCAAAGCTCCTTCTATCCAGAATAAACACAGGAATGAACAGCAGGGCATTCAAAAGCATCTGATAGGTGCCGAAGTTCATATTCAGCCGTCCGCTGATCCCAAGGTTCATGCAGGTATAGGGATCGGTGCCGAAACCGGACAGCCGCAAAAGGGCAATCCCCAAACCCAGTATTACATTAGCGGCAAATACCAGTATGATACCCATGACTAATTGACGTCTCTTACCTTTCATCTCTCATACTCCTCTCAGGCTCCAGGATGAATCCTATGGCAGTTCCCCCGTGGTCTGCCTTTTTCATCTCTTTATTACAACAGTATATCACATTTTCCCCCTAAACCATAGACAAAAAGAAAAAAGGTATTATAATAAAAATAGATCACAGATAAAAGAAATTGGGAGGCTGTACTTTTATGGAACACGTAATATGGGATGAAAAGTTTAACATTGGTGTGGATATCGTAGACAAAGCGCATGCCAAGCTGTTTCGGATTGTCAATAAGCTTCTGGATATCTCCAAAGAGCCCAACGCACCTTTAAGTATCTATAAAGAGGGGCTAAAGTACTTAGAGACTTATTCCATGGTTCATTTTTCAGAGGAAGAATCCTACATGCGTTCCATCCGCTATAAGGAATATCCCAACCACAAGCGGATTCATGACAATTTCAGAGATAAAACTTTAATTGCATTAAAAAAGGATCTGGAATTGTCCAATTACTCTTCTACGGCAGTCGAGCGCTTTGTAGAAACCTTAGGCACCTGGCTGTCAGAGCATATCATGATGGAGGACCAGGCTATTGTGGGAAAGGCAGTGCCTAGAAGAAACAACGATCTTTCTTCCCAGGTCGGTATTTTGTCCAGGGCTGTGAACCGGGCTACCATGGAGACATTCCAGGTGGAAAGCACCCTTGTGACTTCCGAATATAAAGGTCAGAATATAGGAAATGCCTTCTATTGCCGTCAGGACTATACCACCCAGGGAGGAATCAAGCTTCAGATTCTTCTTGGAGCGGAAAAACCTCTCATGCTCCGGGGAGTCAGCCGGATGCTGGAGATGAAAACCATTGATCAGAACGAGCTGAACAGCGAGACCTCCCTGCAGATCTTTGAACAGCTTTTTGGACATATGAGCAAGGTGTTCCGGGCAGAGGCGGAGTCTGATTTTGAGAAAGAGAATCTTCTGACCAAAGATGACTTTCGGAAGGATTTTATGAAGGGCTATCCCTTAAGCCTCTTGTTCAGCAGTAAGCTGGGGTACTTTATTTTCTGCTACCGGAGTCTTCGAGTCAGGAACCGGAACAATAAGACCACATAGAAGTACGTTTCTAGAAAGCAAAAAAGGGCTGTAAACAGCCCTTTTTTGCTTTCTAACTAATTCACTTGCAGCAGCTGTGCCGCCGTCTCCGCCACGGTCTCTGCCTCCTCTGAGGAAAGATAGCCGCAGGCCTCCATTCTCTCCAGCACCTTCAGCTGCCTTTTGGCCGCCAGATCCGGATTCTTCGTGGGAGCGTATACGGATGGCGCATTGGGAATCCCTGCAAGGAGCGTACACTCATACTCGGTCAGCTCCTCCGGCTCTTTTCCAAAATATCCGTCACTGGCTGACGCCACGTCATAATACCCGTCTCCAAAATAGATCACATTCACATACAGTTCAAAGATCTCTTCCTTGGTGTAATTCCTCTCAAGGTCAAAAGCCATGAATACCTCCGCAACTTTTCTGGTGAGATCTTTATTCCCTCCAAAGTAGAGATTCTTGGCCAGCTGCTGGGTGATGGTACTGCCGCCTTCCACAAAGGCCCTTGCCCGCACATCATTGATCACAGCCCTGCATATGGCTATCAAATCCACTCCCCTGTGACTGAGGAAACGCTTGTCCTCCACAGCTGTCACCGCCTGAATATAGAGCTCGGGAAGTTCCTCGTATTCCGTGTAGGAATCTTTAAGCTGAACAGAGGCCACCTTATCCTTCAGGCTCATGTCCTCTAAGGCCTCCCGGTAAACCGTATAACCCTTTCCCACAACCACGAACCCGGAACAGACTGCAATAACTGCCATAAGTAAACAAACTCTCTTTAACAGCTTCCAACACATCTTCATATTCTCTGCCCCTTTCTTCTGTGGTATTGGTACTTTTTTTCTATTATCCATATTGTAGCAAAAATTTCCCGGTAAGACTTTACCAAACTCTTATATTATCCGACTTTTTTCTGACGATTTTTTACAAAATATTACAATTATTAAAAGAAACCGTCCTGCACCGGCCTTTTGGTGCAAAACGGTTTTTTTTCTCATGATACAGACGGACTACTGTCTGATCCGGTTGTAGTTAATCAGGCATCCTGCCTTCACAATCTTTTTCTCGTCCTCTGTCATATCTGCAATGTACAGATTTAATTCTTTTATCTCTTCTCCTATTACATAAGCCTTTATGTTCTTCATATCACCGTCCAGTGCGGCCCTGATACCCGGAACATAGATGTAGCTTCCCACATCCAGCGCGTCTGGCTCCTCTGCCATCTGGAAGGGAATCATGCCCCAGTTCATCACGTTGGAGCGGTATCTCTTGGTGGCATACTCCTTTGCAATGTTGGCAAGACCTCCCAGAACCCTCTGACAGCTGGCTGCCTGCTCCCTGGCAGAACCATCTCCCGGCTTCACTGCATAGATCATGCTTCCGATCTCCGTATCCAAGGCCTTGACCTCTTCACTGCCCGGAATGGTGCGGATCTTGTCAAAGATCTCCTTAAGCTCCGGCGCCGCCTCACAGGGACATACTCCCGCCTCTCTGGCCTTCTCTATCTTATCTACTGCCTTGGAGCGTCCCACGTATTCCGGGTCTCTCCTGGACAGGGCAAACTCTGCAAGCCCCAGAGGATTGGAGCGGTAGGACGAAGTCTCGCCGGAAGGAATCAGCTCATCGGTGGTGGTAACATCATCCATAATCTTGGAGCACACCTTTAACAGAATATTGTCAGTCAAAGCGCTCATCTCAGGCCAGTCTTTGATGTTCGGCCCATACACCAGCTCCTTAGCCTTGTCTCCGGCATGATATCCCTGATAGATTCTGTTCCGGTACACGGTGTCGTCAAAGTGGTATTTTGGCACTTCATATCCGTCTGCCACGGCATCAGCCGGCGTAAGGATACCTCCGTTGGCAGCTGTGGCGGCGATGGAACGGGCGTCCATAAGCGCCACTGCAGACATCTGGCCCGCTCCCGGCTTGGAGCCTTCTCTGTTAGGGAAGTTTCTGGTGGTATGGCGGATACTTAAGCCGTTGTTGCCGGGCGTATCTCCTGCGCCGAAGCAGGGGCCGCAGAAGGCGGTCTTTAAGGCAGCTCCGGCCGCCATAAGAGAGGCCACAGCACCGTTTTTTACCAATTCCATATAAACCGGCTGGGAGGATGGATATACGGACAGGTTAAACACATCGCTGCCGCAGCTTCTGCCCTCCAAGATATGGGCGGCTTCCATAACGTTGGTATAGTTGCCTCCTGCACATCCTGCAATGATTCCCTGCTGCACCATAAGTTTTCCGTTCACAATCTTATCCGTAAGACTTAAGCTGGCCTTATCTCCTGACAGCCTCAAGGCCTCCACCTCCACGCCTCTCAAGATATCCTCCAGGTTTGCGTTGAGCTCGTCGATCTCGTAGGTGTTGCTTGGATGGAACGGAAGGGCAATCATGGGCTTTACCGTGGACAGATCCACATAGACCATGCCATCGTAGTAAGCCACCTCTGCCGGGTTCAGCTCCCTGTAATCATCCTCCCTTCCATGAAGGGCCAAGAATGATTTTGTGTCCTCATCGGTTCTCCAGATAGAGGTCCAGCAGGTGGTCTCCGTGGTCATAACGTCAATGCCGTTTCTGAAGTCCGTGGTCATGGCCGAGATGCCGGGGCCCACAAATTCCATGACCTTATTCTTCACATAGCCGCACTTAAACACGGCTCCGATAATAGCAAGGGCAATATCCTGAGGCCCCACTCCAGGATTCACCCTTCCATCCAGGTATACTCCCACCACTCCCGGGAAGGCAACGTCATAGGTATCCCTTAAAAGCTGCTTCACCAGCTCACCGCCGCCTTCTCCTACAGCCATAGTGCCCAGAGCGCCGTAGCGGGTGTGACTGTCAGAGCCCAGAATCATCTTGCCGCCTCCGGCCATGGTCTCCCTCATATACTGATGAATCACGGCAATATGGGGGGGAACGAAGATTCCGCCGTACTTCTTGCAGGCGGACAGGCCGAATATGTGATCGTCCTCATTGATGGTGCCTCCCACTGCACATAAGGAATTATGGCAGTTGGTGAGCACATAAGGAATGGGAAATTCTGTCATCCCTGAGGCTTTCGCCGTCTGAATAATGCCTACAAACGTAATGTCATGGGAAGTCAGAGCATCAAACCTTAGCTTCAGATGCTCCATATCCTCTGTGGTATTGTGAGCTTTTATAATATTGTAAGCGATGGTTCCCTTTCTGGCCTCTTCCCGGCTGACCTCCTTCCTTGTCAGCGACCTTACCTTTGCCTCCTCATGCTCTGGTACGATTTCTCTTCCATTTACCAGATAAACCCCTCCGTCATACAACCTTACCATGTGAAATCCCTCCATAATTATGTATTTTGTGCTGTCCTGTATGGTTCCTTATTGACCTCATTATATCATCGTGATAGAATATAGTAAAATACTATGTATCTTATATCATTCATAGGTTTTGCCTAATAATAAATTTCAAAAAGGAGCTGTCCCGCCATGACCAGCCGCGAACTTCTCTATGTAAAAACCGTCGCCGAAGAAAACAGCATCTCAAAAGCCGCCAAAAAGCTTTATATCGCCCAACCCTCCCTGAGCCAGGCTCTTCAGAAGCTGGAGGAACAGCTTGGAACTCCCCTTTTTAACCGAACCACTTCCGGCCTAAACCTTACCTACGCAGGGGAACGCTATTACCACATTGCAGGTCAGATTTTAAAAATATATGAGGATTTTGAGAGCGAGATCAGCGATATGAACAACCTAAAGACAGGACGGATTCATCTTGGGATTACCAATCATCTTGGGATTCTCACCCTTCCCCAGACGGTAAAACGGTTTCGGGAAATCTGCCCCTTCATAGAGCTGCAGATAACAGAAGACAATACAGATGGCCTAGAAAAGCGGCTGGTAATGGGAGAACTGGACTTTGTAGTCATGCATGCCCCCGCAGAGCCTCAGTACAATAAGATCAGCTACGAGATTCTTCAGAGAGATCCCTTTATCCTGGTGACAGCACCGGGCCATCCCCTTCTTGAAAAAGCCAGGGCCTTGGAAGGATATCCCTACCCTGTTCTGGATCTGAAGCTTTTGGACAAGGAACCCATGATCCGCCTCCATCCCGGCCAGAGAATCCGCCAGGTCACGGATATGGTTTTAAAGAAAGCCGGCATCCGCCAGATCAACACGGTCATGACCCTAAAAAATCACACCACCGCCCAGCTCCTGGCCGCCAAGGGCGCAGGCATCACCATGGTTCCTCTTCAGTATTCCCGTCTAACCGTGGAGCAGGAAGAGTCTCCCCTTCTCTTCTCCATCCACAACCGCTATGAGGCCTGGTGGGATATGTGCATTGCCACCTTGGAGGGCAGGTTCCTCTCCAAGGCCGATCAGCTTTTTATCCGCTGCATGAAGGAAAGCCTTCCGGGACTAACCCATGAAAAGTCCCAGGACTGCCGCTAAAAGAATGGTCTTTGGAATAGTCAGCCTGAACCGAAACATGAATATTCCGCAGATAGCAGCTATTACCACCAGGTTCCATCGGATACTCTCAAAGGCCAGGGCAGCTCCCTCCACCCAGAAGGTAGTCTGGCTTAAGGTCACCACCACGGCCAGAAGCATCCCCATACTCACAGGGCGGACCCCGCTCATGGCGCTTTCCATAATGGTGCTGCCCTTTAATTTAATAAGGAAATGAGCCGCTGCCATACAGAGGGTGAGAGATGGCATCATAACTCCCAGGGTGGCGCAAAAAGCGCCTATTACCCCGGCAGTCCTAAGGCCTACAAAAGTAGCGCAGTTGATTCCCAGAGAACCCGGCGTCATCTCCGCCACGGCCACAATATCCATGACCTCATCGGCTGTCATCCAGCCATGAACCAGCACCTCATCATTGATCACCGGGATCATGGTGAGGCCCCCGAAACTGAAAAATCCGATTTTCATAAAAGAAAGAAACAATTCAAGCAGTACCATGCTTCTCCCCTCCTCTCCACACCAGAAGCCCCAGCAAAGCTCCCGCCGCAATGACCATAGGTTTACTTATATTCGTAAAAGCACACACAGCAAAGGAGATGGCAAAAAGCAAATAGGAACACTTAGATGTCAGAGATTTTTCTTTTAATTTCCAGGCTGCCTGAAGAATTATGGGAATCACCACACACCGGACTCCCCCCAGTATCTTTTCCACATAAGGGTTGGCTTTCAGAGAACTGTAAAAATAAGCTACCAGGCCAATGGCCGCAATGGCCGGAGCCGTCAGGCCGAAGGCGGCAGCCAAAGCTCCCGCCACTCCCTCCATAGCGTATCCGCAGAGTACCGACATATTGACAATCATGATTCCCGGAAACGATTTGGCAAGGGACATAAAGTCAATGATCTGTTCTTCTGTCATCCATCCCCGCTTATCTACAAATTCATTCTGCATCTGGCCGATAATGCTCCACCCGCCTCCAAAGGTAAAGCAGCCGATCTTTGCCATAATCCAGAACATTGCCGCCAGCCTCCCGGTCCGGGCCATAAGGCTTTCTGAAATCTTTTTCATAGGTATCCTCCTGATTCCCGCAGACAACTATGATCTGCCTTTATTATCATACTCCCTTTTCTTGATTTTTGCAAAATAGAATTTTCCTATAAGCCTTATGGAAAAAATCTAAAGAAAAAGCCGGCCTCCATGAAGTGACCGGCTTTTTAAGGGCGGCATAAGGCCGCCCCCTTTGTATTTGATTATTGGTTGTCAGCTGTGATTGCTTTGGCTGCAGTACGTCCGGAAACAATGATCTCGGTGATGGCATTGCCGCCAAGACGGTTGCCGCCGTGGATTCCGCCGGTAACCTCGCCTGCTGCATAGAGTCCCGGAATGGCGTTGCCGCTTTCATCCAGTACATGACGTTCTGTATCAACTACAAGTCCGCCCATGGTATGGTGGGTGGAAGGAGCCATGAGACGGATGGTGAGAGCCGTGCCCTCCAGCTTGTAGGAATCTACATTGTAGCTTCCGTCTGCATTCTTCTCCACGTCGCCGATGGTTCTGGAGGCAATAGCCTTACCTGCATCCTCGAACTCTCCCTGACCCATAACTGCCATATCATACTTCTCAATAGTCTCAAGAACGGTCTTTGCATCGGCAGCTATACCGATCTCCTTAAACAAGGCAGCCAGTTCCTCTTCATTGGCGCTCCTTCTGTAGTATCTGCCAGCAAAGTCTCCTTCGGGAGCTAACTGGATAGGGCCTGGAATCATCTCAGATGCATTGTAGATCTCCATGAATACGCCCTTGGTTCCGTTTACCTCAATACCGTTCTCAAACTCTCCAAGAGAAAGAACGTCACGTTCGGATCCCTCGTCCACAAATCTCTTGCCTGTGGTAGGGTTAATGTAGATGGCATAGTTGCCGCCGCCGAATGCCAGGTTGCCGTTGTCAACCCAGCTGATAGGCATCATCTGAGTCCAGCCTTCTCCTGTTACGTCTGCTCCCACTTCCTGAGCCATCTCAATACCGCTTCCGGTAAGGGAGTTGCGGTTGGTAGTCTTAATAGCTTTGGTTACAAATTCCGGTGACCAGTAATCATTGGTCTCAACAACCTTCTCAACATTGGCAGCATAACCGCCGGTTGCAAGAATTACACCCTTCGCCGCCTTTGCCGTAACCTCTGTGCCATCGTACATGGTTGCCTTCACGCCGGTTACACGGCCATCCTCTACAATCAGCTCCTCTGCTGTGGTTCTTGTCATAATCTGGTTCTTGTCATCCTTCTGAAGGAATTCTGTCATAGGAGCCATGAAGTAAGTACCCCAGCGTCCCTTATATTCCTCTGGCTTTCCGTCTCCGTCAGCATCAACATTGGCGCCGATAAACTCGTTCTCTCTGTACCACAGAGCACCGATCAGAGTCGGCTGGGTGTCTTCCACAAAAGTTGCTCCCATGGATTCCAGCCATGGCTTAATGTCCTGTCCATCCTCGATGAACTGCTTAACCAGGTCAACATTGCCGTAGATCCACTCAGAACCGTCAGCGCTCTGACGCAGTCCGCCGTAGTAGGTCTGGAAAATGTGAAGGTTCAGTGTGGAGAACAGTGTCAGTTCAGACTCGGGAGTGCCTGCGTCCAGCTTGGGCTGTGCCCAGTCAAGGTATGCCTTGATCTCTTTCTTCAAAGCCTGGAGCGTGGGCAGATAGTCTGCGTGAACACCGTGCTTGGAAAGCTCTGCGGCATCGCCTGCAACATACTCGTGATCCTTGTAGAAGTCCGCGTCAAACTCTTCCTCGGACCAGTCATAGATCATCTTTAATTCATTGATACATCCGTTGACGGACTTTACTTTGTTGTATGTATTGCCATCAAAACCTACTCCTGTAGTGGCATCGGGATCCTTCTCGTCCCATACCAGGTAAGGCATAACGCTCTGATACTGACCGCCGGATACAAGGGTGTTGCCGCCCACCTCGGCGTTCTTCTCGATTACCAGTACGGTGTTGCCATCCTGTGCGGCCTGTGCGGCAGCACTGATGCCTGCTCCGCCGGCGCCTACGATAACCACGTCCCAGGTATCCTCGATGGCAACCTGAGCCTTCACCTCAACGGTGTTGGCAGCAAACTGGGATGCATTGGTAACTCCTGCCTCCTCGGCAGCTGCATTGACAGCAGCCTTTAAGGCGCGGCTCGAGAAAGTAGCGCCGGAAACTCCATCAACACCTGTTCCGTTGGCTTCAATCATCTGAGGAATCATAATCTCATATGCGATATCGCCTACATGCTCTGTCTCTTTGCTGGAGGTAACCTCGATGGCAGTAACCGCCTTCTCGTCAAATGTTACGCTGACCTCCACAGGTCCGTTGTAGCCTTCGCCCACACCGGTGTAGGTTCCCGGAGTAAATGCCAGCTCTGCATCTGCGCTTACCTCGCCCTTCGCCTGGGCGATGGCATTGGCCACGGCCTTCTTCACGGCTTCTGAAGTGATGGTAGCGCCGGCTACGGCGTCAATCTCTCCTGATTGTGCATCCAAAACAGCCTGCTTTAAGGTGTCAAGAGCAGCCCCTCCTATAGTAGGTGTCTCTGCCTCACCCTCAATGGTTACATCGGTGATCTCATTGTCGCTGACCGTAAGAGTTACAGTGACGGGACCTCCAAAGCCCTGCTCCGTGGCGGAATAAGTGCCTGCAGTGTACAGGGACTCTGGCTTTGCTTCCGTAGTCTCCGGCGCCGCTGTTGTAGTCTCCGGTGCCGCTGTCTCAGCCGGCTGGCTCTGACAAGCCGTCATGGAAGCCGTGAGAGCCGCTGCCATAGTAAGGGCAGCTAAACGTCTGTTGCTTTTTTTCATGCTTTCATCTCTCCCTTTTATAAATTTGTATGCATGATACGGGTTAACACTGTTAACCTCGTCAAAATTTTATCACTCCTTTGTACTTATTGCAAGCACTTTTTACAATTTTTTCATATTTCATCTATAATTTAGTTACATTTCAGCCACATTATTCACAGTCCTTTTGTTCGATCAGGCACATGTTTCTATAGAACAAAAAAGGACCGGCTCTCACGCCAGTCCTGTCGTCTGCTCCAGATTCCTGTAAATGCGGTTCTGCAGATCAACCACATCCACCATAGGGTCTCTTCCATCCAGAAGAAGCCGGTTGGTGATAACGAATGCCGCCCCATATGCCAGAGTCTGAAAATTAAAATAATAACTTTTGTATATCTCTTTTGAGATCCCATGGGCTTCACAGTACATGAGAAACTGCTTTGCCATCTTCCGAAAGCTTTTCCACTTGCGGATGCCGTCCTGCTTTTCATCTATGGTTTTCCAAAAGGATTCGCTGATGAGAAAGGGATTTTGGCACAGATACCGGATATACGCCACATTCATCTCCAGGTGGGCGCTTTTATAATCCCCCTCCCATCGCAGCTCGATCTCCTCCATGGTCTTATAAAGCTCCTGATCCAGATGCTTTGACATAGCTAAAAACAGTTCTCTTCTTCCTTTAAAATATTTAAACGGAGCAGCGCAGGACACATGACAGGCTTCCGCCACGGCCCGGGAGGAAAAGCCCTCCACGCCGTTGTCCCTGATCTGACGGATCGCTTCCTCTATAAGCTCCGACTCCAGATTCCTCTTTGATTCTCCCATGATCTCATCTAATCCTTTTCTTATGTTCCCTATCTGGCCAGCATCATGCGGTCATTGGCCAGCTCCTCGCCGCTTGCCTGGGCAAACCTGTGGAGAAGGTCCTCCACAGTCAGCTTCTTTTTCTCCTCACCCGACACGTCATAGATAATCTGTCCGTTGTCCATCATAATCAGGCGGTTGCCGATGTGAATGGCATCCCGCATATTGTGGGTGATCATCAGGGTGGTAAGCCTATCCTGATTCACAATAGTCTGGGTAGTCTCCAGAACCTTGGCCGCCGTCTTAGGGTCCAAAGCCGCCGTGTGCTCATCCAAGAGCAAAAGCTTCGGCTTTTTAAGGGTGGCCATGAGAAGGGTGAGTGCCTGCCTCTGGCCTCCCGAGAGAAGCCCCACCTTGGTGGTAAGGCGGTTCTCCAGCCCCAGGCCCAGCTTTGCCAGAAGATCCCGGTAAAGCCTTCTCTCACTTGCATGAATCCCCGCCTTTAAGGTTCTCTTATCTCCCCGCCTTAAGGCAAGGGCAAGATTCTCTTCAATCCCCATGGTTGCGGCAGTGCCGTTCATGGGATCCTGAAATACCCGGCCTAAAAATGCCGCCCTCTTATGCTCCGGATACCTGGTGACGTCAACCCGGTCAATGAGGATCTGGCCTTCATCTACCTTCCATGTACCGGCGATGGCGTTGAGGAGGGTGGATTTGCCTGCGCCGTTGCCGCCGATGACCGTGACAAAATCACCGTCGTTTAAGGTGAGATTCAGTCCCCTTAAGGCTTGCTTTTCATTGACAGTCCCTGGGTTAAAGGTCTTTGAAATATTCTTTACTTCCAGCATCAGGAGTTACCCCCTTTCTTTACCGGCCTGGCAAAATACCGCTCCTGCCATATGGGGATGGCCAGGAAAACTGCTACCACGGCTGCCTGAAGGATTTTGAGAAGATCCGTGTCGATTCCTCTCCAGATTACCACCTGCAGTACCAGATAGTAGATTATGGAGCCCAATGCCACGGAGAGAAGCTTAAATCCGAAGTTGCAAAACACCCGGCCGAAGACAGCCTCGCCGATGATCACTGCCGCCAGCCCGATGACGATGGCTCCCTGGCCCATATTGATATCTGCAAATCCCTGGTACTGTCCTAAAAGGGCTCCTGAAAAGGCCACCAGGCCGTTGGAGATCATAAGGCCCAGCACCCGTCCCAGATCCGTATTGATTCCCTGAGCCCGGGCCATTTTGTCGTTGCATCCCGTGGCCCGCAGGGAACACCCCAGCTCTGTCCCGAAAAACCAGTACAGCACCAGAATCAAGGCTATGGTCACAAGAGCCACAAGCAAAATGGTATTCTTATAGAAAGGCACGTTTTTAATAAAACGCAGGGACACTAACAGATCGTATTTATCCACATTAATGGCCTGATTGGCCTTCCCCATGATTTTCAAATTCACGGACCACAGCCCACGCTGAGTCAGAATCCCCGACAGTATGACAGGAATCCCCATAAAGGTGTGAAGAAGGCCTGTGACCAGGCCGGCGATCATCCCTGCCCCGAAGGCAGCCGCCATGGACAGCCACACATTGTATCCCTTCAGCAGCATCATAATACACACTGCACCGCCTGTACAAAAGGAGCCATCTACAGTCAGATCCGCAATATCCAGAATACGGTATGTGATGTACACACCGATGGCCATAATCCCCCAGACCAGTCCCTGGGCCGCCGCGCCCGGCAAAGAGTTTATTAAAATCATAATATTCATCGTTCCATCTCCTAGGTGTCCGCCGTAGCTTTTCACAAGGACAGCGGGAATTTAAATCCCCGCTGCCCCATCATTCCCTATATTTACTCAATCGCCGTATATCCTTCAGGAATCTGAATCCCCAACTCGTCACAGATTCTCTTGTTGTACTTCCTGGTAAACTGCGGCGCATACTCGATGGGCATCTGGGAAATATCAGCCTCGCCCTTTAAAATCTTTGCCGCCATCTTGCCCGTTGCCACTCCTAAGTCATAGTAGCTTATGGAAAGTGTGGCAACACCGCAGCCCTTACAGATCCCCTCCTCGCCGGCAATAATGGGAACGCCTGCGGGACGGCAGATATTGTCGATGGTCTCCGCCGCTGCCGCCGCCGTATTGTCTGTAGGCACATAGAGCACATCGCTGTCTGCAGACGCCTTGGTGGCAACCGTAGATAAGTCATTGGAATCAGAGAAGGAGTAGTACTCACAGGTATATCCCATTCCTTCCAGGGCTGCCTTCACCGTATCTACCTGATACTGGGAATTGGCCTCTGCGGAACAGTAGAGAAGGCCTACCTTCTTTGCATCGGGAAACAGTTCCTTAAGCATAGCCGCCTGCTGGTCTAAGGGAGCCAGGTCAGAGGTTCCTGAGATATTGCCTCCTACGGTACCCTTAAAATCATCGATTCCCAAAGCCACGCCGTACTCCGTAACAGAGGTTCCCAGAACGGGAATCTCATTGGTTCCTGCCTGAGCCGCCTGAAGGGCCGCTGTGGCGTTGGCCAGAATCAGATCCACGTCGCCGGACACAAAGTTGTTGATAATGGTGGTACAGGTATTGGAGTCGCCCTGGGCATTCTGCTCGTCAAAGGTGACGGCATCTCCCAGCTCCTCCTTTAAGGCATCCATAAAACCTTTGGTAGCTGCATCCAGAGCTTCATGCTGCACCAGCTGGCAGATTCCCACCTTGTAGGTCTCACCGCCGCCCTGGGACGCTCCCCCGCTCTGTGCTGCTGTGGTTTCTCCTGCACCGGTCCCGGAACACCCTGCCATAGAAAGTGCCACGGCGCCTGCAAGGATCACAGACATTAATTCAGATGACTTTCTCATAATATTACTCCCTTTTTCTTTAAAGTTTTTTCGTTCACGTGATATCATACTACAAAATCTCTTTCACGTCAATCTTATGTAACTTTAAATTCCCATTAATTCAACGCGGTAAAGCACTTCCTAAGACAAGATCTCCTTGTACACTCTCAGCACATTTCCATGGAACACCGCCTCAATCTCCGAAGGCAGGAATCCCTGACGGCTCATCTCCTGGGCTAAAAGAGGAAGTTTATCGCCTCCGGTAATCTCCAGCTCCCCTACAATACCGTCAAAATCCGATCCAAGACCGATGCAGCCGATTCCCCCCACCTGCTTAAAGTGCTTCATATGGCGGATCATGTGGCAGATCAAGCTCTTTTTTTGTTCTCCTTCTTTCCAGTCATGGAGAAAGGATGGAAAGTAGTTGATTCCGGCCACGCCTCCCCGTTCCCCCAACTCCCGTATCATCTCATCTGTCAAATTCCGGGGATGGCCGGCCAGGGCCCTGGCATTGGAGTGGCTGGCCACTAAGGGCCTGCGGGTGTGGGCGAATACGTCCCGAATCCCGGCGTCTCCTAGATGGGAGATGTCGATGATCATTCCCATACGCTCCATCTCCTCCAGAAATTCCATACCCTTTTGGGTCAGTCCATGGTCCGTGTCCGGATAACACCCCTTCTTCGGCCCATCTTTTATGACAAGGTTGGGATATCCCAGCTCATTGGGAAAGTTCCAGGTCAGGGTCATCATGCGCACGCCGAGCCTGTAAAAATTTCTCAGAAGCCCCACGTCGCCAAGGCAGACCCCTCCCTCCTCCATGGTCAGCATGGCTGACATCCTTCCCTCCCTCCAGTTCTTCTCAATCTCCTCATAGGACCGTACCACACGGATCAGGTCCTGATTCCTTTCTGTCTCCTGATAAAACAGATCTACCATCTCCATGGCAGTCCTAAAAGGATTCTCCGTGTTTTTCAGGTTCACATATATGGCAAAATTCTGAAGACCGTAGTCCCCCTTTTCCATTTTTTCCAGATCCAGGTGAAAGGAATTTTTTCTTAAAGAGGCCTTTCCTCCCTTTTTCCTGTCCTCATAGATTTCACCTATGGTGTCACAGTGCATATCAGCTGCTTTCATTGGTATCCTCCAAGTTTTCTTTTATCCTATGCAGACTCTACACGTTTTCTTACAAAAAGTCAAGCCTACTCACTCCTGAGAGCGTCAATAGGATTAAGATTGGCAGCACGCCTGGCTGGCGTATAGCCGAAGAACAGACCAATGGCTACGGACACGGAGAAGGAGATCGCCACTGCAGAGGGAGTGGGTGTGGCATTGAGTCCCGCTATGGCCCCTACCGCCGTTGTGGCCCCGCTTCCAAGTAAGATCCCCAAGATACCTCCCATGGCGCTCTGAACCGCGGCTTCTATGACAAACTGCTGAAGAATCACGGATTTTCTGGCTCCCAAAGCCTTCCTGATGCCGATTTCCCTGGTGCGCTCCGTCACGGACACCAGCATAATGTTCATGACTCCCACACCGGCCACCAGGAGGGAAATTCCTGCGATGCCCCCTAACCCTGCGGACACCATGGCGATCATGGAATTTAGGGAATCCAGCATCTCGCTCATGGCCATGACCGTGTACAAATCCTCGTTTTTAAAAATCTCCTGAAGAAAATTTTCTATGGTATCCACGGCCTGAGAAGCCGAATCCAGCTGGCGTATAGTAAATATATAATTGCTTATATTGGCGTTTCTGGCCATCTTCACGGCGCAGCTGTAAGGCATCCACAGAAAATCATCGGTTCCTCCATCCGTCTGCTTCTCCTCATCCTGCCTTTGTGCCACACCGATGATCCGAAACCCGTATCCCCCTACCTTTATGGTCTGATCAATAGCCTTCTCCGGGCTTCCGTAGAGTTCACTGGCCACATAATAGCCTACCACGCACACCTTCTGCCTGGACACAATGTCGGAATACTGGATATTCCTTCCCTGAACCAAGTCATAGTCCTTGATATTTAAGTAATCCTCGCTGACTCCGGACACGCTTGTGGAGGACATGGAGTCATTGCCGTGCTTCACCACGGTACTCACATTTACCATGGGACTCATGTTGTCAAACATCTCCCCCTGCTCCCCGTAGAACTCATACATCTCCTCCGGCGAAACGGAGCGGGAGGACAGATTAATCACATTCACATTGATCTGGTTGGTGCCCAGGCTGGCAAAGCTTTCTGTCATATAGGACATGTAGGCGTTGACCAGGCTCACCAGAATAATTACCGACGCAACCCCGATAATAATTCCCAGCATGGTGAGAAAAGACCTCATCTTGTTGCTTCTTATGCTTTTTAATGCAAGTTTAAAGGATTGCAGCATACTCTTTCACATCTCCGTCAAAATTAATCGTTCCATCGTGAACCCGCACCACCCGCTTTGCCTCCAACGCAATGGAGCTGTCATGGGTGATGATAATAATGGTATTCCCTTCCTCGTTAAGCTGTTTTAAGAAATCCAGCACCTCTCTGCTTGTTCTGGAATCCAGAGCGCCTGTAGGCTCATCGGCCAGAATCAGAGACGGGCTTCCTGCAAGTGCCCTGGCGATGGATACTCTCTGCTGCTGGCCTCCGGAAAGCTGATTGGGCAGATTCTTCCATTTGTCGTCAAGACCCACCCTCTTTAAAGACTCCATGGCCCTCTGCCGTCTCTCCCGGGAATCCACCCCTGCATAGAGGAGAGGCAGCTCCACATTCTCCAGAAGGTTTAATTTAGGCAGAAGATTGTACTGCTGAAAGATAAAACCGATCATCTTGTTGCGGATATGGGCCAGCTGGTCGTCACTCATCAGGCTCGTATCCTCTCCCCCCAGAAGATATTCGCCCTCTGTAGGCACATCCAGGGCTCCGATAATATTCATGAGAGTGGATTTTCCGCTTCCTGACTTTCCTACAATGGCCACAAACTCACCTCGGCAGATCGTCAGGCTGACCCCGTTGCTGGCCCGCACCTCTTCATCACCCATGTGATAAATCTTGTAAATATCCCGTAACTCAATTAAGGTCTCTCCCATAACTGCCTCCTTATGGCCGGCCGCCGGGACCGCTCATGCCTCCTGAGCCTCCCTGACGTCTCCCGCCGGAGCCGCCGCCCTGAGGGCCTCCCATACCGGGTCCGCCCATGCCCGGCATCATTTCAAAGCCTCCTGACACTGAGGATTCTGAGACATATACCTGGTCCCCCTCCGACAATCCCGCAAGGATCTCCACATAGTCGTCGTTCATAAGGCCTGTCTCCACTTCCACGGCCCTAAAGCCCTTGGGAACCTGGCCCTGGCTCTCCGTCACAGAGTCGTCCTTCACATAGACCCGGTTGCCTCTCATGAGGCAGTCCACAGGAATCGCCAGAACATCCTGGGCCTCCTCTAAGATAATGGTACCATCCACATTCATGCCGGGCAAAAGTTCCCCCGAATCCTCCAAAGTCACGGTTACCGGATAGTTGGTGACTCCGTTGGAGTAGGATCCGGCAAGGCTTATATTGGTCACCTTCCCGGAAAACGTCTGGCCCTCGAAGGCGTCGGCTTTGATTTCCACAGACTGGCCCACAGCCACCTTCTGCACATCCAGCTCATCCACAGACATCTCGAAGGTAAGCTGGGACAGGTCGTAGATCACTGCCAGGGTAACGGCTCCGTTGCCGCCGGAGCTGATCTTGTCTCCCGCCTTAGTATTCTTGGTGATCACCGTGCCGGAGATAGGGGCGGTGATCCTATAGTTCTCATAGGAGTCCTGGGTGGAATCCAACTTGCTCTGGGAAGACTCTAAGGATTCCTTAGCCTGATCCATGGCATTTTTGTAGGTTCTTATGAGATTATCTGCCGTCTTGTCTGTCATCTTGAAAAAGGAGCTTCCCTTTCCCACGTAATCTCCTTCATTGACCAGCATGGAGGCAATCTCCACGGTCCCCGAAATGTCGGCGCTCATAACCGTGTCAAGGCTGGCCTCAAAGGTGCTTTCCTGAGCACAGAGAAATTCCCCGATCTGTACTGTGGCAGAGGATTCCTCTGTTAAGCCTCCGGGGTTTGCAACCTGAACCGTCACATACCGCACCAGCCGTCCTCCGGTCATGGTTCCCTCCATATTGCTCACTGATGTGACGGTTCCTATTATCTGTTCTCCTGTATTGGACATGGTGATTACAGCCTCATTGCCTGGCCCGATGAACGCTGCGTCGGTAGATAAAAAAGGTACTTTAATTTTCATAATCTGATCATTGTAGATATCTGCCAGCTTCGTGTTGCCGCTTACCTTATCTCCTGCCTTGACATAAAGGGTTTTGATAAATCCGGTCTCCGTAGATTTGTATGTATTGCCGCTGTAGTCCTCAAGGGCCCGGTTGTAATCCTCTAAGGCCAGATCATAAGTGGTCTGGGCCCTCTCTACAGAGTTCTGTGCCATATTCAGCTCTGTCTCCATGGAGGAAGCATCGATGACATAGAGGACCTGGCCCTCCGTCACCTGATCTCCCTCTTCAAAATCCGCCGTCACCACATCTCCCGACACTAGGGATGTGATATTGTAGGTATCCTTGGGGGAAAGACTGCCTGAGGAGGACAGGGATGAGGTAATATTCATCCGCTTGACTGCAGTAGTCTTTATGGACACTGCGTCCGGTCCCGACACTGCCTTTGTATCCATCATATGCCGGATACCCATAACGGCAGCCACAGCCGCAGCCACCAGCGCCACTCCCTTTACCGCCCCCTTTTTTCCCTTTCCTCTGCGGCCCTTTCTGCTCTTTTTCCCGCCTGTGCCTCCGGCCGTAGAGCCCTTCTCCTCTATTTCCGTGTTCGCCCCTGCCTTCCTGGTTCTGCCAAAAAATTTTATCATGGTTTCGCCCTCTGTCTATGAGATAATCTTTAATACTCAATATAATCTGTTACGGTGTAAGACTCGGCGCCATCGCCTGCTGCCGATTTCTCGCAGATCAGGATCACCTCGTCCCCCACCTGCATCTCCCCATATATGGAAAATGCAAACTGCACGTCTGCGTCTTTCAGCTGGTACTGCGTTCCTGTATCATCATCTAAGATCACCGTGGAGGGTGTCATAACATTGCTGGAGGAATAGTAGATCCCGGTGATTTCCCCCTTTATGGCCACCATGCCTCCGCCTGTCTCCTGATCCACATTTAAGGAGCTGTAAGCCCAGACAGTCTTCGTATTGGTGTTGTAATAGAGAACCACAAACCCGTTGGATTTAGCCTGTTTTACCCGTTCCATGGTGGAAATCTGCCCATCCAGATAAAAGGTGGCCTGGCTCAGGGAGAAGGGAACAAAGTCGTCCAGGCTCATAGTCCTCTTTACCACTTTCGGCCCTTTCAGTTCATTGTCCGTAATCGTCAAAGGATTTACCTCCCCATCGGAGGAAAGCTCATATCCCAAAAGGGTACAGTAATCTTTTCCTGAGGAAGTCTCTGCACATAGCAGATTATAGAAAAGATTGATGCAGTCCGCCCTTGTGAGAACCTCCGAAGGCTCCTTGCCGATATGCTCCCCTAACTCCAAATAATTGTACTGGGCCCATCGCCCGTTGATCTGATTGCCGGCAAAGTCTTCATCCGTATACTCCAAAAGGGCCAGCAGCCCTCTTATGGCTTCCTGAAGGGTGATCTGCTGATCCGGGCGGAACACACCTCCCAGATACCCGCTCATCCATCCCTTCTCCGCGGCCGTCCGAATGGCTGATGCATGCTGGTCTGTGGCAGGCACATCGGAAAACACAGCGGTGGAGCTGGTCTGAAGAGCCGTCTGCTTCCAAACACTGGCATTCACCAGCATCTGGGCATACTCCCCTCTGGTCACCATGGCATTATGGTCCCCTGATATACTCATGATTCCGCTTAACCCTATCACCTTTCTCCTCATTTCGTAATTACTGGAGGCCTCCGCCGTAAAGGGTATTCCCACGGCAAGCACTGCAGCAGCCGTAACACAGGCCGTCACCCCATATCTGTTCATAGTTCCTGTTCCTTTCTGACTTCTGTTTTTTCCTGAATTTACTTTATCAGGGAATTGTGTTCATTTTGTGTTCATTTTGTGATTCTTTCCAAAAACAAAAGAGCCCGTTTCACGGACTCTTTTGCTGCTCTATGGCTGTTCTACATCAGAGGGGCAATGAGGCGCAGAGCCCTTCCTGCCAGCTTTTCATAAAAGGGATAGGCCCTGCAGGTTTCTTTTGTGATTCTCACGCACTGGGACAGGGTCTTCTGATAGTCCTTCTCCACGTCCGCCACCACCGGATTCCTGTAAAAATATGCGGCGCACTCAAAATGATGATACAAGCTCCTGAAATCCAGGTTGATGGTTCCCACCACCGCCTTCTCGTCATCGCTGGTAAATACTTTGGCATGGACGAATCCGGGAGTAAATTCATAGATCTGCACCCCTGCGTCCAAAAGTTCTTCGTAATAAGTATGGGCCAGAAAGAACGCATACTTCTTGTCCGGAATGTGAGGCATAATAATCATAACCTCCACTCCTTTTTTGGCCGCAAAGCTCAGGGCGTTTAAGGTCTCATCATCCAGAATCAGGTATGGCGTCATAATATGGACATAGCGCTTTGCCTGGTAAAGAATATCCATATATACATATTTGCCTACAGGCTCATGGTCAAGAGGCGTATCCCCGTAGGGCATTACAAATCCTTCTGATAATCCGGACTTCCCACCCCATTGGCTCTCTGGCTGCGCCGACACATATTTTTCGTAAGGACAGGGAGTCTTCCTCCAGATATTCCAGTTCTGAAGAAACATAACGGTAAAGCTTCTCACGCCCGGGCCTTTCAACATCACCGCCGTATCTTTCCAGTATCCGAACCGCTTTCTCTCATTAATATACTCGTCTGCAAGATTAATGCCGCCTGTGAAGGCAGTATGCCCATCGATCACCACAATCTTTCTGTGATCCCGGTTGTTCTGATAGGTAGACAAAAGAGGCCGGATAGGGGCAAATGTCTGACAGTGGATCCCTTTTTTCTCTATGAGATCAGGGTATCGGTAGGGAAGAAGCATGAGAGAGCACATGCCATCATACATGAAGCGGACTTCCACCCCTTCCTTTACCTTCTCCTCTAAAATCTCAAGGATGGAGTCCCACATGACTCCCCGCTCTACAATAAAGTACTCCAGAAAAATAAAATGCCTGGCCTTCCTAAGTTCCTCCTTCAGCCTCTCAAACTTCTCCTGACCGCTTGGAAAGTAGGTGGCCTGTGTATCCTCATAGACCGGAAATCCTCCCCTCTCCCACACATAGTTTGCCAGATTGGCTGTCTGTCCGTCTGCCTGAAAAAGGGCTTCTTTCACCTGGCTGTCCTGATCTAAAAATTTCCTGGTCTCCTCAATAAGCTCGTTGGCTCTCTTTGCATACATCCGACTTCCAAGGTCCGCTTCAATGAGAAGGTAGAACAACGTTCCGAACACGGGAAATACAAGGATCGGGACGATCCACCCAAGCTTGAAGCTGGGATTCTCCCGCTTGTTGATAATATACACGCAGGTGATCCCGCCTAAAACCATCAGGGCCACATATACATACAGGGAATAGTTTGTCAACCAGCGCATGACACCGAACAAAAAGCCGATTTGGATCGCCAGAAACAGAACCACATATGCGGTACGCCCAAATACTATGCGCAGAAGCCCTCTCAGTTTCTTTTGAAATTCTTTCATTCGTCGCTTACCAACTCTCTATCTGTGAATGATCACACTGATCCGTTTGTACACCAATGACGTGATGAGGGACACCAAGGCGCCTTTAATCAGGTTAAAGGGCGCCACAGCCAAAAAGACAAAGGTCCACACACTGCTGATGGCCGGATTAATGGCAGCTCCTGCCTCCAAAATAGACTCCAAAGGCATAAAATTGGAGTAGAAGGGCAGCATCACCAGGGCATTGAGCACTGCCCCCACGAAAGCCATGGATATGGTTCCCACCACCATACCGGCAATGGCTCCTTTTTTTGTCTTCTTAACCTTATAGATCAAACCTGCCGGCAGTACCAGGGCGCATCCGATGCACACGTTGGCAAATTCACCTACAAAGCCTGTGGAAGTAGGCTTTAACACCAGCTTTACCAGAATCTTCACACCCTCGATTATGGCTCCTGCCATAGGACCCATGGCAAAGGTTCCCACCAGCACCGGAATCTCACTGAGATCCAGACCATAGAAAGAGGGCGCCACAAAGGGCAGGGGGAACTCAAAGAGCATGAGCACCGCGCCGATGGCCCCCAGCATCCCCATAAGCACCAGGTTTCTTATATTCAGCAATTTTCTTGTGTTCATCTTAAACCTCATCCTTTTCCTTTTCCTTTTCTTCTCATTCCAGGGCCTGGCGGATATCCTCTATAATGTCATCCGCTCCCTCGATCCCTACGCTGAACCGGATCATGGACGGATCCACCCCTGCTTCCACCAGCTGTTCATCGCTTAACTGACGATGGGTATGGCTGGCAGGATGAAGCACGGAAGTCCTGGCATCCGCCACATGGGTCACAATGGCCGCCAGCTTTAAGCGGTCCATAAACACGGCGGCCGCCTCCCTTCCGCCCTTCAGTCCGAAGGAAATGACTCCGCAGGTCCCATGAGGCATATATTTCCTTGCCAATTCATAGTGGGCATCTCCCTTCAGTCCCGGGTATTTTACCCATGCCACATCCTCCCTGGATTTTAAGTACTCGGCTACCTTCAGAGCATTCTCACAGTGGCGCGGCATTCTCAAGTGGAGGGTCTCCAGACCGATATTCAGAAGAAATGCATTCTGAGGCGACTGAATGGACCCCATATCCCTCATGAGCTGAGCCGTAGCCTTGGTGATATAAGCCCCCTTTCCGAAGCGCTCCGTGTATACAATCCCATGATAGGACTCATCAGGCGTGGTAAGGCCGGGGAATTTGTCCTTGTGAGCCTCCCAGTCAAAATTCCCGCTGTCCACAATACAGCCCCCCACAGCCATGGCATGTCCATCCATATACTTTGTAGTAGAGTGAGTCACAATATGGGCTCCCCACTCTATGGGACGGCAGTTAATCGGAGTCGCAAAGGTGTTGTCTACAATAAAAGGAACCCCGTGGCTGCGGGCCAGTGCAGCGAATTTCTCCAGATCCAGCACTACCAAGGCCGGATTGGCTATGGTCTCTCCAAACACTGCTTTTGTGTTGGGGCGGAAAGCCTTTTCGATCTCTTCCCGGGGGGCGTCAGGATCCACCAGAGTACATTCTATTCCAAACCGTTTTAACGTCACGGTAAAAAGATTGGAAGTCCCCCCATAAATCGTGGCTGCACTGACAATGTGATCACCTGCGGAACAGATATTTAAAACTGCGTACATGTTGGCGGCCTGGCCTGATGAAGTCAGCATGGCCGCCGTCCCCCCCTCCAGCTTACAGATCTTGTCCGCCACTGCATCATTGGTGGGGTTCGCCAGCCTGGTATAAAAATATCCGTTCTCCTCCAGATCAAACAGACGTCCCATCTGTTCGCTGGTCTCATATTTAAAGGTAGTGCTCTGATAGATAGGAAGAACCCGGGGGTGACCGTTTTTCGGTTCCCAGCCTCCTTGTATGCAGATGGTGTCTTGTGACTGCTTCTGGTTCATATGATATCCTCCTGGGTTGTAACGATTTCTTTCCATTGTACACAAACTCAATCCGAAAATCAAGGACAACAAAAAAAGTCCGGAAAACCCCTAATTCCGGACTTTTCATATCCCAGAGCCAACGTGTGCAGAAAGAGCACTTTCTACGCCTGAGAGGGCTGCCCTGAGACAAGCTTTATTGTAACACACATTTCTTTAAATTTTTCTTCCATGTCATAATTCATAGGGTTATTTGACATAATCCGGCAAAGGAAGGCCCAAAAGCCACTGGCCTGCAGACTGACGGTAGGTCTGGCTGATGGAAAAATATCCTTCCTTTCCCTTCAGATATACCCTTTCTTTATCAAACCGTACAACAAAGTCTCGATTAATAATATAAGACTGATGGATCTGAACAAACTGTTCCGGAAGCCCTTCCTCCAAAATCTCCGACAGCTTTCCGTAAAATTCATGAACTCCCCTTAAGGTATGAAGTTCCACCTTCCTTCCCACACTCTGAAAATACAGGATTTCTTTATAAGGAACCTGGTAGCTTATTCTGTCCTTCTTGTATAAAAACCATTTTCGGAACCGGTCCCCCAGCTTTCTGGCATAGTCCACGGTCCGATACACCTCTTCCTTTTGTATGGGCTTGCCCATAAATCCTATGGGCCGGTTCTGGAGAAGCAGATCTGCATCCCCCATAACACAGGACATATAGACCAGTTCCACCTCCTCATCATCAAGTGCGTGACGGATCCTGCTGCCCACCTGGATCCCATCCATCCCGCACATAAGGATATCCAGAAAAATCAGATCATAGCGTTTGCCTGCTTCCATTCTTTCACACAGAGAAAACCCATCATAGAACAATTCTGTCTCCAATGCAATCTTCTTCTCTTCACAATAAGTATCCAGCAGTTCCTCCATCTCATTACATTCCCGCCTGTTGTCATCGCAAATGGCTATTGACCACATTTCCTCACCTGTCCTTTCTGAGTGGTTGCTGGTTCTATTTTATACGTTTTTTCTACAGAAATCGGGTGACACAATGACGTACCTCCGGTTTTTTGTAACTGCAGGTTTTTCTGTTGACAAATAAGGACAGCTAACTCTATAATAGACAGATACAAAGATGTTTGTTGGGGTCAAAAGGTTTTTTTGACCCCCGATGCCTACGGATTGCTCCGCATTTCATGCTCCCGCAATCCTAAAAACATTCAAAATCCGCCCTATCGGGCTACTTTTTCATGTTTTTGCGGGTCCCAA
>JAAWHU010000029.1 GCA_022796015.1 Hungatella sp. | reverse complement strand
GTTCCACGCCGTTTGCTCCAGGATTCATTTCCGGATGTCACGTTTTCCTGTATTCAGACTGTTTATTCGATTTCCAAGATTCTTAACTAACTGACATTGACTGTGAACAGTAACTTACCATCCTTTTCTCCATGTGGTCGGGGAAAACAGAATCAGCATAGGGAAGATTTCCAGCCTGCCTGCCAGCATGTCAAACATCAATATATATTTGGATAAAATTGACAGCTGGGAAAAATTACATGCCGGCCCCACGGCGTTAAGACCAGGGCCGATGTTGTTAAAGGTGGCGGCTACTGCCGTAAATGTGGTAGTAAAATCAAAATTATCCAGGCTTACCACCAGAACGGACAAAGAAAAAATTACAAAGTACGCAATAAAATAGTTATTGACAGACCGCATAACCCCTGCATCCAGAGGCTTGTGTTCCAGCTTCAGCACCTTGACGCTTCGTGGGTGAATCAGGGCTGACAGCTCGCTTTTCACGGATTTCAGCCAAATAAGGATTCTGGATACCTTCATTCCGCCTCCGGTGCTTCCCGCGCAGGCGCCGATAAACATAAGCCCCACAAGAATGGTCTTGGAAAACTCGGGCCACACGTCAAAGTCTACGGTTGAGAAGCCGGTAGTCGTGATAATGGAAGCAACCTGAAAGGCAGCATGGTGAAACGCCTCAAAAAGGCTTCCGAAGGAGTGATGGATGTTAAGTGTAATAGCCGCCACGGCTGCCGCGATAATGAGAAGATACGTTCTCGCCTCCTCACAGGAGAAGGCATCTTTAAATTGTCTCACTAAAAGCAGATAATACACATTAAAATTCACTCCGAACAAAATCATAAATACGGTAACCACGCCCTGGAGATAATAGCTGTCATAAAATGCAATACTGCTGTTCTTGATTCCGAAGCCTCCGGTACCCGCCGTTCCGAAGCTGGTAGCCAGGGAGTCAAAGAAAGGCATTCCGCCCAACAGCAGAAGGATCACCTGGAGCATTGTCATAGCCAGATAGATCCCATATAAAATCTTGGCCGTGGTTTTTACCTTTGGAGCCAGCTTACCTACTGAGGGCCCCGGGCTTTCCGCCCTCATAATGTGCATGGTATACCCGCCTCCGGCAAGAGGCAGAACAGCCAGAATAAATACAAGGACTCCCATTCCTCCCACCCAGTGGGTGAAGCTTCTCCACATAAGCATGGATGGAGACAGGCCTTCCACATTGTTCAGGATACTGGCGCCTGTAGTGGTAAAGCCGGAAATCGTTTCAAAAAGGGCGTCTGTCAGGGACGGAATCTCACCGCTGATCCAGAAGGGAAGGGCTCCGAAAAAACTGAGAACAACCCAGATAAGAGCCACTGCAACAAAGCCTTCTTTGGCATAGAACACGATGTTTGACGGACGTCTGTGGGTAGTAAACCAGCCAATGATGCCGCACAGCACCATGACCGCCAGAAAAGACAGGAACTGTCCATCCCCGTAGATCAGGGATACCATACAGGGCAGAATCATGAGAAGCGCCTCAATATTCAACACCCACCCAAGAAAATACAAGATAATTTTTATATTCATAATCGCTGCCGTCCCTATCTTAAAATATCCTTCAGATCATTCAGTCCTGTAGTTGTAGTCACAATAATCACCGTATCACCCACCTCCATGGTATCCTTGCCCCGGGGGGTAATAATGGTGCCGTTCCGGTTGATGCAGGCAACCAGAAGATTGGGCTTTAGGGACAGCTTTTCAAGGGGAACTCCAACCATAGGGGCATCCTCTCCCACCCTGAACTCCAAAGCCTCCGCCTTGTCCGCCACAATCTTATATAAAGTTTCCACATTGCTTCCAAGGGAGTTCTGCATGGCCCGCACATACTGAAGTATGGAATCTGCCGTAATCAGCTTGGGATAAATGACACTTCCTAAGTTCATGCCGTTTACGACTCCCTCAAAGGCGGTTCGGTTCACCTTGGTGATCAGCTTGGCCTTTGACTGGGTTCCTGCATACATGGAAAGAATCATATTTTCCTCGTCAAATCCGGTGAGAGCTGCGAAGGCCTCCGTCTGCCGGATCCCCTCCTCCAGAAGGAGCTGCTGGTCGGAACCATCTCCGTGAATTACCATAACACCCGGGAGCTCTGCACTTAATTTCCTGCACCGCTCCAGATCCTGTTCCACAATCTTTAATTTAATTGGGGCCTCCTCAAGCATTTTGGCCAGATAGTATGTAATTCTTCCCCCGCCTACCAGGATGGCATTTTTGACGCTGTTGTTTTCAATGCCTACCTCTTTAAAAAATCGCATGGATTTGGAGGGAGATGCAACAAAGGAAACCTTGTCCCCTGATTTTAACTGGAAATTACCGTTTGGAATTACCACGTCACTGCCCCGCTCCACGGCACAGATCAGCACGCTGCACTTTAGTTTTGAAGATACCTCCAATACCTTCAGGTCATGAAGGACAGAATTCTCGGGAATCTGGAATTTCATGATTTCCACACGCCCTTTAGCAAAGGTATCAATCTTAATGGCGGATGGGAACTTAAGGAGGCGGGAGATCTCCCTGGCCGCGGCAAGCTCCGGATTGATGGCAAGAGAAAGATTCAATTCCTCACGAATAAAATCAATCTCTGCCGAGTATTCAGGATTCCTGATTCTGGCGATGGTGTGGCAGTTGCCTGCTTTTTTTGCAATGAGGCAGCAAAGCATGTTCAGCTCATCTGAATTGGTGGTGGCAATAAGAAGATCTGCGTCCTGAATTCCCGCCTCCATCTGAACTGCATAGATGGCTCCGTTGCCCGAAACCCCCATGACATCAATACTGTTGGTTACCTTCTCCAATGCCGCAGCATCCTGGTCAATTAAGGTGATGTCGTGGCCTTCATTATTCAGCTGCTCCGTCAGGGTTACCCCTACCTTTCCACAGCCTACAATGATAATCTTCATGTTTTGTGCACTCCTTCTTCTATCTGTTCCCGAAATGGCTTTCGTGTCTTTTTTCTGGTGATCTCCACCAGTCCCAGCATGGTGATATCCACCACCGTAGTCTTAATGGGATCTTTCTTGCAGCAGTCCGATAAAAGCTGCATCAGCTCCTCCTGATCCTCAGAGCATTCCATGTCAATAAAATCAACCACAATGATGCCTGAGAGATTGCGCAGCCTCAGCTGATACGCCACCTCCACAGCGGCTTCCAAATTAATCTTTTTTATGGTATCCCGTAGATTTTTTCTGCCCGTATATTTTCCGCTGTTCACGTCGATCACCGTCATGGCCTCCGTCACATCGATGATCAGATATCCGCCGGATTTAAGCCAGACATGGCGCTGCAGGGCGTCATCCATTGCCTTCTCAAGGGAATACAGCTTGGAAAGAGGCAGAAGGGGGTCTTCATAAAGACGCACCTTTCCCTGATCCTCAGGCTGATGCCTGCCTAGATACTCCTGTATCTCATGGAAAATGTCCTTGTCGTCGGTGATGATCTCCTCCATAAAATCTCGGTAGGTGTCCCGCAGGCTTCCTAAATAAGAAGGGATCCCTTCGTAAAGCATGGTGTAGCAGGTGCGGTGGGCTGCATCCGACACAATCCTTCGGTACTCTTCTTTCAGGTGTGTAAACTCCTCAAGAATCTGTGAAAAATCTTCATGAAAAGCATTGGTTCTGACAATGACTCCCAGGTTATCTGCTTTTTCCTGCCCCAAAAGGCAGCGCAGCTCCTGCCTCCACTCTCCTTGGGGGATCTTGGAGGAGAAACCGATCTGTCGTCTTCCTGCAGTTACCACACAGAACCTGCCGGCAAAGCTGAGGCAGCCTGTGACCACCGGATCCTTGGTCTTTACGGCGTCCCGGCTAACCTGAACGATGATCTCGTCTCCCTGGCAAAGCCGCTTCTGCTTTCCGTCGGCAAAGAGATGAGTCCGGTTCTCTGTCAGGCTGTAATAGGCGGTCTGCCCGCCTCCCAGATCGATAAAAGCCGCATTAATATTGGGCACAATGTTTTTCACTTTTCCGATATAGATGTTGCCGAGAAGAGACCGGGATTTCCCCTCCTCCATGTTCAGCTGTATGACCCGGAGTCCGTTTGTAAGAGCCGTGAGAATCCCGCCTCCCATTCTGGTTATGATTATCTTATTCAATGTCTTCTCCAAATTCTTCTAAAGGAATCTTTCTGCCTGTCTGATCCTCCAGCCCGTAGACCTCCTCACGCTGGATCAGGAAAGCAAAGGGAGGATATTGCCGCTGCCGGCTCTCATAAAAAGCTTCCATGACCAGCTCCGGCTTTATATTATCCTTGCTTCCCGTGGACACCTGCATAAAGATGGCATCTCCTCTTAGCTCCAGCTTATAGATCAGAGGCTTCAGATCCATGTCCTTCTGTCCTTTTTTTGTCTTCTTTACAATCAGGATCTGCTCCTGGCCGTAAAATTCTTCCAGCTCTTTAAAAAAATCTTCCAAATCCCGGGGACGGTGCTGGTCTCTGAATGTAAGGGTGTAATCGGCAGCACACACAATGGACATGGCATTTTTGCTGGAATCCTTAAGCTTTTTATAGCTTAACACCTGAATCTCCTGGCACATCACCTGGTTAAGCCTGTCTATCATGGTCTTGGAATCCTCTGTGGAGGTGACCTCTATATCCAGATATTCGCCGTTGCTGGTGATTCCCACCCCAAGAGGCGCTGCAAAGGACATGATCTGATGGGGGCTGAATCCTTCGCTGTAGCGTATCTGTACATTCCCACGCCTCATAACCTTCTGGAAATACCGCATAATATCCAGATGGCCGATGAATTTCATAGAGCCCTGCTTTTTAAATTTAATCCTTATCTTCATAGCAGACACCTCCTCCAAAGCCTCTGGCCCCGCAGCCGGAACAGCTCTGGCGGCAGTTGGGGGTTACCTCCCCCTTCATGGCCAAAAGCCATTCTTTCTTTAAAAATTCCTTTGATACGCCTGCATCAATAAAGTCCCAGGGGAATATCTCATCAAGGCTTCTCTCCCGGACAGTATAGAAATCCGGGTCTATCCCGCAGGACTCAAAGGCCTTTATCCACAGGCTGTTGTCAAAATATTCGGACCAGGAGTCAAAAAGGGCTCCGCTTTTGTAAGCAGCCTCTACCACGGCTCCCACTCTCCGGTCTCCCCGTGCCAGGACTCCCTCCAGAACCGTCACATCGGCCTCATGCCAGTTGTATTTTAGGCTCTTAAAATTCTTCATCTCCCGGAATTTATTCTTCACAATATAAGCCCGCTCTAAAAATTCTTCCTTGGTGCACATCTTGGCCCACTGGAAGGGGGTAAATGGCTTAGGGACAAAGAAGGAGGAGCTGGCCACGATCTGTACCCTGCCATGGCGCTGGTCTTTGGGAATCTCGTCATAATAAGTCTCGGCTATTTTCTCCGATAAGAGGGCAATGCCTTCCATATCCTCTCTCTGCTCTGTGGGAAGCCCCAGCATAAAATACAGCTTCACCCGGTTCCATCCGCCGTGAAATGCCATGGCCGCCCCTTTTAAGATTACTTCCTCTGTAAGACCTTTGTTGATCACATCCCGAAGCCTCTGGGAGCCGGCCTCCGGCGCAAAGGTCAGACTGGATTTTTTCACGTCCTGGACTTTTCCCATAACGTCCAGGGAAAAGGCATCAATCCGCAGAGAAGGAAGGGAAATATTGACGCCTTTTGCACTGCATTCATCTATCAGGTAATTTACCAATTCAGGAAGATCGGTGTAGTCGCTGGAACTTAAGGAGCTTAGGGAAATCTCGTCGTGGCCTGTGGTCTCAATAAGCTGCTTGGCATAGTGCTTCAGATATTCCAGCCCATGCTCTCTCAAAGGCCGGTATACATTGCCTGCCTGGCAGAAGCGGCATCCACGAATACAGCCTCGCTGGATCTCAAGAACCACCCGGTCCTGGGTAACCTTAAGAAAGGGGACAAGAGGTTTCTCGATATAGGGTGCATCGTCTAAGCTTACCACCAGCTCCTTTGTAACCTTTTGGGGCGCATGAGGGTTATTAGGTGTAAAAGCTTTTATGGTGCCATCTTCATAGTAGGCGGCATCATAAAAGGCCGGGACATAGATCCCCGGAATCCGGGCTGCCTTCTCCAGAAATTCAAGACGGCCTTTTCCTTGTTTCTTATTGTCAAGATAGGCGTCTAAAAGCTGATAGTAGACGGTCTCCCCCTCCCCGATATAAAACAGATCAAAAAACTCTGCCAAGGGCTCTGGATTGTATGCGCAGGGGCCGCCGCCAATTACAACAGGGTCTGTCTCTCCTCTGTCACGGCTGTGAAGAGGAATCTGGCTTAAGTCCAGAATCTGCAGGACATTGGTATAGCACATCTCATACTGGAGGGTGATCCCCAGAAAATCAAAGCTTTTCACCGGTTCCTGGGATTCCAGGGCAAAGAGAGGGATATTCTCCCGGCGCATGATCTTGTCCAGATCCGTCCATGGAGAATACACCCTCTCACAGTATACATCTTCTCTTCTGTTAAACATATCATAGAGAATCTGAATGCCCAGATGGGACATTCCGATCTCATAGACATCCGGGAAGCACATGGCAAAACGGATGGCCACGTTTTTCGGGTCCTTAACACACATGTTTACCTCGCCGCCGATGTAGCGGGCGGGCTGCTGGACGCTTAGTAAAATTTCATCAGGTAAGGCTAGTTTTCTCATGGTTTTTCCTTAATATGCTAATTTATTTTCATGTACATTCTATCATATACGGATTCATTCTACCACAGTTTCATGGTATTGACAAATATAACTTTCTGCGGATAGAGTTTTCATTCTGCCTTAGACAGCACAATAAAGAAGCAGCATTGGCCGAGAAGCGATTGCTTATAATGAATACATTAATTTCCGAATTTAACGCTCTTGGGATTAAGGGGCTTGAAGTCAGGGAGCTTAATTTATTGAACGGCTTTTTCGTTAACCTGGAATATCCTCTTTTCAATGGCCAGCATGTAAAATTCCTTGAAGATAATAATGTCTATTTCGGAAATCAGATAGAAATACCCGGAAGTGACAGGCGCTATGGACTCGTTGGCTGATGACAGGTTTATGTTGGTGTGCCAATACGGCTGTAACGGTAAAGATCCGGAAATTATAATCTACAAAAAACGGTAAAATCACGGATTCGTTCCAACCTGCTGATTTACTGCATAATAGACGCCTGCCCCCGGCACGCTCTCATATCTTACAAGCATATCTCCTACCACAGTCCACTGGCTAGTCTTGATTCCATATTGGTTATCCTCTTCCCAGCTGGAATAGACGGCATCTTCCGCTGCAGAACACATGGGAAGACCGTCCGCGCCGGTATTCGCTGATCGGTCTTAACAAGAAACAGTTACTTTCCCATTGTCATATGGTATTGACTGATATATAATGAAAGAAAAATCTATACTACAGGAGAGAAAGGCTATGATATTTGAACCAGATGATAAGCTGAAACAGAAGATGTCAAAGAACGGAAGTGTACTCCAGTACATGTACAGTGTGTCAGGCGCCGGAAAAGGGCTGTTTGCCATGGGCGCCATGCTTATTGTAATCGGCATAGCTTTAGCGGCCGTATTGTCTAACACCATGGGAATCCAGGGTGCCCTAATGTTCGGCGGCGTTATGATGATTGCCGGTATCTTGTTTGCCGTGCTGGGAAGCTCCATGCAGAAGAAAAAGGAGCAGGGCTGGATCGAGGCTTACAAGAACGCCTGCGGCCTGTCGGAGCAGGAACTGCATCAGATTGATCAGGAATTTCGGCAGCCGGGTACTATCCTCCTTTCCATGGATAAGGACAAAGATACCAACAGCCTGAAAAGTATGGGTTTTATCACTGCCAATTACGTGAAACTCCCATCCATGGATCCCTGCGTATTTCGCCTGAAAGACATGGTGGCTTGTCTGTACACAAAAAAATACCTCTGTCAGGACGGAGGCTATGACCGGGCCCTGGTGGCCTACATCGCCGATGGAGAGCTGGGATTTTTGCAGAGAAACCCACCGGAAAAAGCCAGTATAGCCATTGTGGAAGCCATTGCAAAGCACAATCCAAGAATCGTTACAGATCACTTTTTTACATATGAGGGGAAGGAATATGATGCCGTAAGAAAACCGGAGGAGGTTATCCAGCTTCACAAACAGCTGTATGGAAACATGAAGTCCGGTGTCCATAATGAGGCAGGTTTTTCTCCAAATCCTGTGCCTGATAGAATTGCATACCAGCCGACACAAAAGAAAGAGGCGAAGAAAACCGGATGGGAACCCTATGGATGGAAACGAGGCGTGGCTTTAGTGATTCTGTTCTTTGTGTTAATGGGAATCATGTATGGGCCTAAGATCTACAAGCGTTATCAGATGGATCATGGGGGGATTGTCACAGAAGAAAGCCAGGGGCAGCCGTAGTGCTGCCCTACTTTTTTGCCATAGAGCTGTCTATATCTGTTCACAACTATCAAATGGAAGATGATTGAATAATTCATTCATGGAAGGCTTTGTCATTTCTTATCACCTTTCATCAAGAAGATATTGCCATATCATGTTGCGCCAAAGGTTTCCATAAGATATAATAAAACCAACTTATAAAACATGTTGCTAGAGTGTGTCTGAACATTGCCTTCTACAGCTGTGGGTTACAGCCTGCGGAAGGTTCTAAGACAACGACTGGAGGAGTGTGCCATGGAAAACAAACAGCATCTTTTTTATACTCTGGGAGGTGTTGTCCTGGGCATACTGCTGACAGCTGCATTATGGATCGGCGTAAGCCTTCATGCCCATGCCGCCGTTCCTGTCGGCAGTCCCATGCAGGATCAGCTCTCAGGCAGCCCAGTCAATACGGCTGCCAGCCGCCAAAAGACGATACTTGTCTCGGACATCCCTTTGGCCTCGGAGGCTGGCGATACCTGGGACAGGACTGCCGTCTATTTAGGGGGCGATACTGCCATCTACCAGGGACGTGTCTACCGTGCCAAATGGTGGACTCTCGGCGAGGTTCCGGATCGAAGCGATGTGTGGGAGGATATGGGCCTCTCATGGGACAACCCAGAAAGGGCGGCATCCTCAGAGGCTCGTCCTACAGATGCCTTAACGCCTCATAACACGGAAGCAGCGGATTTTAAGGTAGTAGGTTACTATCCAAGCTGGAAGCCGGACATGCTTCACGCCGTAGATTTCGGAGTGATAACCCATGTCTGCTATGCCTTTGCCATCCCTATGCCTGATGGCAGCCTGCGTGACTTAGAAAACCCCGATACGGCCAGAACCCTGATCCGCTCTGCTCATGCCAACGGTGCAAGGGTGCTGCTGTCTGTGGGAGGCTGGAGCTACAATGACACTCCTTTGGAAGGCGTGTTCATGGAAGCCACTGCTACGGAGGCGGGAGTAAAGAAGTTAGCCGACAATATTATGGACATGTGTGAGAAATATGGATTTGACGGTGTAGACATGGACTGGGAGCATCCCCGGACAGACGGCGCCAGCTCCAAACAGTATGAAGCTTTGATGATAGAATTATCCGGCAGGCTCCATAATAAGGGCAAACTTCTGACTGCCGCCGTACTGAGCGGCGCTACGCCTGACGGCAATATCTATTATGATGCCGCCGCCCACACCAATCGGGTTTTAGATGCCGTGGATTTTATCAATGTCATGGCTTATGATGGAGGCGATGGGGAGCGCCACTCCTCGTACCAATTCGCCGTGGACTGCGCAACCTATTGGAAAGAGACCCGGGGGCTTCCGGCTTCCAAGGTGGTTCTTGGCCTCCCATTTTATGGCCGGCCAAGTTGGGCAGATTATAAGACCATCTTGGAGAGCGTGCCTGATGCCTGGAACACAGACCATACTCTTTATAACGGCATGGAGGTCTACTATAATGGTATGGATACCATTGCAAGAAAAACAACATATGCCAAAGAGAATTTAGGCGGCGTCATGATCTGGGAATTGACCAAGGATACTGACCGGAAGGATAAAAGCCTTCTGCAGGCTGTCAAGAAAGCAGTTCTGCCTCAGGATTAAACGTCCCAGGCAGAAAAGGGCTGTCACACGAAAGCATCTTGCCGGACAGCCCCCAGATTCATGATTTTACTTAAAATTTATTTCTCGGACATTCCATTACCCCATCAACATAGATTTTATGGGCAAGCTCCACTACCATGTGCATGTCCAGAACCGAACGGCATGGTTTTCCCAAAATCTCAATATTGTCAAAATAAATCCGTTCCGGCCTGCTTTCTTCCAGATGCATCTCATATCCTCTGATAATGGACACAGGAAAATTTCCATTTAAAACCTTAATATCTTTAAAGTAAATGTCCTCAATACGTCCCTTCTCGTGGGTGTAAGAATATTTGCATTCCAGCACCTTAATATCAAAAAGCTTCTGGGCCACATCCTCTACGCTGATGTTTTCATAGTGAATATCGTGGATATATGCATTGTCCGCCTGGTGAATAGAAAGGGCGCTTCCTCCCATGTTGCCCTCATATTCACAGTGGATAATATGGCAGTCTTTAAAGGTCAGATTAGATACCTCATCGCACATAAGGCCATATCCGATTTCGATTGCATTGCCTGGTTCTGCGTTCCACAATACGCATCGCTGCGCCAGCAGATTCTTTACATCTCTGACTGTGGACATTTCCGGAAGCCTGCCGGATTTGATACAGATACAATCGTCTGCCGCACGTATAAAGCAATCTTCGATCAGCACGTCTTGGCATCCGGTTATATCAATCCCATCCCCTGTCACAAGCCTGGACAAGGAATTGGTATTCCGTATGACCACATCCGTACATGCTGCCGGGACAATCTGCCACATGGCACTGTCCACAACGGTAATACCCTCAATCAGCAGATTCCTGCACCATCGGATGTCCACTAAAAATGCTTTTCCATTGCTGTCAGGCAGATGCCATGGCCCGCCGTTTAAAATGCCGTTTCCCACCAGTCTTATATTGCTGCAGTGATCAGCAAAAACTCTCCCATAAACAATACTGCCCTCTTCAAAATAAACCACATCATGATCCTTTAATTCCAGGGTGGCAACATTATAAATCTTTCCTTTCTCGAAACAGATGGTGGCGTCATCCGGTCTTTCGATTTTGGGAGAGCACAGAATAAACAGAGGGCTCTTCAAATCTCCATCCAGCTCCACACTTACCTTCAGAATTTTAGGCAAATGGAATCTAATCTGTGTTCCTTTCACCTGAAAATCAATCTCATACCCGGATGGCCTGATTACTACATGCTTAAAAGGAGTTTTTACATCAATTACCACATCGACCTCTTCTAAATCAGGTTCAACGGCCACAGGCGCATAATGGAAGGAATCCGTATAGTAAACCGGCTGATGCTTTCCGTTACAGGTAAGCTCATACTTCTCAGACCATTCTATTTCTTCTAAACTGTGTCTTTCAAACAAAGGCGCTGTAATTGGCGCCGGCTTTGGATTATAGATCAGTTCTTTCATCGGCATTCCATCCTCCTCTATCCCAACATAATGGAAACGTTACCATTCACAAGAAAATCTGCTTCATAGAAATGTATCTTTCTTCTCTCAGGCAAAAGTGCCCCATCCACATAGCTTTCTGCCATCTCAATAAGATGATGCCAAACTTCCCTCTCAATCATATCATGGCCTCCGCAGATGCAGGTATCATCATTTATCTGCTGATTGATCTCCTTTACTTTACTGATCCAATTACGGACATAAGTTTTATAGTCCACATCGCTTCTCTTTCTTAAAACCATAATGGGATTAGCCCCATCACCGGAAAAAATAATATTGTTGCCCTCATCATAGTACATTACACAACCATCCGTGTGGCCTGGCACCTCTATACAGGTAAGGCTCCTGTCCCCCAAATCAATGTGCTGCCCATGGGTTACCGGGATAAGCCTTGGCCGATTCCCCCAATCCAGGATCTCCATGTACTTCAGCTTCTCTTCATCGGCGGCTTTTGCCTCTATCATTTTCGCCACATACTCTTTTCGGCTTTCTACATCAATGGCTTTTGTCAATTCCATATCCCGGGGGGATATAAAAATATCCGAAAACTGAGTTGCTCCGCCAAAATGATCTCTGTGGCCGTGGGTCAAATAGACATCAATCGCTGTATCTGTCAGTCTTTCCACGACCCCCTTTAAATCTCCTGTTCCCACTCCCGTGTCAATCAGAACAGAACGTTTTGAACCACAGACAAAATACATGGCGCAAAGGCCTGATTCCATAATTTGATATACATTATCCTGCACTTTTTTTACTTGATAGGTACTGTTCATATTCGCTCCTCTGATCTGTAGTACTCCTTAAACTCCCAAATCCTTTTGTCTGAATTGGATGTCTATTTTCGTTGAATCATCAGTTCCGATCATCAGCTGTAAGGAGGCATCCGGCGGAATCGACATTGCCGCGCTCCCTTCCTCCGCAGAATGGGGAAGAACAAACCACTCTCTCGGCGGCAGAGCATGTATTTCTAATATGTTTCTATCCAGGGCAAGATAGATCTGCTCATAAAAAAGATTGTCAGGATTTTCAATGCTTACAACATATTCATGCTGTGTGTTCTCAAATCCCATAATCCGTCCTTTGGTAGTCTGAATGCCGCCTAGCTTTTTCAAAAGATGTACTCCCTCACAAAAGCCATATCGAAGATGCTGCCATTCCATAAATTCGCCATGGAGTATAACTGTGCTGGATGCCAGCTCGGGATGCCTCTTTATCATAGTTGTATCTGTAGTTACATAGATATGATTTTCCTGTTCTCTCAGGGCATCTATGTGTTTCTCACTTACAACAGACTGGATACATACTCCATTTTGAATTAAGGAGGCAATCTGGCTTCCATATCTTTTATTTTCCATATCCGTCTCCTGCACTCCGTGGTCGCTCCACAACAGCGTGACCCCTATGGGACGCAGGTAGGATGCACTTAAGTGAAATGCCTGATCCCAGCGTAATTTCAGCCAGCTCCAGTTTTCTTTTGTCAGGTCATTGCCCCAGATAATACAGATCCCATCGTTAACCGGCCTCCATGTCCGGCCATCATAATAGTGTGTCCACAGATAGCCGTAGGTTTCCCGCTCCGCCACATTGGGCAGATCCTGCACCGTATTCCAAAACTCCGGAACATTTACCGTGGCCTGCGCCCAATAATACTTAAGTCCCGGCTCGTATGCTTTGTGAGCCAGAAATGTATAGATACTGTTTGGCTCTCTTACATATTCCCCTTCCCTGTGTTTTCTCCATTTGTTGGTCTCTCTTGCCTGGACAAAAACTGCCTTTAAACCGCACTGATGTAATCTTTTATAGTCAATGCCAAAGGAAGTCTTTATCTCCTCCGGATTTCTGCTCCAGGCATCAATAGCCATAAAATCCTTTTCTTCTGCCGCTAAAGCCGCCGAAACCTTGCGGACATGGACGGCCCATCTCCAGCACCAAAAATCGATCCACTGAGGCATGAGGTTATCTGTAATATAATCCGCCCGGGCATCATAGTCTTCAATGGCAATATCCTCTAATCCGGTGTGGCTCGTAAACTGTGAAACCATATCCTTTGAAAAATCCGTATCCGCCAAGGTTTCCCTGGGGCCTCTCAGTCCCAGCATTCCATCCCCTGCAACATATCCGTCAAAGCCAAAGGCTCTTAAAACATTCATTAATTTTTCAATGTACAGATCTTCAAAATAGGTTCCGTCATGGAAACGCTTTAATACATTGATAGCTTCTCCCCACATCAGCTGGTTCCCCCGCATGGTCTGGAGAACCTCCCTGTAGGGCCAGCAATACCCTGTGTTTTTCCACACAGGACTTATGGTATTGGCAAGAATTCCCAGATAGGCTTTTGAACCATGTCGTTTCACAGCATTAACCAAGCCATATAGCTGGTTTCGTGTCCATGCCTGGTTGCACGGCGTTCCGTTCTGCCCCACACAAATCGGGTCCAAATAGGTATTGTCCACTTTATCAAAATCAAAAAGAAACATAACCTGAACGTTTAAAAAGCAAAGAATTTCCGGCACAAATCCTAACAGGTGAAAATATTCTTCTACCCCATAGGATGGAGACTCGTTATGGAAACTGCGTAAATCCACACATACAATCTTTTTATACATTCCTTCCTCCAGCCTTTTGTGCAGACCGGCGTATACAGGCACAGGATTCTCGTTCAACAATCTCTGTGTTCAGCATGAGATGACAATTCTTTTCACCATCTAATAAGCGGGACATGATATCAATAGCTTGTTCTGCCATATAGGAAAACGGCTGCTCCACCGTAGTTATGGAAGGAACATAATATTTGCCCATGTCAAGTCCATCAAATCCGATCACCGATAAATCATCCGGCAGGGACAATCCGGCATCTCTGGCAGCTCTAAGGCATCCTATGGCCAAGGTATCCGCCATAGCGAAAACGGCAGTAAACTCTCCTTGGTTATTCTCATTTAATTCCTTAAACGCCTGATATCCGCTTTCTATTGAGAAATTCTCTGCGTTGATAATCAGGTTTGGCTCAAGCCCAATACCTGCTTCGGACAGGGCATCATAATATCCGGCCAGCCTTAGCTTTACAACAGCAGCACTGGATACCTCCGAGGCTATGACGGCTATTTTTTTATGTCCAAGGTCTAAGAGATATTTGATGGCTTTATATGCCCCATTGCGGTCGTCGATGGTAATGCTGGAATACTGGTCTGCATCAATATTCTCCACGGCGCTGCTGGTAACCATAACCAAGGGAGTATTTAATTCCTTAAATTTATTTCCCTGGTTTTTTAGAATACCGCCTAAAAGAATAATGCCCTTCAGCCTTTTCTCCTTCATCTGGGCAATGGCGGTATCCAGTTCGTCCTCATTCTGATCAATCTGCTGAATCATCACATCAAAGCCATACTCCGTGCTTCTTTTCTGAATAATGCTTAACATGTCATTGAAAGCCGGATTGGCGATTCCCTTTGTCAGAACACAGATTGCATTCGATTGGATTCGTTTTAAGTTCCTGGCGCTGTTATTAGGGACATAGTTATATTCTTTAATCACTTCCATTACCCTTTTGTAGGTGGCTTCCTTTACACCTCCGGTATGATTAATAATCCTTGATACGGTAGTGGTGCCAACCCCTGCAAGCTTTGCTATGTCCTTAATATTCATATTCGCCTTGTCCACAATAATCTCCTAACCTTAATAATTCATTTGCCTTGCATATTGTTCCATATGATCCAGCCTGGAACGGAAGGCATAATAGATCAAATCTGCATGCTCCTTCAAGGTTCTTTTAGAATTTGTGTAGGGATTTATAGAGGTAGCATAATCTACCTGTTTTATCCACTCTTCTGGGATGGATTCTGCTCCGGTCAAAGCTCCCGCAATGCCTGCGGCAACTGCCGCCACACAATCCGTATCTCTTCCCATATTAACCCCTGCAAGAATAGCTTCTTTCGTGTTTCCCTGAACCATCCTAAGGATGCAGATGCCTTTTGTAACTACCTCATTGGCATAACTGAAGGGATAGGGCATTCCCTGTCCGTTGTATACACTATCAAACCGTTCTCTCAGCTCCTGAATGGTGGTGCAGTCCTTTGTGTAATCTAATTGCTTGTCAATCTCCTGCACAACCAAATCTTTATCACAGTTGTCATAAATTGCCCCGATGACACGATCCACCGTAGCATGAGGCTTCGCCGCCTCGGCGATGGCCACTCCCGTGACACAGGCCCACTTTAATCCCTTGCTGTTTGCCGTCTGATACAGCTGCCCGCACTGAAGAACGTCTTCCTTTGCAGAAAGAACGTCCCCGGCATTAATCAGGCCGATGGGATGACATGCCCTTGCAAAGCTGTTTAATCCGGCATAATCGCAATATCTGCCCAGATCTGCAGCCGGAATCCCTGTCTTTGCCATAGCTAACAAAGTTTCCTCAAAGGGTTCTGATATCCATCCGCCTACTTTTCCCTTAATATCTCTAAGCCATATTGCCCGTATATCCTCTGCATTTACACGGTCCTTTTTCTCTCCGATAGCAGTGATGATTAATTTCTGCCGTTCAACTCCATCCTCTGTCGTGCCGGCCTCTCTCTGCCAGCCGTTCCAGTAGTGCTCATAGGGATATAATGTTTCTACATACCCATATTGTTCTTCGATCTCCTGCCAGCTCATGCCCTCCACCACTGCGCCCATGGAAGAGGCGATATGGCATCCTGCAATGCATCCAAACATCTTATCTTGTAATAATATCATAAATTTTCCTCCGATTCTACTATTACTTATCCCTTTACAGCCCCGGCAGTAATTCCGCCGATAAATTGAGATGAACATTTTAAATACAAGAGGAGCACCGGAATTATGGAAATTGTCAGGCCGGCACATAAAACCCCGTAATCGGTATTGTACTGGGACTGGAAATTCATAAGCCCCAGGGGAAGCGTTTTAATACTTTCTTTTTTTATCATGATCAGCGCCCAATAAAATTCACTCCAGACTCCCTGAAAGTTAAAGATGGTAACGGTGGCCAAAACAGGTTTCATGAGAGGCAGCGTAATGGTATAGAGATTCTGCAGAATCCCGCATCCATCCATAGTGGCGGCTTCATCCAATTCCCTGGGAAGCGTCTTAATAAAATTGGTCATAATATAGGTAGCCATGGCAATTCCGTTGGTCACATAGGGAAAAATAAGGGATAACCTTGTTCCCGTAAGGTTTAACCATTTCATGGTCATAAAATTCGGCACGGTAATCATCTCCGAGGTTATAAATAACCCCATCATGTAGACAATCAATAATGCATTATGTCCCCAGGGCTTTAGCTTTCCAAAAGAATATGAAGCCAGCACAATTACCACCATCTGAATAGAAAGAGTCGCCAGGGTAATCAGTACGCTGTTTAAAAAGAACCTGCCGATTTTTCCGATTTTCCATGCCTCCATGTAATTCTCAGGCTTAAAGGAATGGATGGTAAAAGGATGGGTCAGCACATCAAAATTTGATTTTACCGATGTCATAATTACAAAAAACAATGGATAGATAACAACCGCCGCAAGAAAAATCAAAATCATCTGAGATATGAGATATGATATGGTTATCTTTTTTTTCTTCATAACTCCTCCTATTCCAGATCACTGTGCCTTGCACCAACCCAGCGGCTGAAAAGTACAAGTACAAGAATAATCAAAAAGAGAACGGTTGACATGGTAAGGGCTTTATAAAATTTGTAATCAACAAATGCGGTGCTGTAAATCAACATAGACACTACTCTCGTGGCGGTTCCCGGCCCTCCGCCTGTCAGCATGTAGAACAGTCCGAAGGATTTCATCCCGCCTGTAATCGAAAGGATCACATTGGTTTCCGTCGTTCCGGCTGTCATAGGAAGGAAAAAATAACGGAACTTCAGCCACTTCCCGGCGCCGTCCATCTCTGCCGATTCCAGTACCTCCAGAGGAATATTCTGCATGGCAATATAGTATAAGACCATGGTGAACCCTACATACTGCCAGGTATTTACCATGATAATGGTGCCGAGGGCAGTGGCATTCTCACCTACCCAGGCATGGCATAAAAAATCCAACCCCACAAGCCGCAAAATCGTATTGACCAAGCCGGTATCCGGTGAAAGCATAAATCTCCACATCACTGCAATCACGGATGCCGGAAGAATGACCGGTATGTACAGGGAAACCTTATAAAAATTCTGCCACCTAGAAGACATATGATACACTGCGAAAGCCAGGAAAAATCCCAATATGGTCTGAATCAGCGTCGATATCAAAGCAAAGGTCAAATTGATTTTTATGGAAGACCAGTACGCAGGGGTTGCAGTAAATAATCTAAGGTAATTCTCTATTCCCACCCATTTGTATTCCGGACTAAAGCCATTCCAGTCGGTGAAGCTCATGATTATACTTTTTGCCAACGGATACAATAAAAAAGCCCCTAAGAAAAAGAAAGAAGGAATAAGGAAAAAATAACCCGCTATTTTTTTCTTCTTTTCCAGTTTGCTTATTTTCAATTCCATGCTCTCCTTTCTACAGTTTTTTGTTTAATAGATAATTGGGAAACATGAGGGTTGGCCCTGTAATCTGGTTATCTCGCATTTTCCTCTATACAGATCTTCTTCAATTCGGCAATGGTCTTACCTAAGTCCGCTCCTGTTTTGCCGTCGTCTGCAATAAAATCTGCGATGGCCTGATTCTCGTCGGTAATCAATGCCCCTTGAGAATAGTCAAACTTAATTCTGTAAGAATTGGCCTTTGAAAAAATATCTACGAACTTGTTCTGGTTTTCATTTTGGTACTTACAGTTTTTATTACCCATAACCGATAATGTTTCCTCTCCAAATGCCTGCTGTACATCCAAAGAGCTTAAATATTTCAGGAAGCGGATGCTCTGTTCGGGATATTTGGTACCGGAGTATACCATCCAGCCATCTACGCCGTAGTTATACAGAAGTGTAGGAACCCCTTCTTCCGGTGGGAACGCCATGAATCCAAGTTCAATTCCTGCTTCCTTAGCGTTTTCTTCTACAGAGGCCAGCTCATTATTGTTCATAAAATAGATAAGGCCTTTGCCTGTATAGAACTGGGCAGATGCTTCTTCTTTTGTCAAGGCCAATGCATTTTTATCAATATATCCTTTGTTGATCCAGTCTTTAATCTTATTCCCCGCGGCGGTATACTCTGCCGAAACATCGCTGAGGCGCCCGCTTAAATACTCTTCAGAGGTTAATTTGCCGGCCTTGTAAAGCTCCGGTTCTGCCAAGGTTTTTGTAAGGGAAGACAGCTGGAAACCATCTGGATTTCCCGGTGCAATTAAGGGAATAATACCTGTTGCCGCCACCTTGTCCATGAGCTCTACAAGCTCTGCCTGGGTCTTCGGCTCCTCCCAGCCATTTTCCTCCAGCATTGTCTTGTTGTATACCAGGATTGTACATGTAGACCGGAAGGGAACGCCTAAAATTCTTCCGTTAACGGTTCCCAGATCAATGGAGGCCTGAATAAACTCATTTTTCCACTCAGAACCGTTTTCCTCCATGGCATCTGTCAAATCGTAGCATGCCCCTAAGGCGTTAAAGCCTCCCACACGGTCCAGCCAGCAGCAAGTCACATCCGGCGCATCCCCAGCAGCAAATGCGGTCTGCAATGTACTTGTGAGAACATCCCAGGTAATGACTCTGGTTTCAATTTTAATATCCGGATTGGCTGCTTCAAAATCGCTGACAATCTTGTGAAACTGGGTCTCATACTCCGGCCAGTCATGCATGAATTGAAGTGTAACCGTTTCACCTGATTCCGGCGCCTGTGCTGCCGCTTCGGTACCTGTCCCAGAGGCCTCTGTCTGCGATGCCTTCGGGGATGTCTCGGCTGCCTGGTTTCCTCCTGAACATCCGGTTAAGGACCAAGCCATAATCCCCGCCATAGTAAGTGCTGTTAAACGACTCCCAATACTTTTTTTCATAATGTTTTCTCCTTTCCTGTTAAGACAGTTTTTTTGTAGCTCTTGTGTTGATATGCGGTTTCTTTAATGGTAACGTTTCCATTTTTAGGTAACGTTACCATTAAGCATAAAAAAAATAATTGACTCTAGCTCCCTCCTTTTCTGTTGCTTCGTAAAGTATAACAATTTAATTATCTATTTGTCAATAGTATTTTGGCTATTTTATATATTTTTTTCTTTAACCGTGGCTTTATATTGTAAAATATTATAACTAAACTTCTGTTTTTTGCCTTTCTTTCTATATTCCGCCCATGTACCAGAGAACAGACAAGGATGCAGCCGGGCATGAAAAGAGGACGGCACTGTGAAAAGAGCCGCCCCGGCTTCGGAATATTTTGTCCCTGACTTATCGCTATAATCCTTGACAAACAAGACTACATAGAGTAGTCTATATATAAAGACTACTTTGTGTAGTCCCAAAGGATAAGGAGGAATTCCTATGACAGAAATCCAATTAGGAGCCATTGAAGCTCGTTTTGCAGATATGATCTGGGAACATGAACCGGTGACTACCACGGAGCTGGTGAAAATGGCGGAAAAAGAATTTCAGTGGAAGCGGACTACCACTCATACGGTGATAAAGCGCTTGTGTGAAAAGGGATTGTTTGTGAATACAAAGGGGACTATTACCTCCCTGATCTTACGCCCTCAGTTTCTTTCCATGCAGAGCAGGAAATTTGTGGAGGATACCTTTCATGGTTCTCTTCCCGCATTCATTGCTGCGTTCACCAACAGCGCCTCATTGACGCCGGAGGAGGCCGCCCTGATCCGGGATATGATCGACCAGACACAGGAGGGATGATAGTTGGATAAGATTTTTCTGTATTTACTCAACAGGAGCACTGCCGCAGGCTGGCTGATCCTGGCTGTTATGCTCCTGCGGCTTATTATGAAAAGGACTCCCCCATGGCTGATCTGCGATCTCTGGGGAATCGCCGCCATACGCCTTGTGAGTCCGCTTTTCCCGGAGAGCTTCTTCAGCCTGATTCCAAGTCCCCAGTTGATCAGCCCCCATACGGTTCAATATGACCCCAGCCCATCCATTGCCAGTGGAATAGGAGCCCTGGACAACCTGGTGAATCCTGCTCTGGGAGAGGCCTTTGCTCCCTCTCCTGGGGCCAGTGTCAATCCGCTGCATGTATGGATGTTTTTTGCCGGTGTCATATGGCTTGCTGGCTTTCTGGGATTTCTCGGCTATGGTGCGGTAAGCAGCCTTAAGATACGCAGGCTGGTAAGAGAAGCCGTCCCCTTGGAGGGTTCTGTCTGGCTCTGTGACCATGTAAGCTCCCCCTTTATCCTGGGTATCCTCTGTCCAAGGATCTATCTGCCTTCCGGCATGGAAAACCATCAGGTTTACTATGTGCTGGCTCATGAAAAGGCTCATTTGAGACGTCTGGATCACTGGTGGAAGCCCTTTGGATATCTCCTGCTGTCCATATATTGGTTTCATCCCCTGGTATGGGCCGCCTATCTTCTGTTTTGCAGGGATCTGGAGCTTGCCTGCGATGAAAAAGTCATCAAAGGTATGGATTTGGAGGGAAAGAAAGCCTACGCTCATGCTCTGGTGTCTCTAAGTATGCACAGACGGCTGGTGAGTGCCTGCCCTCTTGCTTTTGGAGAAAGCCATGTGAAGGGGAGGGTGGACAAAGTTCTCCATTATAAAAAAACGGCAACTTGGATGGTTGCCGCCGCCATGGCAGTTTGTATGGGCGCTGTCCTCTGTTTTTTAACAAATCCGGTCACAGATAATATCATTGCCTCTTTTAAGAGTGATCCTCGGACAGAGACCGAAACAAAAGGGATAGGACGAAAAGAGACAGAACGAAAGGCGACAAAAGACATGGACGATCAGACTTTAGGGGAACGGGATGAGACGGAGAATAAGAAGGACGGAGGACAGCCCTCCTTAGACATGGCAGTCTATGCTGCTATCATGGAAAAAAATAACGGTACCTATTCCCCTGCCTATGATTATGCCTGCTGTGATTTTGTTATGCTGGAGATGGTATCCGGTACGCCGGCCATGGACGCCCCATCACATACAACCATATGCTATGGCTGGGCATTCTATCAGGAGTATATGGTCTCAAAGGACGGGCTGGAGAGTGTAGGCGGATGCCATATCCCTGCTGTCCTCACATTTGAGGAGGATCATGGCCGTTATACGCTGAAGGAATACTGGGAGCCCCGTGGCGGCGGCGATTTTGTGCCGGATATTCAAGAAAAATTCCCGGAGCATCTTGTAAAAGATGGTCTTGACAGCCAGAAATTCATTATTCAGCAGATGCAGAGCTGCTACAGGCAGGCCGTTGAGGCCGCGGGCCTTGATACGGCGCCTGTGATCAGCCGCCTTTTGGATGAATTATGTGCAGGCCCAGGGGATTCCTTTGATCCCCAGACCATTTCCGGCCAACAGAATACTCAGTACAGGGAGCTGATAAAGTACGGCCAATACACCCTTGAAGCTTTCATCCGCCGGTTTGAGAAGGGAGACGAGAACGGCCTGGAGGGGAGGATCATGGCATTGATCTGTGAGGAATTACTGCAGACCAGAGGGAGCCTCCCCCTTGACGCTGCCTACGCTGCCACCGGACAGCTCTGGTATGATACCCTCTTAGCCCATGGCCCCAACCGGCTGGAGCCTTATCTTAACCGGGATTAAGAGGACACCTTACACGCTCACATTGATATTGGCACCCGCCTCCCGGGAGGGCTCCACGGTTCCGCCTGTCTGATCATAGACGATGTCCTGTGAATCGGCTGCCGGCTCTTTAGGTGCCGCCTGCCCCGCTGCCTCGGTCTGAACCGTCCCGTCTCCGCTGATTTCCACACGGTCAACATCGGCATGTTCTGCGGATCCCTCCTGAAGCTTTTCTTCCCATTCTTTCCTCTCTTCTCTCCGGGCCCGGATCAGGTCTTCCTGCTGCTGCTTTTCCTGCTTCCTTGCCTCTTCGGCTTCCAATTTCATCCCCTGGCTGGTCTTTTCGCTGTAGGCTTCTGCCTGACCGGCCATTTCTGCCCCATAGCTCATGGCCCGCTTCATCTTCTCCGTATCTCCCTTGCGCTCCGCCTCTTTTGCTATGTTCATGGGAGTGGATATCATACTAATACTTGTGCTGGCTCCTGCCAGTCCTTCCATTGTCTTGGCGTTCATTCCTGTGACCTCCTTATGTTTTCCGGAGCTTTTTGCCCCTTATATCATGTTCCTTCGGCATAAGGAAAGGGCTTTTAAGAATCATGTCATATATGGATTTTCTGATGATATGTGCGGTTATCTTTATGATTTGCCTGACTGCTCCATGACGCACAGGGGCAGGAGAACCGATGTGGTGAAAATCCGATCCTTCATCTCGGTGTGAACCGTTCCGTTATACCTGGCAGCAGCGGCCCTGATATTTACAAGTCCGTATCCGTGTTCCCCGCAGGATTCTTTTCTGGTCCTGTGAAGGTCTCTTTCTTCCCTTTCATCTGTACTGTTTCGGACTTCCAGGAAAAGACATTGCTTTATTTTTCTTATATTTATTTGAATGAATGGTTCATTATCAGTGTTTTCATCCTGGCATCTGCAGCATGCCTCCCATGCATTATCCACAATGTTGCCCACGATAATGCACAGATCCATCTCCTTTACCGGACAGTCCCGAGGAAGCTTTGCATCACACTGCCAGCGGATGTTTTTTTCCTTGGCCTGTCTTTTTTTATGGCTCAGAAGAGCGTCTATGACCAGACTGCCCACAGCCTCCTCCCCGAATCCTATGTCTCCGGCTTCCTCCATCTCCTTCAGATAACATCCCGCCCTCTCCCATTGCCTGCCGTGTACCAGATTTTCCAGAGCGATCATATGATTCTTCATGTCATGCCGAAGGCCTTCCATTCGGCTGTACTGGTCTTTCAGCATTTCATAGTACAATACCTTAGACTGATATTCCTTTCGGGCACTTTCTTCTCTGTGAATCTTATCCATTCCAAACACAAGAGCCCCTGATGCCGTCATGGCCAGCCCTGTAATGATACATATGGCTCCATGGCTGAACAGCTGATTTTCATAGAGACCGAATCGCTCCCAGTCCTGAACCAGAATCCCGTTGCTGGCGGCCCAGTTCACCAGGTCCGTCACAAGGATCATACAGGAAAGGGGAATGGTCAGGCAGAGAAACCAGTGTTTACTTTTGTCAGTAAAGACAGGTTTTAAAGGATTTGACAGCAGGTTTACGCAGGTTATCCATATGATGCAGGTTATAACAGTAATGATTTTTTCCGCCCACACGCCCGTTAAGGTTACATAACTGCTGCCTGCAAAGATGCCAAGGAGAATCAATCCCCCGCAGCACAGAAGAGATTCACTGAAATTAAGAATCAACACAGTCATGACTGTCAGAAGAACGCCTGCCAGAAGCTTTTTTTCTCTCTCCCCCTTGAACACTGCCAGAGTAAGGCTTACAAGGAGTCCATGAGCGCACATGGCATAGAGAATATAGGGAATGTTCCGTTTTTTCGCCCAGCAGGATAATATTCCGTAGGAGAAAAAAAGAAGTCCTCCAAAGACTCCTTTTTCTGATGAATTTCCCTTCAGCTGCTCTTTTAAAAAACAGGAGGCCGTCCAGGTATATAAGAGGCCGAATATGATTGTCACATTCATAAGATTCCTCCGTTCTTCCTCATGCAGACAAGCATTTCCTGACAGAAGGCCTCGTACCTGCGTTTGGCGATGATTATCCGCTCCCCGTTATCGAGGATGGCCTCCTGCCTGTTATAGACATCCACATGGTTTAAATTCAGGATATAACTTTTATGGCACCGAAAAAAGCCTTTTCCCGTAAGCTGCCGTTCCAGAACTCCCATCTGCTCATAATAAGTAAAGATCCCGTTCTTTTCATGCACCTCAATCTGCCTTCCTCTGATCTCAAAATACAGGACCGCATCTAAAAAGAGCTTTCTCTGCTGCCGTTCTTTGCTCACCACAAGGTACTCCCGAAGGTGGGGACGCTCTTTCTCAAGGGCGCGCTTTAAGACATTCTTAAGCTTCTCATCTTCCACCGGCTTAACCAGGTAGTGAAAGGCCTCCACGTCATAGGCGTCAAAGACATAGCTGCGGCTGGAGGACAGAAAAATCAGGGTTTTATCAAAGGAGGACTTTCGGCACTGCCTTGCCGTCTCCATGCCGTCCATTTCCTTCATAAGAATATCCAGGAATATGATATCAAAACGGCCGGCGCACTCAACCAGCTTCCTGCCGCTGCGAAACTGTTCGATGCTGCAGGGCATCCCGAGTTCTTCCATACAGGCACGAATCTTTGCCGATATGGTCACACATTCCAGAAGTTCATCGTCGCAGACTGCGATTGATACCATATAGCCACCTTCTTTTTCTTCATGATTCCCATATCGGCAGGAGGGGTAAAAACTTTTCAATTATGCAGCAAATGGGCGAAATGATGTCATGTACGGTCTTTCAGCGCCTGAATGCGTGCTTTCACATTCTCTGCAAATTCTTCATCGGAATATCTGGGATCCCTTGTATTCATCCAGATTTCGCAAGGAGCGTTTCTGCATTCTCCGCAGCTTTTCAACCCTTTCTCAGCTGTGACGCAGGCGTAGATGGCACAGGCTCCTCCTTCATGCACATGGAAAACCTTCCCCTCACACTGGCTGCACCCGCCGCACATGGTTCCATAACACTGACAGGCCTCACAATCTGTCCCGCATACACTGAGCCGGGAGGATTGGGATGCCTGATACTTCTCGTACCATGCCAAAACCACAGGCAATGGATGCTGAACCCGTTTTGCCGTCTCTTCTGCGCCGGCTCCCTTTTCAAATTCTCTGCATGCTACCGTGTACATACTTTCTGAAACCTCAATAAGGTGCCCATCGGGGTCAAAGATATGGATTCCTCGCTGAAGCCATGGATAGGTCTTGGGCTCATGAAGCCGTTCCACCAGGGGGTGGGCATCCAGAAGGGCCAGGAATCCTTCAAAGTCTTCCGTCTCAAAGTAAAGCTCCATGGTGTTAGAGCGGAATTTCATGGTTTCAGGCAAAAATCCTGCAATCTGGTCAAAATGTTCCTGTAATGTCAGCCCGCAGGTCAGAGTCTTGCACCATCCCAAATCAACAGCCACCTCCAGGCCAAACAATTTCTTATAAAACTCCAGGGATGCAGGCATATTTTTTACGGCGATCAATGTATTGCAGTATCTCATAACAGTTCTCTCCTTTATGAATATGTTCCGTTTATTGTATCAGAAACTGCCGGAAAAAGATTGTATATTTCCGACATCGTGATACCACTGCTGCGGGCATAGGCAGCTGCTTTCCGGATATCCATAGTATGATAGCGCTTAAATTCTCTTATGAGATGGGACTGATCCGTATAGCCGTATTGGTAAACAGCGTCCGACACACAAAATCCAGGATTTCTGACGACCTCGCCCCACAGATATTGATAGCGCACCAGGCTGCAGAGCTTTTTGGGACCAATTCCTATATACTCCTGAAACAGCCGTTCCAGCTGCCGGCTGCTGATCAAGCATTCCCCGGCAAGCTGTTCTATGCTTAAGGCTCCTTTTTGCAGAAGAATAATCTTTGCGGCATGATTCACCACACTGCTCTGCCTTAGGGGAACCGTGTTCTTTAACAGCAATTCTTCTGTCAGCCGGCTTCGTTCCTTCAGAGAATTTTTTTCAAAAAGCTGCTGCCTCAGTTTTCGGTCAAGCCAGTGAAATCTGGACCCTGCATCATAACAGCCGTTCAGGGTGCCTTTCAGAGAATCTTCCAGAAAAGCGCAGACAGCCCATGCATAGAAACGAATTCCGAACACAGACACAAGATGCCCCCACCTGCCAGCCTCAGATGCCACAAAGCTGGTATCATTGATCCCGCAGAATTTTCCCGCAACCGTATTGTCCGTATAGTCAATTTCATAGATGATATCCACGCAGGTATCGGGAATCACCACAGTAGAATGAGAATCCTGCCGTCTTTTTTCGTAGGGAACATCACTTCCCCAGAAGCATCGTATAACCCCGGACAGCCCCGGAGATACGGGAAGAATCTCTCTGTATGCCTGATTCTGTTTCCATGGAGCCGCTGTCAGCGGCAAATAAGATGTCTTCATGTTATCTTAACCTGTTTTAAGTCTCTTTGACTGTCCGCAATAGATCCACATGTTTCTTAAGTCTTTCTGCCTCCTGAAGCCGCATTTTTTAAACAGCCGTTGGGATGCCGTATTGGATTCCAGGATATGGGAACAGATCAGGTTCAGGCCCAGCTCCTTTAATCCGTAGGCGACTGCCGTATTCACTGCATCTTCCCCATATCCTCTGCCTCGGGCGGACTGCAGAAGCTTAATGAAGATCTCTGCCGCCCCAAGCTCGTGATTGATATTGGAAAGAACCAGGATTCCAAGGCCGGCCTCCGGGTTCTCCTTAGATGCAATAATGCTGCGCAGGCTTTCTGTAGGATCTGGCGCGGTGCAAAACCAGTTTATCTGATGATCGTAGGTATCAGGGCTTGGGTATCCTTTTGTCACCTTTATGATATCAGGCTCTCTGATCAGCGCCATGAGCATGTCCCTGTCCTGTTCTTCCATGGCCCGGAGAATCACGTGATCTCCTGCAAGCCTCTGTCTCATAGTCATTACCACCTTACATTCCTGCCATTTTCTGTTCCCTTGTTCCCGGAGGATACCTTCAGTATAGATAGAAACGTCCCCAAAATCAAGGGGAATTTGCTGGTTGACATCCTGATATCACTGTGATAGGGTAATGATGATCAGAATAGCCGGGAGGATCGGATGCTCTACGACAAAGATATTCGGGAACCGCTCTTTGATTACCTGGAAGAGCGATATGGGAAAATTCGGATTATAGAAGAAAAACAGATGGGAAGATCCAGGGCGGACGCGGTGATGGTGCGCCCTTTTTCCCTGTCGGGAATCGAGATCAAAAGCGATGCGGACACCTACGCCAGGCTGAAGCGGCAGGTACAGGATTACGACAGGTATTTTGATTACAATTACGTGGCCGCAGGCTCCCGCCATGGAAACCATGTGGAAGAGCATGTCCCTGCGTGGTGGGGAATTATCACCATTGAGCAGGAGGAAAACCACGTTGATTTCTATGTTCTCCGGGAGGCGAAGCCCAATCCCGGCTGTCTTCTTCGGGCCAAGCTAAGCCTTCTGTGGCGGCCGGAGCTGGCTCATATCCAAAAGCTCAACGGCCTGCCCAAATACAGGGATAAAAGCAAACTGTTTGTCATAGAAAAACTCCTGGCCAGGGTTCCTGAAGAACTTCTCCATGAACAGATCAGCCAGGAGCTTTTCGAGCGGGACTACACTTATTTTGATTGATAGCTCTTGCTGAAGGCATGTGTCACATCAATATCTCTCAGCACGCCCTTGCTGTACTCAAAGCAGACGCTGTACTCTCCGTCTCGTAAGTAATGGAACAGATAATCACTGTCGTCCTCATCCAGGGCATAAAAGCCCAGCTCCTATTACCACCCCGGAAATCCCTTCTGCTGGGCGTCCACCACATTGTCGTCCATAATCTGCTGACAGGCGTCTTCGGGCGTGATCTCCCCGGAGGCACACATGCTGCATATGGTGGCCTGGTTGGAACCTTTGATTCTGCAGTAGTATTCCATAACGGGGGAGGAACTGGTGGACACCCATTTCTGGGCTTCCACCAGAGCCGGACACATCTCTACTCCCGACAGGTTCACATCCTTGAGACAGAAGGTGCCTGTGGGATTTACTGCCGAGCAGAATGCATCTACGCCCTCCTGGGACACCACGAATTCACACCATGCCTTGGCTAGCTCCGGCTCCTTTGCATTCTTGTTAATCACATATCCCATGGGAAGCCAGTAGCTTACGCCCCTGCTGTCAGGATCTAAGTCCGGCAGAGGGAAAAATCCCATATCGTCAATATATTCCGGGCAGTTGGCCTCCATGGTCACCAGAATGTTGGTTCTTATAACCATCATGGCGGCGCTTCCTTCTCCCAGCATAACGGCGCATTCATCCATGCCTGTGGAGAGAAAGTCTTCGTTTAGGTACTCAGACATGTCATACATTTTCTGAAGCCCCCGAAGAAATGCTTCCGATTGGTTTAGGTCGATTTCCCGGTTGGTGTACTGCAGGGCAAAGTCCGGATTCTCCTGGGTCACGTAATAATAATTCATGAGGAAGGGAATCTGGCTGTTGGTTACCTTGGCATAAGGGGCGGCTACAGGAATAAGGCCTGCCTGTCTTATGGCTTCACAGCAGGCAAGGAATTCGTCCCAGGTCCTGGGGATGGAAAGGTTAAGGTCTTCAAATACCTTGGTATTGTACAGGACGCCGGCGGCGTTGGAGGTATCGGCTGGAGTCGCGTAGATGCCTCCTTCGTAGGATGCTACCTCCCGGTATCCGTCAGAGATGCGGCCGGACCAGGGTTCTTTTGATATATCCATGCAGTTGTTCACCGGGTCTAATTCGTCCAGCTTTGATCCCACACTGCACATGTACACATCGGACAAGGAGTTTGTTGCAAGCCTTACCAGCTTTAAGTTCTCCCCCTCATCTCCTCCGGGGATAGCTTCCACGTCAACCTTGCATTCATACTTGGCTTCAAATGCCGCGATCTGCGCGTTGTATGCCTCCGTGGAGTTGCTTTCCGACATACTCATCATCAATGTAAGGGTCTTTCCCTTCAGAGGGTTTGACTCCTGGGTTGTCCCGCTGCTGCCGGAAGAAGTCTCTTTTGCCTCTGTAACGCTTTCCTGCTGCGGCTTGGTGCCGTCGGGCTTCGGCGCGGTGTCTGTGCCGCATCCCATGGTTCCTAAGGATAGGAGAGCCGCCATAATCAGTATCCATGATTTCTTCATCGTGTATTACCTCCCGTTTTCTAAGATAGCTTTATCATATCATCCGCCTGTTTTTCCGTACATGTCATGGTTATTACTCTGTTTTATAAAAGTCAAAACCATTTTCCTATTCCCCGAGATGTTCCCGGTAATGCTTTGGATACTCTCCCGTAATCCTGTGAAATACGGTGCTGAAATACAGCTGGTCATAGCCTACCATGTCTGCCACGTCCTTTATCATCACATCCTTATGGTCCCTCATAATTTCCTTGGCAATGTTTATTTTTAAGCTGGTCACATAATCTTTATAGGACATACCGGAATAGATACGGAACAGCTTGCTTACATAGGGCTGGCTTATGGAGAACAGATTGCCGATCTCCTGCAGGGAATAATTCTGCCTGACATTGGCCGACAAAAATTCCGTGATCTGCAGATACATTTTCTGAGACTGCTTTTGGCTTCCTGCTGAGGCTGCCATAAGACCGGCTACAGCGGGAACAAGAAGCTCCTGAATATTTTCCTTAGCAGCCTCATAGGTTTTTGCGTGGTAGAGAGCCTGGGAAATATTGCCCATGATTGCCACCAGTTCTTCCTTGCTCTCCGCAATGGAAAGAAACTGTATGGTAAGAGTGTAGAGGGCCAGCTTCATAGCGTACAGGCTGGAGCTTCTCTCCTTCCATCGGATAAACAGCCGGTCTAAAAGCTCTGCAAGGGTACTGGTATTTTTCACATAAGGGTTCTGCTGAAGCTTCTCCACGAGAAAACGGTCTTCCTCGCAGGAGGTTTTGCCAGCCCCTGTTTCCCCGTATTCCTTTACTGATGCCCTGCCGATGATATAGTTCTTTTCCTGAAAACGGTAGAGCTCCAAAAGCTTCTGCCTTAAGTCCGTCCCTTCCCACGGTTCCTTTGTATAGACAAGAAGGGCGGAATTGCCTGACGCCCGCTCCCAGACACAGATGCTTTCTGCCATCTCCTTAAGCTTCCCCCTGCCCCCCGCCTTTCCTGTCCCTATGAGGACGACAAAGCCCATGCGGTAGCAGACCACGCGGCAGCCTTCCTGCCTGTCCAAGGAGAATGCCGTCTTGCACCTGAGAATCAGGCTCCCTCTGTCGCCGCTTCCTGTCACGAGAAGGGCATGTATATAGGGATAGGGAAATTCCTCTGGATTCTCCAGAATCCGCCTGCTCTGCTCATGCACCTGACGGATATAATTTTTCTGGTTTTCCTCCTGGAGGTCCGAGAGCTGCCCGTATAATTCCAGAAGAACCGTGACCAGCTCCTCCCTGTCTATGGGCTTTAACAGATAGCGGGAAACCTTCAGCGTGATGGCGGCCCTGGCAAAGTCGAAGGAGCTGTATCCGCTGATTATGACAGTCACGAGCCGGGGAACCTTTTTCTGCAGCCGTTCCACGAGCTCAATGCCGCTTAGCCCCGGCATTTTAATATCCGTAATCAGGAGATCCAGCTCCAGGGCGCTTTCGTCCCCCAGCAGCTCCTCGGCGCTCTCCACGCAGGCAGTGATCCGGTAGATTCCCATATCCTCCACGATTTTTCTGATATACCGGGCTGTATGAGGTTCGTCTTCCACGATGGCCAGGTTATAACACTTCATAGTCCACCTCCAACCAGTTTTCCGTACAGCTTAATCTGGCATCCCCCTTCTTCCTGGTTTGCCGCGATAAAATGAAATTCCCCGTCAAAGAAGGAGAAGAGCCGCCACAGCGTATTCTTCATTCCGATGCCTCCAACCTGTCTGAGCTCCTCGGCCCTTTCCGGCCTCCGGTCACGAAATGTTTCGTACCATCCGTTGATCTGGGCCAGCTTTCCCTCCTCAAATCCCTGCCCGTTATCAGATATAAGAATCCTCCATTCGTGCTCCCTGACTACAGCCTCAATATGGACGGTTATGTTTCTGTGGGTCTCGCTGAATGCATGTTCAAATATATTTTCTGTAAAAGGCTGGAGAGTAAACCGGGGAAGCCTGAACTCGTCAAGTTCGCTGTCATACTGTACTTCATAGGAAATTTTATGTTCAAATCTCAGCTTCATCAGCTTCAGATAGGTCTCAATGTTCTCAAACTCCTCCCGAAAGGTGGTTCCGCTTCCGTAATCCTTGAGGGAATGCCTGAGAAGTCTGGCCAGAAGTCCACAGGCCTGGCTGACGGCCTGGTTTCCCTGTTCGCTCCCCATAATTCCGATGACATTCAGAGTGTTGTAGAGAAAATGAGGATTCATCTGATATTGCAGCAGATGATAGCGCTGCTTCTCGTGAAGCTCCACCAGCTTTACTTTTTCCTTCAGGGCCTCATGGAGACGGGCTCTCATGCGGAAATATTCTTCCTGCAGATACAGAACTTCCATAGGCCCATGGGACAGGGGAGGCTCCATGGGCTCTGTCAGGTTGTCCACGGTAGTCTCCCTGATTTTGCTGGTGAGAACCAGGATGGGTCTGGAAATGCGGGCCGAAAAGACAAAGATCAGCCCGGCCGCAAGAATAAAGAGAGCCGCTGCCAGCTGTACCACTACCATAATACTGGCCCACAGCCCTTCCTTCATCATGCTTTCAGGAAACAGGGTCACCACAGACAGACCTCTGTCCTTTGTGACCTTCACAAAGATCCGGTACTTGTTCCCTCCTATGTCTCTCACACCGCTGCTTCCCTCCGCAGTGATCTCCCGGATAACGGATTTTGGGAGCTCCGGCAACCATTCATTCCCATACAGCATCTCCCCACTTGGGGAAAACACCCCATACCCGGCTCCCTGTCCGCTCATTTTCCTGAAAAAGGTTTCGTCTGTATCCATCTTTTTCTGGGCAATCATGTAGCCTATGGTCTTGGTAGGCGCACCGATGCGGATTCCCAGTGACAAGGTGTGGCTGTCCAGCTGGAGAAAAGAATTTTCCTCCAGCCTGATCTCCATGGCGCCTGCCTCCAGCTGATGAATCCAGTCATAGGTTTTTAGTTCCTCCGGGTCTACCTGATTGATGAAGATGGAATGCTTCAACGCCTCCCTCTTGTTAAAGTAATAGCCCTGAGTGTCCAGATAAGTCAGATCGTAAGTGCTCTGATGGAATCCGTAAGCCGCCATACTCACCAGCACCTTTCTATAATTGTCATAGAGGGAATCCGGAGTGCTGTTGTAATGAAATTTCTTGATGGCATCAAAAAATTTGTTTCTGCTTATGAGCTCTAAGGCCACATAGTACATCATGGCATACTCTTCATCAATCTGGGTTCCTAGAATCTCCGTCTGGGTTTCATATTCCTTTCTATTTTTTTCTTGTATGGCATTTCCGTAAAACACGGAAAAAAAGCTCACAGATGTTATAATCATAACCACAGACAGGCATAGAAAAGGAACCAGGATTCTGGTAAACAGACTGTTATGCTTCATCTTCGGGTTTCACCATTACTTAATATACGCCAAATAGGTGCCAGGGTAATTCCCGTCTGTCTAAGCTGGTACACGTAGTTCCAGTTTTTCCCTGTTGTCCTGTAGGATTTGGGCCCGTAATATTCTTCCTTCCTGTTGCAGTTGTGGACTTGTCCAAAGGTATTGATTCTCGTCCCGTAGATGGTGAGAACCAGCTTATGTGTTCCCGGCTTTCTGTGTCCAAATCTCACTTTACAGGGCTGGGCAAACACGTCTTTGCTCTCATCGTCAAGCTTTACGGTGACAAGAGCCCCGAAATATTCGGGAATCTCCAGCTCCACCCATCCTTCTTCCTCCATGACAAGCTCTGTTATATAATCCGCCTTTCCGCCGTAGAAGGGAAACCCCTGAACCGCCATATCGCCGAATGCCAGTGTCTTCGGCTTTTCCGTAATCACCGAGGTTCCTCCCTGAACCTTGACGCCGAATTCTCCTAAAAGATAGCACCATTCCACATCGGAATCAGGGCCGTAAGGCAGTTTCATCATCAGGGTGTTCTCTCCTTTTTTCAGTCTTCCCAGTTTTTCCAGGTGAATCGCCTCATCCACATAGAACCTGCCGCCTTTTTGCTCCACCGGATCGCCGTTCCAGATCAGCTCTGCCCTGTCCTTGGCCTCAAAGGCCAACTCCACACATTCCAGCTCCACTTCAGAGACAAAGGAAAAACACAGTTCCAGCACATGCTCCGGCGGGTTCTTAGGCTTTAACCATGGCTGGGGAAAGCTTTCGGTACGCAGGCCGTATCCCCAGGTTCTACGGACCGCGTCATCCAGACGAAGAAGCTCCTCCTTTGGATGCCAGGGCCCTTCATCCATCCGGTATTGGGCCTGATCCAGCATCATCACATTGGGTTCATAGAGACAATAATCCGTTACGGTATTCAGATACCCTTCCCGGAGGATCATTTCCTTTGGCCTCTCCCCAGCCTGGTCTTTCGCCTCTTTGGCAGGAGTCAGTCTCAGAAGGAGCGAATCCTGTGCATAAAAGCCGTGTTCCACATAGGTCCAGCCCTTTTCGTACCTGGCAGGAACCTCCTCAATGCTTCCGCTTTGGGCATCATACTGTCTTACCTGGTAGGTTCCTTTTATTCGGATGACCATATCTTCTCTTCCGGTCATGGTAAACCAGTGGTTCAGCTCCTTTCTGGTGTCCGGCTTTCCCTGGGCAATAAAAAGCCATCGCTCTTGTCCATCCTGCCGAAGCTGAGTCAAAAGCCTGTCCGCCCGAAGCCCTCCGGACTTTAGCCGGATGTCCACCTCCCGAAGGGGCTCCAGCACATGGAGAAGCTGCCACTTGTCAAAGCCGATTACCTCCCATTTCTCTGCCAGGGCTTTGGCCTCTTCGGAAGGACGTCCGTCCACATAAGCCGGCGCCTCCCCCATGACCACGGCCCTGCCGCCCTTGCTTACAAATTCCTCAAGATACTCAAGGGTCGTCCTGCGAACAGTGGTAAGACCAGGAAGAACCACCACATCATAGGCCATGTTCCCAAGATGAAGCCTGCCATCCTCTGATTTCTCATAAAGCTCTGTCATGAGGGCCTCGGATACATAGTCAAAATCAAGAAGGCCGAACAGCAGCCAGCCGGTCACATGGGAAAAATTCTCTTCCAGGTGCTTTCTCATGGAAGCCGTTTCATTGTCAGGCCCCATTGCCATCCACATGCTCTCGATGGGGTGTATCACGCCGATGCGGCACACAGCCTTCCCTCTTGTCATAGCCGTATTCACTCTGGCAAAATAGTCCTCGATCAGATGGTATTTGTCATACCACACCGAGTGGCTGTCAATGGGGGCCGGGTAATCTCTCTTGGACTCGCCTCCCATGGTCATCCAGGCAAGATGAGGAACCCGCAGGGTCACCCCCAGCGCCGCCTGCCAGTCTCCCTGGGCCTTATGTCCCCGGAAGTCATAGTCCCAGTTGGTCACGCCGTAGAGCTCGCTCATGACCCCGGGCCGTCCGTACTGATGAGAAATGCTCTGGGCCTGCTTTGCTGTGGTGTATTCGTGTCTGTCCGCCAGCATGTCAATCCCCGGCAGAGTCATGGGACTTAACACCCGCATAACCTCCCCTCCTACCTGGGCCTGACTTTCCAGCTCCCCTTCAAAGAGCACATGCCCGGTAAGCATAAGCTTGTGAGCGTCGCACCACTGCGCTAAAGTCCTCATATACCCGTCTGCAAACATCTGGGAGGCACAGTCATGGTACTGGTACCTTACATGGGAGGCCCTTCCATCCTCAAGATTCCAGAAGATCTCCGGCAGATGTTCAAGAAGGCTTTCCCCAAAGCGGCTTTTATAACATTCCTCCATCCCGTCTGTGTAGGCAATCCCCACATCCTGGGAAATCCTGCTGTCTGCAAAGTTCTCCTGCTTATGATACCCCGGCTCGTCTGTAAAGATAGCCGGAACGGTGTTCCCGAATTCATCTCCCACTGCCTCTTTATACCGCTCATGAGTCACTTCTATAAATTTCTTGATGGCTTCCGGGTTTAAGGTGTCTACATAGGGCTGATTATTAAACCATCTCAGCTTTTCCGTCACCACCACATAGGTATACCAGGGATTCTTTCCCGTCTCCCCCTCACGAAGGACCTTGTAGGACGAGAGCCTTCCATCCTTTAATTCCACATCAAACCCCATAAGCTTTTTCAGCCTGCCGTTTTTAGAAAGCCTGGAAGTAGCCACTATTTTCCGATCCAGGAACCCTTCCTCATACTCATTGGGAGAAAACAACAGATAACGGGCAGCATACTGCTCATGGCAGGTCACCCTTCCTCCCCCTGCCCCGGAAGGCCACTTATCCTCGTCATAAAGCCAGGTATTCAGATCATGGTCGTCCCCAAACTCATTGCACCTTTTTACAAGCTTTAAAAACTCCTCCCCCAGATACTCCGTCTCCAGCCCGATCCTTGCATGAATGTGAAATCCGCCAAATCCCATTTTCTGAAAACAGGCCATCTGCTCATACAGCTTCCTCTCCTCCAGCCTTCCGTTCCAGGCCCAAAACGGCGCCCCCCGATACTCCCTGGGCGGATTCAAAAACACTTCATCGGAATATGCTTCTTTGCTTTTCTCATAAATCATAGTTCTTCCCTCCATCCTTTCTCTGCTGCATTTTGGTTTTTACAGTTCCACACCCTGCTACCCTTTCACCGCCCCCATTGTCACCCCATCCATAATCTTTTTATTCAGCGCCACAAACAGAAGGGCCGGAGGCAGGCAGACAATCACCACTGCTGCAAACAGATGCCCCCAGTCTGTGGAATAAGCCGACTGGAAGGTATAGATACACAGCTGCACCGTGGAGCTTTTGGAGCCTGACAAAAAATACATGGGATTTACGAAATCATTGTAAACCACAATACTCCTTAAGATCACCACTGCCACCGTAATGGGCTTTAAAAGAGGGAATGCGACCCACAGATAGAGCTGGAGGGGCCCGCACCCATCCACAATAGCCGCTTCATCGATTTCCCTGGGCAGATTGGAGATATATCCTTTATACAGCATGGTGGAAAATGGAAATAAGATGGCCACCTCCACAAACACCAGCCCGGGAATGGTATTGTTAAGATGAAGCTTGGTCAGGACCCAGTAGGTGGGAATCACTGACAGAGGCGTCGTCAGGCCTGCCAGAATCAGCTTGTCCGAGACTGCCGTCAGCCTTCCTCCCCTCCTCTGCAGGACAAAGGCCGCCATGGACGCCGCAACCACCAGGATCATCATGGTGCACACTGTAATCAGCACACTGTTGAAAAAGGATCTTAAAAAGATATGGTTGTTGTAGGTCCACACATAGCTGATGTTTTCCCAGAAGTGCCATTGTTTAGGAAGTGCCAGGGACAGCTTCGCCGCATCGGCCCTCTCCTTGCAGGCATTGATGATAATAAAGTAAAAGATCAGCCAGTGGGTGAACAGCGTCACTGTGATTCCAAGAATTTCTATGATTCTGATACCTAATCGGGATGATTGTCTCTTTTTCATTATAATTCCACCACCTTCTTTGAGATATAGTGATTCAGCGGGAATATGATGGCGCAGATCAGGACGAACATGATCACATTGCCGGCAGTGGCAATGCCGTAATTGCCCCGGGCAAAGAGCTTATAGACCACGGTTCCCAAAATCTCCGTAGAGTATCCCGGGCCTCCTTCCGTCATGGACCACAGAAGCTCATAGCTTTTCAGTCCGCCAATAAGGGACAGGGTCAGGACAGAATTGATGGAGGATACAATGAGAGGCAGGGTTATGGAAAAAAAGCTTCTTACCGGTCCGGCGCCGTCCAGCTGGGCCGCCTCATAGTAATCTCTTGGAACAGCCCCCAGGCCTGCCAGATAGATTACCGTGGAGACGCCGATTCCCTTCCACACATC
>JAAWHU010000142.1 GCA_022796015.1 Hungatella sp. | reverse complement strand
CATAATAAATGCACTCTCCTTTTTCCTTTTTTGAACTTTCTTTCCGAAAATTCCTTTTGCTTTACGAGGCCATTATACTTCCTATAATGGAAATTATCGAAACCAAGAGGTAAGAAGAGGGGAAGAAGGGCAAAGAAAGGGCGAAGAATGATTGTATATCTATGACTTTTAGTATATAATTCAGATATCTTACAATAATAACAGATGGAGGAACTATGAAGAATTATATAAAGAAATTGACCCCTTCTGCATGGATAACCGGGATTCATCTGATTGCTGCCCTTGTTGGTCTCCCGTTGGCTGTCCATTATGCTTATTATGATATCGGAGAAACCAAATACTATTTCTACTGCGGGGCCGCTGCCATATTGCTTCCTGCACTGATTTTAGAGCTGATAAAACGGCCATCCGCTGCAAAGTCTTTAAAATCCCTGACTAAGGCAGAGTGGGCGCTCTTAGTGTATTGGATAGTATCTGCATTGTCAACACTTTTGTCCAAATACAAGTTTGAAGCCTTTTGGGGAAATGAAGGGCGGTATACAGGTCTTATGCTGATAACCGTTTACACAGCGGTTTATTTTGTAATTACCAGGTGCTGCAAGCCCCATCCGATTTATATGTATGCTTGCATTTTAGGCGGGAGTATTGTATTTGTCCTTGCAATTACCGACTTTTTTGACCTGAATCTCCTTCATTTTAAAGATGGAATTGATCCAAATGATGCAGATAAATTTATATCGACAATGGGCAATATCAATTTTTATGCATCCTATGGTTCTGTTGTATTGGGAGTGGTTGCTGCCCTGTATGCCACATGGTCCAAGGCCAAGGGGAGTATTGTGTACTTTTTCCTTGTGACGTTATCCTTTGTCGGCCTTATTGTAGGCAACAGCGACAATGCATATCTGGCTTTCGGAGTAGTTATGGCATTTCTGCCGCTGTACCTTTTTAAAGACAGAAGAGGGCTGAGACGGTATTGTATGCTTGTGTCAGCGCTGCTGCTTTCCTTTATGCTGGTAAGGCTGTGCGACATTTACCTGCCGGATTTGATTCTGCCTCCGGATGGTTTCCGGACCTTGATTGCCAAATGGGGAGGGTTTGTGTATTTGTCCCTGGCAGTATGGGGGATTACTGCGGTATTGTATATTACGGATTATAAAATGGGACGCCAGAACGCTGCTCTTACCAAACATGTCAGGATTGCATGGGGGATTTTCTTGGCAATCGGGGCAGCGGCAGTGATTGCAGTGCTGGTGGATGCCAACCTTCTAGGCAATGGCGAACGCTATGGAGGGTTAAGAAATTATGTGGTGTTCAATGACGACTGGGGGACCCTGAGAGGATATGCATGGCGGAAGGGAATTGAGAATTATAAGCAATTCTCGCCTATACACAAGGTGTTCGGATGCGGTCCGGATACCTACGGGATTATTTTTTACTTTAAGGATATGGTAGAAAGATCTATGCTCTATGACAGCGTCCATAATGAGTACCTGCAGTTTTTTATTACCGTGGGCCCCATAGGAATGGCAGCCTATATGATGTTTTTGGCGTTGTCTCTTAGAGAAATGTTTAAGAAGCCCGAGGATCCTTTTATTATGGCGGCGGCCTTTGGCACATTGTGCTATTGCGTGCAGGCTATTGTAAACATTAACCAGCCGGGTTCAACCCCGATTTTTTGGACAATCCTGGCACTGGGGATTGCTCATTGCCGTAATGTCATGAAAGAGAGCGACCATATAAAAGAATGGGGAAATGAAGATTTAAAGAAGGAGGAGTAAATAAGAATGGAAAGGGAAAATTATCCTCCAATAATAGAATTTCTTCCGGCAGTCATGGCGATTTACATGGTCATTATGATGCCCGGTATGCTGCTGGTGTATCAGGATTTTTATTTTAATATCCTAGAAACCAAATTTATATATTACGCGGTCTGTACCATCACAATGGTTATGACGGTGCTTGGATATCTGCTCCTGAAGGGAGATGAGGGAGGCCGTTTTCGTCCCTTTTCGGCAGTGGACGGGGCAGTCATGCTGTGGGGAATCATCATTGTGCTGTCAACGCTGCTTTCCCCTGAGAAGAAAAATGCCATGTGGGGGCTTAAGGGACGGTATACAGGATGTTTCCTTCTGCTTCTCTATGTTGCCGCCTATTTTTGCATTACCAGGTATTACAGAGTAAAAGAATGGCACATGGCTGTTTTTTTGGCGGCCGGAGCCTTTGTATGCCTGTTCGGCATTACAGATTTTTTTGACCTGGACTTGCTGAACTTTAAAGAAGAGATCAAAGAAACCCAGCGGTATATGTTCTGTTCAACCATTGGCAATATTAATACCTATACCTCATGTGTGGCTATGATTATGGCATTTGCCGGAGTGATGTTTGGCGTGTCGGAGAACAAAAAGAAAGCCGCCGCATATGGGATTTGTACCATGCTGGCCTTTGTGGCGCTGATTCTCGGGGAAAGTGACAATGCATACCTTTCCTTGGCAGCCTTCTTTGGCCTGCTTCCGTTTTATTTCTTCCAGACCAGGAGGGGGATCAAACGCTATCTTGTACTTGTGGCCGGATTTTTTACGGCTGCAAAAGGCGTTGCCGTGGTTCAGACAGCCATGGAGGGAAAGGTGGTTCCTATTAAGGGGCTGTTTCAGATTATTGCCGGGTATGATCATCTGACAGCGGTGGTGGTCGGGCTGTGGTGCCTTGCTGCGGCCAGCTATGTTGTAGATCATTTTAAAGGGGGAAATGACAGGCCGGCATCACCTTGGTTCGTGAGGGGCTGGGCAGTCCTGGCAGCGGCAATGATTGCTCTGACGGTTTTTGTCCTCTATGATGTCAATGAAGCCTCCAACGCAGACCGGTACGGCAGGGCCGCGGATTATCTGCTGTTTAATGACAGCTGGGGAACCAACCGAGGGTATATCTGGAGGATTGCCGTAGAGAATTACCGCAAGCTTCCTTTGCTGCAGAAAATATTCGGTTACGGGCCGGATACATTCGGCATTATTACGATAACCAATAATTATCCGGAAATGGTGGAGCTCTATGGTCAGCTCTTTGACAACGCCCACAATGAATACCTGCAGTATCTGGTTACCATTGGTCCGTTAGGCCTGGCTTCCTATGTGGCCGTCCATGTGGGGGCTGCTGTCCATGTAATAAGGCAAAAGGTGAAAAATCCTTTGAAAATAGCAGCTCTTTTCTCGGTTTTATGTTATGCCAGCCAGGCATTTGTCAATATCAACCAGCCGATAGCAACACCGATTATGTGGACATTTCTGGCAATCACTATGTCCCGGGATGCTGCAGAAGGGAAAGTATGCCAGCACCCTCTAAAGGAATCTGAACTTGCTCAAGAGGAGATATAAAAGCAGGCAGAAAACAGAAAATACCCATATTTTAATAAAATATTAAGAACTTATGTCAGGGACTTACAAATTGTTACAGTTGAATTATGATTTTAACAATGGTATACTTGATAGAGTTTCTAAAAAACAAGTATGAAAAAGGATTATTAAGAAGCAAAGGATGACAAGGTGAACCAAATGATAGACAAGCTGCTTCCAAAAGGTAAAAGGATACGGATGTTTTTGCTGCTGATTGTAGATATTTTCATGGTTCAATTCAGCAGTTTTTTAGGCTTATGGCTTCGTTTTGATATGCAGATTTCGAGGATTCCGGGAAATTATGTGGAATCCGTTTCCAGGTATGCGATGCTGTATACAGCAGCTACTATTTTCATTTTTTTGATGCTTCGCCTTTACTCCTTTATGTGGAGCGTGGCAGGGATGCGGGAAGAGGTACATATTGTAACGGCATGTGTTTTAGCATCCCTGTGCCAGATATCGGGGATGACCATGCTTCAGCTGCCCATGCCCAGAAGCTATTTTGCTATCTGCTTTGTGGCTTTGACTGTGTGTGTAACCGTGACCAGGCTGTCCTACCGCATCGGCCGTTCTCTGCGTTCCAGCTATGGCCACTGTGCAGGAAAAAAGATTATGATTGTGGGAGCCGGTACCTCTGGTTCTATTATATTGAAAGAGATGATGACGAGTACATACACGGAAGGACATGTGGTGTGCTTTGTGGATGATGACAAGAATAAGCAGGGTAAATTCCTAAATGGAATCCCTATTGCCGGAGGGAGAGAAGATATTCCCGAGCTGGCTAAACGGTATGACGTGGAGGAGATCTATCTGGCTATGCCTTCGGCGCCGGCTGCCGAGACGAAAAAAATCCTGGAGATCTGCCGTGAGACCAGCTGTGAGCTTAGGATTCTGCCCGGGATCTATCAGCTTCTCAACGGTGAGGTGAGCGTATCAAAATTAAGAAAGATACAGATTGAAGATCTTCTGGGACGAGAGCCTATCCGGGTAAATTTAAACGAGATCATGGGTTATGTGAGCAATAAGGTGGTGCTGGTTACAGGCGGCGGAGGATCTATAGGAAGCGAGCTGTGCCGGCAGATTGCCAGCCACAATCCAAAGCAGCTCATTGTCTTTGATGTCTATGAAAATAATGCCTATGATCTGCAGCAGGAATTAAGGAGGACATATCCTGACTTAAATCTGGTGGTTTTAATCGGTTCCGTGCGCAACACTCACCGGATCGAGTCAATCTTTGAACAATACAGGCCTAATATTGTCTACCATGCGGCGGCTCATAAGCATGTGCCTCTTATGGAGGACAGCCCCAATGAAGCCATCAAGAACAATGTGTTCGGAACCTATAAGACGGCTGTGGCGGCGGACAAATACGGAACGGACCGGTTTGTTCTGATCTCCACGGATAAGGCGGTTAATCCCACCAATATTATGGGAGCCTCCAAAAGAATGTGCGAGATGGTGATTCAGATGATGGCCCGCCATTCCAAGACTGAGTTTGTGGCCGTCCGGTTTGGCAATGTCCTTGGGAGCAATGGCTCTGTGATCCCTCTTTTCAAGAAGCAGATCGAGGAGGGCGGCCCTGTGACCGTTACCCACAGGGATATTATCCGTTACTTTATGACGATTCCTGAGGCAGTATCCCTAGTGCTCCAGGCCGGAGCGTATGCCAAGGGCGGCGAGATCTTTGTCCTGAACATGGGAGAGCCGGTGCGGATTCTGGATCTGGCCGAAAACCTGATTCGTCTGTCGGGCTATACTCCCTACGAAGACATGATGATTGAGTTCACAGGACTTCGTCCAGGCGAAAAACTCTATGAAGAGATGCTTATGGACGAGGAAGGGCTGCAGGATACACCCAACAAGCTAATCCACATCGGAAAGCCCATTCAGTTTGACGAGGAGCTTTTTAAGGATCAGCTGGATGACCTTTATGAGACCGCCAATATGGACTCGGACGAGATCAAGACAGCAGTTCAGAAGATTGTGCCTACCTATATGATTTCGCCTAACAGCTAGGAGTGAATGGGAATCTTAAGGGATTCCCATTTTTATCTCATAGGAATAGGCTTCTGTAAGCAGGATTCTTTTATAGATTGATGGTAAAATTCATTCGTCTATTTACATTTAAAAAAAGTATGATATAATGAGCGTTAGTTAGTTTAATAAAATCAATCAAAGTTAAATCGTCGCGTGGCCGCGTTTAGCTGTGTTTGAGGTTATATTGTTTTGCTTGTCGTGACAGTTTTCTGTGACGAATGGCGAA
>JAAWHU010000028.1 GCA_022796015.1 Hungatella sp. | reverse complement strand
GCTTCGCGTGACACCGAACCGTCGCTGGTATCATGTCTGTCGACATTATAAATGATACGAGGGTCCGAGAAATATAAAGGAGAATTTCATGAAGAAAAAGAGAGCGGCAGCCTTCCTTCTGGCAGCAGTCCTGTTGGTCACGGGAAGCAGCCTGGGAGGATGCAAAGAAAAGGAAGCAAAGCTGAACCGATATGACGCCCAGTTCCTTGATCTATTTGATACAGTGACAAGCATTGTGGCATATACGGAGGACGAGGAGACCTTTCAGGCTTATGTCCAGGAATTTTATGAGGAATTAAAGGATTATCATGAACTCTATGATATTTACCATGACTATGAGGGAATTGCCAATCTAAAGACCATCAATGATCATGCAGGCAAAGAGCCTGTGAAGGTGGACGAGAGGATCATCGGAATGTTAAAAGAGGCAGTGGATATGGATGAGAAGACCAGTGGGTATATGAATGTGGCCATGGGAAGCGTTCTTTCTATCTGGCATCAGTACCGGACTGACGGCATCTATCATCCCGAATCTGCAGAACTGCCGCCTATGGAGGACCTTAAGGCGGCGGCGGAGCACATGGATATCAGTCAGGTGGTAATAGATGAGGAGGCGTCCACGGTCTGGCTTCCGGATCCGGATATGAGTCTGGATGTAGGCTCTATCGCCAAAGGATATGCCACGGAGATGGTTTGCCGGAAGCTGGAGGAGGATGGCCTTACCCGGGCTCTGATCAGTGTGGGAGGCAATGTCCGCGCCATTGGAGAGAAGGCAGATGGAAGCCTTTGGAAGGTGGGGATCCAGAATCCTGATCTGGAAAGCGACACCAGGTATCTTCACACAGTGGCTCTCAAGGACATGTCCTTAGTTACCAGCGGTTCCTATCAGAGATTTTATACCGTAGACGGACAGACATATCACCACATTATTCATCCGGAGCTTCTGATGCCGTGGAATCAGTATACCTCCGTGACCATTCTATGCAAAGATTCCGGCCTTGCCGACTGTCTGTCAACGGCGGTGTTCAATATGGAACTGGAAGATGGGAAAGCATTGATTGAGAGCATGGAAGGCGTGGAAGCCCTGTGGATGTTTGAAGATGGAAGAGAGGAGTTCAGCTCCGGATTCCGGTCCTTTATGGTGGAATCATAGGTTCCTATCCTTGACGGCCCGGGCGGTCGGAGAGTAGAGACAGATAAAAGGGAGAGACATATGGACAAAAGAAGCAGAGACAAAAAGACAATGGGCAGTAATCTTTTACTGGCCCTGACCGCTCTCATCTGGGGCGTGGCATTTGTGGCTCAGAGTGTGGGTATGGACTATGTGGGGCCCTTTACATTTAACGCATGCAGGTTCTTAATTGGCGGTGTGGTTCTTATTCCCATAATCATTGTCACCGGGAAACGAAAGTCCGGCAAGGCATGGGATAAAAGATTTGGGAAAATGGAATTGTGGGGAGGCATATGCTGCGGGGCGGTATTGTTTGTGTCAAGCTCCCTCCAACAATTTGGCGTAGCTCACACCACAGTGGGAAAAGCTGGATTTATCACGGCCCTCTACATTGTGATTGTGCCGTTTTTGGGAATCTTTATGAAGAAGAAGATTTCCTGGAGCGTGTGGGTCAGTGTAGCTCTGGCAGTCATGGGGATGTATCTTCTGTGCATAACCGATGGTCTTAGAATCGGCAAGGGAGATTTTTATGTATTTCTGTGTGCCATTGGCTTTTCCTTTCATATCCTGGTCATTGATTATGTATCCCCCAGAGCCGATGGGGTCCTGGTATCCTGTGTCCAGTTTTTTACGGCAGGAATGATCTCCGCAGTTATGACCGCAGTGTTTGAACATCCCCAGGCCGCCTCGGTTGCCGCTGCATGGGCTCCCATTCTCTATGCCGGCGTAATGTCCTGCGGCGTGGCATACACCCTTCAGGTGGTGGCACAGAAGAATACGGACCCGGTGGTGGCTTCCCTGATTCTCAGTATGGAGTCCACATTTTCTCTCCTTGCCGGCTGGATACTTTTGGGACAGAAGCTGGCCGCCAGGGAGTTGGGAGGCTGTGTCCTGGTATTTGCCGCAATTATGCTGGCCCAGATTCCCGTAGAGAAAAACGACGGCAAAGAACATGCAGGATCCTCTTTATGACGTCTGACCGATCCACAGGACAAAAAGCAGGGCGGCAGCAAAGCAGAAGATTCCTCCGGCCAGAGAACCGAAGGTGAAGAGAGAGGCAGGAAGGTCTGCCAGGATTCCGATGGGGGAAGCCAGTATAAGACCCAGAGTGCCGCAGTAGGTAATGCGGGCATACCTTGCAAACAACGTCTCCATAAGAAGAGCAAAGATATAAAACCCTGCCAAAAGCCCCAGGGCAAAGGGCAAAAGAACAAGGGATTGATGGAAAAATACAGGGAAATCAGCAGTAAGGAGGGCAATCAGGGTCCCGTTGATGGCTGACAGGAGCGGTTTGTAATATCCGATCATCATCAGAATCATAGTGCCGCTGATGCCTGGGACGATCATGGTCCCGGCGGACATGATTCCGATGAGAAGCAGAAGGACAGACGCCGCCGCACCGCCGCCGAGAACCACATCAGGTCTTCCCTGTCCGGCTTTTATGAGTGACAGGGCCGTGGTGATCACAAGGACCAGAAAAAAGGCTGCAGATAAGGCAGAAAGACTGCGGGGGGAACGGTCATTAGGGCTCGGCTTGGCGATGCGTTTAAAGATTCCGGGCAGTCCTGCGAAGATCAGCCCCAGAAAAGTCAGATTGGTTTGTACCGGCCAGACCTTAAACAGATATTCCATAGTAAAGGAAAGCCCCACGACTCCCCCTATAATTCCCATAATATAGGGGAAGAGGGTGGTCAGGCTTTTTTTTGGTTCTCTATGGAGATGAGTCAGAGCATGAAGAATCTGCTCGTAGACGCCCATGGAGATGGCCAGGGTTCCTCCGCTGATGCCTGGAAGGATATTGGCAGTGCCGATCAGCACCCCTTTGATGATTTCAGACAGATAATCCATGAAAACTCCTTGAGAGGAAGCAGTTACTAAAATATATGGCAGGGGGCAGGGGATTCATACCTTAAGATAGGGAGAGTTTTATGCTTTTTAGAATAAACCCAATAAAGCAGAACACAGCCGGGTATCAACCCGACTGTGTCTATGGTGCAGATTCTTAAAATTACAGTTCAAATCCAAAATACTTCACCGCATTATTGTAGCAGATACCCTCTACAATGGTTTTTAAAGCCTTTTGATCTGCAGGATATTCCCCGTTTTCTACCCAGCTGCCTACCAGATCACACATGATCCGCCGGAAATAATCGTGTCTGGTGTAGGACAGAAAGCTTCTGGAATCCGTAAGCATGCCGATAAAGTTGCCGAAGCATCCCAGGTTGGCAAGGGAGGTCATCTGTTCGGTCATGCCCAGCTTGTGGTCATTGAACCACCATGCGGCGCCCTGCTGAAGCCTTCCGGCAGTTCCCGTCTTCTGGAAGCACCCCAGGATCGTACCGATGGAGGCGTTGTCATTGGGGTTTAAGGAGTACAGGATGGTCTTGGGAATTTCATCGGTTGCGCTTAAGGCATTGAGAAAATCAGCCATCTGTGCCGAGGGAGCGTAGTTGTTGATGCAGTCGTAGCCGGTGTCGGGGCCTAACTGGCGGTACATATAGGCGTTGTTGTCCCGCTTGCATCCGTAGTGAATCTGCATGGTCCAGTCCATACGGTTATATTCTTTTGCCACGAACAGCATAAAGGCAGTCTTGTATTTTAATTCTTCTTCTTTGCTTACAGTCTCTCCTGCAAGGCCTTTTGCCAGAATGGCATTCAACTCGGCCTCGTCGGCGGGGACATACATCACATACTCCAGGGCATGATCAGATACCCGGCATTTGTGGTCGGCAAAATAGGCCATACGGACCTTCAGAGCTTCCTTCAGGGAGGCAAAATCTGTTACCGTTACCCCGCTTACTTCAGAGAGCTTCCCCATGTATGCGGCAAAGTCCGGCTTCTCCACATTCATGGCCTTGTCCGGTCTCCAGGCAGGTAGAACCTGAACGTCAAAGTCAGGATCAGCGGCAATCTTCTCATGCCACTTTAGAGTATCCGCAGGGTCGTCGGTGGTGCAGATCAGTGTCACATGGGACTGCCTTATGATGTTGCGCACGCTCATGGAGTCCTGATGCAGCTTCTCGTTGCACAGATTCCACACCTCCTCGGCAGTTTCCCCGTTTAAATATCCGGTGTAGCCAAAATATTTCTGAAGTTCCAAGTGGCTCCAGTGATACAGGGGGTTGCCGATTAATTTCTCCATGGTCTCTGCCCACTTTTGGAATTTCTCCCGGTCGGGGGCATCCCCTGTAATGTACCTTTCATCGACGCCGTTGGAGCGCATCTGACGCCATTTGTAATGATCTCCCCCCAGCCATACCTGGGTAATATTGTCGAACTTGCGGTCCTCTGCAATCTCCTGGGGATTGATGTGGCAGTGGTAGTCCAGAATAGGCATCTTGGCAGCATAATCATGGTACAGCTCCTTTGCCGTAGGAGTGGAAAGCAAGAAATCCTTGTCCATAAACTGTTTCATTGGAATGTTCCTCCTTAAATTAAAAATTAGTTGTTTGTTTTTGTATAAAATCGGCGGCAATGACTGTTTTTTCCGGTACATTGTCTCCGTTAAACACCTGCATGAGAGTGTCCACCGTGGTGATACAGAGTTCTTTGATCTTGGTGTCCACAGAAGAAATCTCAGGATCGGTGCAGTCGGAAAGGATAGAGTTATTATACCCGATTACAGCCAGTTCTTTTGGAATAGCGATATGTCTTGAGTGGGCATATTTGACAGCGCCTACGGCAAGGGAGTCGTCGGAGGTCATAACCGCATCAAACACAAGGCCAGAGTCTGCAAGCTGTTCTATGGTCTCCTTGGCAGAGGCCGGATTCTTGACGCACTGCTGAATTAAGTCCTTTCGCACCGTGATTCCATGGGACACAAGTGCGTCCTTATAGCCGGCCAGCTTGTTTACTCCGCTGTAAGAATAGCTGGTGTACAGATAGAGAATATTGCTTCTGCCGGAATCCAGAAGCCTTGCTGCCGCATCATACATGGCATCATGGTCATTGCAGAGGGTGCTGTAGATGCCCGGAGCAGGAAGGAAGCCGTTGACCAGCATAATGGGAAGCTCTCTGGCGGCCTGAATAAGATAGGAGTTATCCTCGTCCTTCATCTCCACAAATTTGGAACCTGCCAGAATTATGGCGTCCACCCGCTTGGAGAGGAGAAGGTCAAAATAAGTCCGTTTGTTTTCAAGAGAGGGCCCTGTGCAGCATAAAATGGAATCATATCCGTGGCTGCGCAGTTTTTGCTCCAGAAAATAAATGGCATTGGCGAGATAGGGGTCAGAGGAGTCAGAGCACATGATGCCGATGGTCTTCATGGTATTGAGCCCTAAACCTCTGGCAAAAACATTGGGAGTGTATCCAAGTTCATCCATAACCGCATGGACCTTGGCGCGGGTCTTGTCACTGACATTGGGGTTGCCGTTGAGAACCCGGGACACGGTAGCGATGGAAACGCCGGCGTGCTGGGAAACATCATAAATATTCAATTTATCACCTCGTTATGATTCTGTAAGCGCTTACAATATAGCCCTATTATAACAACACCCACAGAAAAATGCAAGAAGATATTGGATGATTCCTTTGGAGCTTCTGAAAAAATTGTAAGAAAAAAGCAAGATTAATGCCGTTGCTTTTTCGTAAATATAAACTTAAAATATAAGTAGTTGCAAAATTTTACCCTTAGGAGGATCAGTATGATAGACATTATTATGCCTTTTGTTGTGCCTGTTCTTATTATTATCATCCTTGTTATCATTATTACCTGCGGCTATGTGAAGGCTCCGCCGGACCAGGCCTATATTATCTCCGGTTTGAAGAAAGACGGAAAAATTCTCATTGGACGGGCAGGGATCAGGATCCCCTTCTTTGAAAGGATGGACCGTCTGTACTTAGGACAGATGACTGTGGATATCAAGACCGAGCAGTCTGTGCCCACCAATGATTTTATCAATGTGAATGTGGACGCTGTTGCCAAGGTGCGCATTTCTCCCACTGCAGAAGGGATCAAGCTGGCCTCCAAGAACTTTTTAAATAAACAGCCTAAGGATATTACCTTGGATCTTCAGGATTCGCTTCAGGGCAATATGCGTGAGATTATCGGTACGTTGTCGTTGAAAGAGATCAATACGGACCGGGATTCCTTCTCCGACCAGGTGATGTCCAAGGCCTCCAAAGATATGGATAAGCTGGGAATCGAGATCCTTTCCTGCAATATCCAGAACGTAACCGACGAGAACGGCCTCATCAAGGATTTGGGAGCTGACAATACTTCAAAGATCAAGAAGGATGCGGCTATTGCCAAGGCTCAGGCCGACCGGGATATCGCTATCGCTCAGGCGGAGGCAGACAAGGCCTCCAACGATGCCAGGGTTCTGGCCCAGACGGAGATTGCCCAGAAGAACAATGAACTGGCCATCACCAAGGCGGAGCTTCAGAAAGAGTCGGACACTAAGAAGGCCGAGGCCGATGCCGCCTATGAGATTCAGCGCCAGCAGCAGGAGAAGACCATTCAGACTGCCACAGTCAACGCTCAGATTGCCAAGGCGGAGCGGGAGGCGGAGCTGCGCAAGCAGGAAGTTGCCATTAAGCAGCAGGCTCTGGAGGCCGAGATCAATAAAAAGGCTGATGCAGACCGCTATGCAGTAGAACAGAAGGCGGCAGCGGAGCTTGCCAAGAGACAGCGGGAGGCCGAGGCTAAAAAGTATGAGCTGGAGATGGAAGCTGAGGCTATGCGGGCTAAAGCGGAGAAGGAGGCCGAGGCTACCAAAGCCAGGGCATCGGCCGACAGATATGCAGCCGAGCAGGAGGCCGCCGGAATCCAGGCCAGAGGTTCTGCAGAAGCGGCTGCTATCCAGGCGAAGCTTCTGGCAGAAGCAGAAGGTATGGAGAAGAAAGCGGAAGCTTATGCCAAGTACAACAACGCCGCAGTCATTGAGATGATGGTGAATATTATGCCGCAGATGGCAGCGGAGATTGCAAGACCTCTTTCCAGCATCGACAAAGTGAATATCTATGGCGGAGGAGAAGGAGCAGGCGGCGTCAGCCAGGTGTCAGGAAGTGCAGCCACAGTGATGCAGCAGGTGTTTGATACCATGTCCGAGGCTACAGGAGTAGATTTTCGAGAGATTTTGAAAGCTCAGACTTATGATGCAAAGGTTACACGAAATGTAAATCTCACAGGAATTCCTTCTAAAGAACCAGGAGAGACAGCAGAACCAGGAGAAGCCCAATAAGTGACAGAAGTCAGGGCGGTCAAAAACAGAGGTTTTTGACCGCCCTTATTTTGTGCATAAATACTTAATTTTTCCTAACTATGAGGAAAAAAATATAAAACTATAATAAGAGGAAATCGTTTATAATAGGATTAATAGAGTAATAATACCTTTTTTGCCGTGAAAACCAGAGGCAGCCACATGAGGAAAAACAGATGAACCAAAGACAAGAAAATCTGGTCCGGTTATTGTCTGAGAGAAAACGATGGATGACGGGAAAGGAACTGGCCGGTCTGTTGGGAGTGTCGGACCGGACCATTCGTTCAGACATTGCAGTGATCTTAAAGGAACAGGGGCAGGTTCGTATTTTGTCCAACAGACGGCACGGATACCGGATGGATGACAGGGGACGGGGCTCCCCGGAACAAGGCGGAGATGGACAGAATCCGGTTCCTGTAAGGCCGGTTCAGAGATCCAACCATATTTTAAAGATACTCCTTGAGGAGGAGCAGGGGCTGAGCCTTGCCGACTTAAAAGAACAGCTCTTTTTTAGCGATTCCAGTATTGAAAAGGACATTGCCAGAGTCAAGGCCATGGTGAAGACTGTTCCGGATATTGCCCTGAGACGTTTCAAGAATCAGATCAGTCTGGAGGGGACGGAGCTGGCCAAGCGCAGATTATGCCAGAAGATTCTTTTGGAATGGATGGGAGATGATTTTTTAAATCTCAATAAGCTGGCCTCATGTTTTACCCAGGTGGATCTGATCTATGCATGGAATGAACTGGAGCAGATCTTAAAGGATCATGGTTACAAGGTGCGGGAGGCATTTCTTCCCATGCTGGAGACCTATATCGGAGTCAGCCTGGAGCGGATTCTGGCTATGAAGTTTATTGCGTTAAGTGAATATGGAGGACCTGTACCGGAGAAACTGAACCAAAGGGCAGAGTACAGGATTGCAGGCCAGTTTTTCAGCCGTGTGCTCTTAAGGTATGGAAGGACAGCAGTTTCCCATGAGACCCATATCCTGGCGTTGCTTTTATGCGATCAGAAAAGCCTTCTGCCTGACTCGGAGGGTATGGTCGGCCAGATGCTGGGGCAGGTACTGGAGCAAATTTATACAAGCTATCAGATTGATTTCAGGGAGGATGAAGAACTGATCCGTATGCTGAATCATCATCTGTCGGCTCTTTTGTACCAGAAGTGGAACCGGGGATTTCAATTTCCTTTATCTGGTCAGGAGATCAAGTCAAAGTATCCGCTGGCCTTTGAGATTGCCTGTTTTATGGCGGATTTTTTAGAAGAGAGGACAAAACAGCGGATTGGTGAGACGGAGATCGGTTTTATTGCCCTCCATCTCCAGTGTGCGTATGAGCGGATTCAGAATGGGAAACTGTACCGGCTTTTAGTCATCTGTCCTTACAATCATGGGCTGTTATCCCATTTTTTAGACCGGATTGCCATGCATTTTGGGCAGAGGGCAGCGGTGATCGGCTGTTTCCCCATGTTTGAGGAGGAGCGGGTGAGGCAGGAGAAGCCAGATGTAATCCTTACCACATCGGCTTTAAAACATAGCCTGAATATTCCCACTCTTCATATATCTCTGTTTATGAATATGTCTGATGAGAACCAGATTTTTGAGACCTTGAACCGGTTGGACAGCCAGAGATTCAAGGCGCAGTTCCTTCCCTGGATGGCTGCGGTTTTGTATCCTCAGTTTTTCTATACGGATCTGGAGGCGGAGACTCCGGAGGAGGCCATAAGATTCCTCTGCAGCCGCCTGGAGGAGGCGGGCTATGTGCCTCCTGTCTTTACCCAGTCCGTTTTGGAGAGGGAGCGGATGTCAGGCACATCCTTTGCGTTTCAGTTTGCCATGCCCCATCCCCTGCATCTGTACGCCTTTCGTTCCGTACTGTCTGTGGCTTTTTTTAAAAGGCCTGTCATATGGGGGCAGTATGAAGTGTCTCTGGTGCTTCTTCCGGCAGTGGCGGAGGAGGACCGCAGACAGATTGAAGAGTTCTTTAACTGGATGGGCAGCATGATTACGGAACCCGGAATGCTGGCAGAACTTTTAAAGAGCCGGACCTGGACCGAGTTCAGGAACCTTTTCCAGTAGGAGGAAGATATGTCATCAAAGTTAAGTCCAAAGCTAAATCCGGTCCGTGTCCCGTTAAAAAAGAAAGAGGAACTCAAAAAGCCGTCTATGGTCCGCAGATTCGGAGCTTACGCTGCAGACTGGTTTTTGGGGGACTTATCTGCGGCGTTTCCGGTGGCCTTTCTCTATTCCATGGTTACACAGACGCCGGAGGTAACGGCCCACATCACTGAGATTCCAGGCGATTACGGGATTCTGGCGGGAGTGCTGTCCATGGTTTTTATTATCACCTATTATGTTTTGGTTCCGTGGAGGCTGTGGCCGGGACAGACTGTGGGAAAACGGATTTTCGGAATACGGATCACAGATCTGGATGGAAAAAGGGCGGATTTGAAACAATTAATTCTTCGTCAGGTTCTCGGGCTTTTGATTCTGGAGAACGGCCTTATGACAGCCGGACGTTATGCCGGGGAACTGGCGGGTTTTGCAGTAGGGAAGCCTTTGATGCCAGCCTGGTGGAAGTACGCCGGGTGGATCATGGGGACATTGTCCTCAATTCTTATTGTATTCCATCCTCTCAGGCGGGGAATCCATGATTATCTGGCAGGTACCAGAGTTGTCATGGCATGGGACGGCCCGGAGAGGAAAGGATAGATATGCCTCAGGCATATAAAACAAAGGGAAAGGAAGGTGTGTATTGGAAGACATAACCATGCAGTGTGTCCGGATCATCACCCAGGCCGGCCTGGCTCGCTCAGACTATATTGAGGCGGTTCACAAGGCGGCTGCCGGAGATTTTGGAGCGGCAGAGGAGCTGATGAAGGAGGGAAGATGTCAATTCCAGGAGGGACACAGGATCCATGTTTCTATGATTCAGAGGGAATCAGAGGGGGAAGCCATTCCATTCAGCCTTCTGCTGGTCCACACGGAGGATCAGCTTCTGGCTGCGGAGCAATTTAAGATTCTTTCAGAGGAACTGATCAACAGCTACAGACGAATCAACCGGTTAGAAAAGGGAGAATAAAGATGAAAAAGGTGTATTTATTTTGCAGTGCGGGCATGTCCACCAGTATGCTGGCTGCCAATATGCAGAAAGCGGCCAATGATCACAAACTGCCGGTACAGGTCAGGGCGTTTCCTTTCGAGATTATGGAAGAAATCTACGAGAAGGAACGGCCGGACTGTATCCTTTTAGGTCCCCAGGTCCGTTTTCTCTTAGAGGAAATCCAGAAAAAATACGAACCTTTGGGAGCTGTGACTGCCACCATTGACCCGGCTGATTACGGCGCCGTGAACGGAGCCAATGTATTGAGAACCGCTATTCTGCTGATAAAGCAGAAAAAAGCGTGAAAAGAAAGGATTATTGTATGAAATTTGTGGAAAAAATGGAAAATGTATTGATGCCCATAGCGAAAGTGGTCAGCGAGAATAAATATCTGATCGCCATAAGAGATGGTTTTCTGGTAACCATGCCTCTTTTGATTATCGGCTCCTTCTTTATGTTAATTTCCAACTTCCCCATTCAGGCGTGGATGGATCTTATGAGCAGCATTACCGTGGCAGGAACGCCTCTGTCTGCCATCTTCGGTGTGGCGTCAACGGCAACATTTTCTATTATGGCTATTTTTGCCGTCATGGGAATCGGTTACAATTTTTCCAGAAATATTGGGGTCAACCCTCTTCACGGCGCGGCCATCTCCATGGTGGCATGGTTCATGCTTATGCCTATGTATACCATGTACACTCCTGCCGGTGCTGCGGAGGCTGTGAAAGTGTCCAGCGTTCCCTTTGACTGGATCGGAACAAAAGGACTGTTTATCGGGATTATCAGTGTATTTCTATCCCTTAACATTTACAAGAAGATTGAGGACAAAGGCTGGGTGATCACTATGCCTGCCGGAGTTCCGCCTACAGTAGGCCAGTCTTTCTCCACTCTGATTCCGGCCGCCATTGTTATGATTGTATTTATGGTGATCCATGTGGTATTTTTGTTTACTCCATGGGGCAATGCCTTTGAGTTTGTGTTCCGTTTTCTCCAGCTTCCTCTTCAGAACGTGGGAGATTCCGTTGGAGCCATGCTTGCGGTTTATCTGTTTGCTCATATTCTTTGGGGCTTTGGTATTCACGGAACCAATATTACGGACACGGTGGTGGTTCCCATTCTCTATGCTTTGTCGGCAGAGAATCTGGCGGCTCTCCAGGCAGGCCAGGCTCTTCCTCATGTAATTAATAAGCAGTTTATGGACCTGTTTGCCACCTACGGCGGGGGCGGTTCCACCTTGTCTCTTCTGATCGCAGCTCTTTTATTCTGCAAATCAGAGCGGATTAAGGGACTGAGCAAGCTGTCCATCCTGCCTGCCTGCTTCGGCATCAATGAGCCTGTAATATTTGGTCTTCCTATTGTGCTTAACCCCACGATTCTGGTTCCCTTTATCTTTGTGCCGCTGTTCAATATTGCCGTAACCTATCTTGTAATGAGCATCGGCCTGGTTCCGATCTGCAACGGTATCTTTATGCCGTGGACCACACCTCCGGTTGTGTCAGGCTTCCTCTCATCAGGAGTTATGGGAGCCATCTTCCAGGTGATTATGATTGCAGTGGGCACTTTAATTTATATGCCATTTATCAAATCAGTGGATAACCAGTACCTGTCGGAGGAGAAAGAGTCGGCCGGGGAAGCAGGGGGAACGTCACTGGATGATTTATCGGCGGAAGATCTGTAAATCGTTTCATAAAGAAAAGAGAGGGGAATATGGCAATGCATAAATTAGGAATATCGGTATATCCGGAGCATTCCACTCCGGAGAGAGATTATGAATATATGAAGCTGGCGGCCAAGTATGGATTTTGCCGCATCTTTACCTGCCTGCTGTCTGTGGATAAACCCAAAGAAGAAATTATCAGGGAGTTTTCGGACTTTATCGGGAAGGCTCATGAGCTGGGATATGTGGTGGCGGCGGACACCAATCCGGACGTATTTAACCATCTGGGGGCCACTCCTAAGGACCTGTCCGTGTTTGCCGATATGGGGCTGGATATTATCCGTCTGGACGGTCACTTCGGAGACTTGGAAGACAGGCTTATTACCCGCAATCCCCAGGGAATTAAGATCGAGTTTAACGCCAGCTTTGATGTGAGCGTGGATCATCTTATCCGCCATGGGGCTGACCCCAACAATATTCTCATGTGCCACAACTTTTATCCGGAACGCTTCACCGGGCTCAGCCAGGCCGTGTTTGACAAGTTCAATAGAAAATGGAAAGGACTGGGGCTGCGCACAGCTGCCTTTGTGTCCAGCAACAATAAAGATACCTTTGGGCCATGGCCGGTGTACAGCGGCCTGTGTACCTTAGAGGCCGACAGAGGTCTTCCCATTGATCTGCAGGTAAGGCATCTTCTGGCTACTGAGATGATCGACGATATCCTCATCGGCAATGCCTACGCATCGGAGGAAGAATTAAAAGCCATGTCCCAGGTGGATATGACCAAGACCACCATTGCCCTTTGCACGGTGGAGGGGCTGAACGAGACGGAGCTCCGTGTTCTGAAAGAATTCCACCACTCAGGGCGCAGCGATGCATCAGAGTACTTTATCCGCTCCAGTATGCCCAGAGTAAGCTGCAAAGACAAGTCTATTCCTTACCGGGAATGCAGCCAGGAAAAATTTGTCCGGGGCGATGTGGTCATTGTCAATGATAATCTGTCTCACTATCGAGGCGAGGTGGAAGTGATCCTAAAGGAGATCCCCAATGATGGAGAGAGGAATCTGGCAGGAAGGATTCCTGAGGAGGAGCTTCTGATTCTGGAATTTATGGAAGAACAACCCGATCATTTCTGGGATTTTCTTATTAGGTAAGATATTCAGATAAATGGATTCCTGTTTTTGCGGCCCCCTGTCGGTGTGCTTTTTCGCTAATGTCCGACAGGGGGCCGCCTTTTCTTCTGTGTATATCCCTTTTATCAATAGTAATTCCAAGGTTTCTCCCAAAATACAGTCTTTTGTGTTCTCTTCAATCCCAATTCTTAATGTCCCATGAGAAGGGGCCTGTGGGCATCCCGCACCATCTCGATATAGTCAAGGGCATAATCAGGCAGAATATTTCCCTTTTTAAACATGGCGGCAGATTTGCTGCAGATAGGTTCCCTGCCGAAAGACAGAGGGATCAAGGTTACCTTTTGTTCCAGAATCTTTAAGTGAAGATTGGTCACCAGGGCAATGCCGCATCCGGCACAGACTAAATCAATGGCGGAATGGACATTATTAATAATACTGACAGATTTTGGCCAAAAGCCGGCCTCCCGAAATATGTACTTTGCGGCTTTCCCGGTAAACTGATCTTCCGGCTGGAGAAGAAATTTTTCCTCCTTTGCCCACTCCAAAGGAATCCAGGGGTAGTGGAAGCCCGGCTTGTTGACGGCCATGGCCAGGAGCGGGTGGCTGCGGGGAACTGCCAGAACCATCTCATTGGTGACAACATCCATATAGTCAAAATCCTCCCTGGGAGCATAAAAGGGGGAGCCGGGGCGGATGCATACGGCAAAATCAAGTTCTCCCTTTTCCACCATATCATAGAGACTGGAAGTGATGTTTTCCGAGATGCTCAGTTGAACATGGGGGTATTTTCTCTGAAAGGCGATGGTGGTCTGGGACAGAAGAAAACGGCCGGAGACGTGGGTAATTCCGATCTTTAAGATGGGGTATTTCTTTGCGTGGAGGGCGCCAAGCTCCTCATCCATGGAGGATTTCAAGTTCAAAATGCTTTGTGCATATTGTATATATTTCAAACCAAATTCTGTAGGAACTGTGGAGTTTTCTTTCCTTATAAAAAGAGGTTCCCCCATCTCGGTTTCCAGCTTCTTGATGGCTTTAGTGAGAGCAGGCTGAGTGATATAAAGATTTTTAGCGGCATTGGTATAATTTTGATATTTGGCAAGAGTAACCACATAGGTCAGATCCTTAAAATCCATGTTCCCTTCCCCTCCCATTGTACAAGTTGTATGAAAAACAGTTATTAAGGCCATGAAAACAGGTAATTTGACTATAAAAAACCAGACAGGATATAATAAGCACACCATAACAGATGAGCGTGCAAAACCAATATCTGCAACATGATTATAACAAAACATGGGAGGGAAGACAAGAAGGATTCTCTGTCTCCCGTCGTTTCCTGCAAGATATGGTTGCTGTGAACCGTATCAAGATATGGTCAGAAGATTGGGCTGAGTTTTGAGTTTCACAATGATCTAACCAGAACAACTAATGAAAGGAGAGGAAGATATGATCAACTATATCCTGAAGAGGATAGGAATGATGATTCCTGTTCTCATGGGTGTGTCGCTTTTGGTGTTCACGCTGCTCCACTTTGCACCAGGGGATCCGGCGAGAATTATGCTGGGAGATGACGCTCCGGTGGAGGCCATCGAGGCAAAAAGGGAGGAATTGGGGCTGAAGGATCCCTTTATCACTCAGTATGTGAGATATGTAACAAACATTGTGACCAAAGGAGATTTCGGTAATTCTTTTAAGTCCGGACAGCCTGTGGCTAAACTGATTATGGAGCGCTATCCCACCACCCTGAAAATGGCCGGCGCATGCCTGGTGATGATGATTGTCATGGGGCTTCCCATAGGGATTGTGTCGGCGGTAAAACAGTATTCTCTTATTGACAATCTGGCGGTTACCATAGGTCTTGTGGCCGTGTCCATGCCTAATTTCTGGCTGGGAATGGTGCTGATTATCCTTTTTTCCGTGAAACTCCGCCTGCTTCCGGCCTCCGGTTTCTACGGATGGAAATACTGGATTCTTCCGGCCATGACTGTGGGATTTTCTAATGCCGCCGGCCTTTTGAGGACTACCCGTTCCTCCATGCTGGAGTGCATCCGCCAGGACTATGTGGTCACTGCCAGGGCAAAGGGGCAGAAGGAAAGCTATGTGATTCTCCACCATGTTCTGCGCAATGCTCTTCTCCCTATTTTTACCGTGGTGGGAATCTCTTTTGGAATCATGTTAGGAGGCGCTATTGTGACGGAGCAGATTTTTTCCATTCCGGGAATCGGAAAGCTGATGATTGATTCCATCAATTCCAGGGACTATCCGGTGGTTCAGGGAGCGGTTCTTCTGGTAGCATTTTCATTCAGCATCATTAATCTGTCAGTGGATATTCTCTACTCTCTCATAGACCCCAGAATCAAGATACAGGGAAAGAAAAAGGAGAGAAAAGAGGAACATAAGGAGGTGGAGGCATAATGGAGGAGAACCGATCCTTTGGCCGCTTAAGAGAGGCAGCCTATCAGTTTGCCAGGAATCGTCTGGCAGTCGTATGTCTGATTCTATTGTTAGTCATTGTGTTTGCCGCTGTGTTTGCAGATTTTGTGGCTCCTGAAGGAATCGACGAGCAGAATATAGCCCAGGCACTGCAGCCCCCTGGTCTTAAGCATTGGTTCGGCACGGACAATTACGGAAGAGACATCTTCTCCAGAGTCATCTACGGGGGAAGGATCTCTCTTCTGGTAGCTCTTTTGTCCACGGCAGTATCAACCCTGGCCGGGGTTATGCTGGGGGCTGCGGCCGGTTACTACGGCGGTCTGGTGGACAACGTGATTATGAGGATTATGGATGTATTCATGGCGATCCCTTCCCTGCTTATGGCCATTGTTCTGGCTACAAGCCTGGGGGCGGGCCTGCGCAACACCATTCTTGCCATAGCCATATCCTCCATTCCCAGCTTTACCCGGGTGGTTCGGGCTCCGGTTCTGTCTGCCAAGCAGAACGAATATATTGAGGCCTGCCGGGCCATAGGAGCAAGGCCTCTGCGTCTCATTGTCCGCCATATTCTTCCCAATGTTATGGCAATCATAATCGTGCAGTCCACCTTGGGCGTGGCCAATGCCATTATTTCCGTGGCAAGTTTAAGTTTTCTGGGACTGGGGGTGCAGCCGCCTACGCCGGAATGGGGGACCATGCTGTCTATGGGCCGGTCCTACATTACAAAATGTTCCTGGATGGTCACTTACCCTGGTCTTGCCATTGTGGTGAGTGTAATTTGTCTGAATGTTTTGGGAGATGCACTGAGGGATGTGCTTGATCCCAGGTTAAAGCAATGAGGAGGAGATAAAAATGGATACGAATGCGCTGCTTTCCGTCAAAAATCTTCATATCCACTATATCACCCGGAACATGGGAACCTGCCGGGCAGTAAACGGAGTGGGCTTTGATCTGATCCAGGGGGAAACCTTGGGGCTTGTGGGGGAAACAGGAGCCGGGAAGACTACCATTGCCAAAGGAATTATGGGTCTTGTCAGCGATCCGCCGGGAAAGGTAATCCGGGGAACCGTTGAGTTCCAGGGTGAGAATCTTTTGGGACTTCCGGGGAAGAAGATGAGAAAGTACCGGGGAAATAAGATCTCCATGATCTTCCAGGATCCTATGACGGCTTTAAATCCCATCGACACGGTGGGAATGCAGATTATGGAGGTGATAAAGCTTCACTCCGGCAGCAGTTCCCGCCGGGAGCTGGAGGAAAAGGCAGGACAGATGCTGGAGATGGTGGGAATCCCGGCCCAGCGGCTTGGGGAATACCCTCATCAGTTTTCAGGAGGGATGAAACAGAGAATTGTCATTGCCATAGCCCTTGCCTGTTCTCCCCGGCTGCTCATTGCCGACGAGCCCACTACGGCCCTGGACGTGACCATCCAGGCCCAGATTCTGGAGCTGATGAACCGTCTGAAAAAGGAGATGAACACATCTATGATCCTGATTACCCATGATCTGGGGGTGGTGGCGGAGATGTGCGACAAGCTTGCAGTGATCTACGCCGGGGAGATCGTGGAATATGGATCGGCGAGACAGGTTTATAAAAATACCATGCATCCCTACACCATCGGTTTGTTTGAGTCTCTTCCCAGCCTGACAGGGGACGAGACCAGGCTGAAGCCCATTAAGGGAATGATGCCTGACCCGGCAGACCTTCCAAAAGGCTGCTGCTTTCATCCCCGGTGCCCTTATGTACAGGAGAAGTGCAGAACAAGGAAGCCGGAGCTGACAGACATGGGAGACGGTCACATGGTTCGGTGTCACAGGCAGGAGAAAGGGGGAGACAAATAATATGGAACCGGTTTTGGAAGTGAGGAATCTGAAAAAATATTTTGACACTCCCGGAGGCAGGCTTCATGCAGTAGACGATGTCTCCTTTTCTGTAAAGAAGAAACAGACCCTTGGAATCGTGGGGGAGAGCGGATGCGGCAAGTCCACAGTAGGACGTCTGGTGCTCCATCTTCTGGACCACACAGGGGGAGAGATCTTTTATAACGGCGAAAATATCTCCAAAATCTCGTCCAAGCGGCGCTATGAACTGTGCTCTCAGATGCAGATGATCTTTCAGGATCCCATGTCCTCCTTAGATCCCAGGATGACGGTGTTTCAGACCATAGCGGAGCCTCTGGTAATATTCAAATACGGGTCAAAGGACAAGATTGCCAGCCGGGTCTATGAGATCATGGACACAGTAGGAATCGCCAGGAGACTCCGGGATTCTTATCCCCATGAGCTGGATGGAGGGAGACGTCAGAGAGTGGGAATTGCCAGGGCCTTGGTGCTCTGCCCTCAGGTAATCATCTGCGACGAGCCGGTGTCGGCCTTAGACGTGTCTATCCAGGCCCAGATCCTGAATCTGATGCAGGACCTTCAGGCCCACATGGAACTGACCTATCTTTTTATCACCCATGACCTGTCGGTGGTGCGCTATATTTCCCATGAGATCATGGTGATGTACTTAGGCAAGGTGGTGGAGCACTGTGAGGCAAAGGAACTGTTCCGATTCCCCCTGCACCCCTACACGAAGGCTCTCTTGTCGGCAGTTCCGGTGCCGGACGTGGATGGCAACAAGGGGAGGATTCTTCTGAAGGGGGAGATCACGTCTCCCATAGACCGGGCTCCGGGATGCCGCTTTGCGGCCCGGTGTGTCCATGCAAAAGAAAAATGTTTTAAAGAAAATCCCAGGTATCGGGAGATACAAAACGGACATAGGGCAGCATGCCATTATGTAGAGGAAATCAATCACATGAAAGAGGAGGAGAAACCATGACAAAGAAGATGTTGGCGTTAAGCCTGGCAGCAGTACTGGCATTTTCCTGTATAGGCTGCAAAGGCAGACAGGCAGACCCGGGGCAGGGCAGAGAAAGTACCCAGGCGGTAAAGGAGGACAGCCAGGGACAAAAGGAGACAGAGGAGGCAAAAGGAGAGGAAATTCTGTCGGCAAAGGATACGATTATCATGGCCAGCAATGTGGAGCCGGCCACATTAGACCCATCAGGATTGGACAGCGCAGCCATCAAACGGGTGTACTGTCAGGTATTTGACCAGTTGTTCCGCTACGACAAAGTCAGCTCCAACATTGTGCCTTATGCCGTGGAGTCCTATCAGATGGATGACGACAATATGGGAATCACTCTTCATTTAAGGCAGGATATTGTATTCCACAACGGGGACAAGGCAGATGCAGACGATCTGGTATTTACCTTTGAACACTACAGAGGCAGCAGCATCGGTGCCACCTTGGATTTTATTAATTATGATGATGTGACAAAGACAGGAGATTACAGTGTTCATGTAGGCCTCAACTACCCATTCGGGGCCCTGCTGGATTCTCTGGTGAAGGTAAGCCTGTTCTCCGAGAGTGCAACTACCGAAAAGGGGGACCGGTTCGGCCAGGAGCCGGTGGGAAGCGGGCCCTACAAGTTTGTGAAATGGGTGAGCGGAGACAACATTACCCTGGCTGCCAACCAGGAGTACTGGGACGGAGCTCCTCCTATTAAAAATATGATTATCCGGCTTATTTCCGAACAGTCGGTTCAGATGATCGAGCTGGAGGCAGGAACCATCGATGTGGCTCTTGACCCCTTAAACTCTGATGTGGCGGATCTTCTTGCCAAGGGAAGCGATACCTTAAAGGTGAACAGCGGCGGCGAGGTGGTGGTAGTATTTCTGGCCTGCAACTATGAGGCGGAAAGCGGGATTATGAAGGACAAACGGATCCGCCAGGCGATTGCATATGCCATTAACACAGAGGACATTGCGGCAGTGGCATATGATGGGACGGGTTCCGGGGCAACAGGCCTGATTCCTCCGGGCGTCCTGGGCTATGACGAATCTCTGAAGGAAAATTCTATTCTTACAGCTTCTAATGAAGAGAAAGCCAAGGAACTTCTTGCAGAGGCCGGATATCCGGATGGACTTACACTTTCCATGGTTCAGGCCAATGTTGTGGTCTACACGAGAGCAGCAGAGGTAATCCAGAACCAGCTTGCCAAGGCAGGCATTACCCTTGATATCACAACCTATGACGACGCTACGGCCTCGTCCATGCAGGAGGGAGACTTTAAGGCGGATTTAAGCCTGCGCCTTGTGAATATTAACGGTGATCCCATTGTGTCTCCCTACGGAACCCACTTTGAGCCGGCAAAGGGCGTGGTGGGAGGCCGGAATGTGGCCAAGAATGCCAATGACCCGGAGGCGGCTGCTCTTCAGGCAGTTATTGATGAGCTGAAGATAACCTTTGACCCGGACAAAAAGGTAGAGCTTTTAAAGGAAGCCCAGGGTCTTTGCAACGAGAATATGTGGTGGATTCCTCTCTGCTTTGCAAGCCTTAATGAGGTTCAGAATGTTTCCCTGAAAGGAAATAGGAAAGTGGTTAATTATGAATATATGAACAAGGCATATTTCGAGTAAGGAAGGTCTTCGGAGGGATAATCGAATGGATAAAGGACAGGTGCATGTTATTACGGATTTTTATTCAAAAGCTTTGGGCAGTCAAAGGATCTTCCGTGTCTGTCTTCCGCCGGACTATGATAATTCTCAGGAGAGATATCCTGTTGTCTATATGCATGACGGACAGTGGTCATTTTCCGAGGAAGGAAAACGCAGATGGAATGCCGATCTGACAGCCTGGGATTTGATGGTGACAGGCAGCATCCCTCCGATTATTCTGGTGGGAGTGGACTGCAATGAGGCGGACAGGCGAAGAGAGCTGTCACACACCACCCCTCCTCCTTTTCGGAGGATGGGGCGGAGGGGATATATTCCGTGCCATTCCTTTGAAGGGGAGGGCCTGGGTTTTTCCTATGAGATGTATATGGCGGATGAAGTGAAATCCTATATTGACAGCCATTACCGGACAAAGCCGGAAAAGGAGCACACCCTTCTTGCAGGCTCCTCCATGGGTGGTCTGGTGACTCTGTGTATGGGCATGAACCGCCATGAAACCTACGGCATGCTGGGCCTTCTTTCTCCGGCGGTCCACTGGCTCAGTGATGAATTCTACAATTCCATGGAGCACTATGGGCAGAAAATCTGGTTGGACTGCGGCATGGCGGAGTCCTATTATGTAGACAATACCAGGGAACTCTACCACATTTTAAAAGGGCTGGGATATGAGCAGGGCAAAGACCTTCACTACTTAGCGGAGCCGGAGGCGGTACATACGGAGCAATACTTTGCCCAGAGGTTCCGAATGCTTCTTCTGTGGATATTCGGAAAGAAGACAGAGCCCGAGACAGTCACCATCTTAGGGAGCGATACGGCAGCCTTAAACGGCTATGCCACAATGATCAACACGGTGATTATCTATGAAAACGGAATTATGCAGAGTGACATGGAAGGAAGCTATCGAAGCGACCCTCCGGGGATCCTTAAGGTGGAGCCCCATGGGGAGGTGCGGGCCGTCAGCGCCGGAAGGGCAATGGTCACCTATGAGAAAGGGAATCTGAAAGCCGCAAAAGAGATCAGGGTGGTCAACGCACTGTCAAGGGATGTCCTTCTCCATATTCTGGTAGAGATTCCCCGGGACACTCCTCAAGGGGATCCTATTGTATATCACTTTTTTAGAGACCAGTACTGTGTGCTGGAGAAGAAAAGCGACACCTTATATGAAGGAGAGCTGGGAGTCCCGCGGGACTGGGAATTTTACGGGCATTTTTGCCGCTGTATTGAGGACAGGGATAAAAAAAGGGAGTGCACGGCAGACAGAAAAGAGGTAAACCGGTTTGTGAGAACCTCCAAAAATCAAACCCTCCACTATGTAGTGGAGGCATGGCAGGAATAGGACAGAAAGCCCGGGCCGTCAGGTCCGGGTTTTGTTCTGTCATAAAAAAGCCATGACAGGGTAAAATATTTCTAAAGATCATAAGTTTTTGTTGACTTCTTCTGGAAGATTCTGTAAAATAAATGTAAGCGCTTACAATCCATAATGATAATTGAGGAGAAGAAAGATGCAGGATGTGATCAAGATCAATCAGGAGGACAACGCAGCCGTTGCCCTGCGCCCCATTGCAAAAGGGGAAACCCTTGTCATCGGGGATGTGACAGTTACTGCTTTGGAGGAGATTCCCCAGGGTCATAAGGTGGCCCTTAAGCCTATTGGCGCAGGGGAGGAAGTGGTAAAGTACGGATACCGCATCGGCTTTGCCAAGGAGGACATTCCCCAAGGAGGATGGATTCATGTACACAATCTAAAGACGGCATTAGGAGACTTGCTTACCTATGAATATGAACCGGTACGCGGAGATATGGCGAAGGGGGAGCCTGCCGTATTCCAGGGATACCGCCGCAGTGACGGCAGGGCGGGAGTGCGCAACGAGCTCTGGATTATCCCTACCGTGGGCTGTGTAAACTCCATTGCCAAGGCTCTGGAGAAGGATGGACAAAAGCTGATTGGAGGAAGCCTGGAGGAGGTCGTGGCATTTCCCCATCCTTATGGATGTTCCCAGATGGGAGATGACCAGGAGTATACCAGGACAGTGCTGGCGGACATGATCCACCATCCCAATGCAGGAGGGGTGCTGGTTCTGGGCCTTGGCTGTGAGAACAGCAATATTCCTGTGCTCAAGGAGTATATCGGCGAATACGACGAGAACCGGGTGAAGTTCCTTCAGTGCCAGGATGTGGAGGACGAGCATGAGGCGGCCATGGCTCTCCTTGGGGAGCTGGCGGATTATGCTAAGGGCTTCGAGAGGGAGCCCATTGATGCCGGCGAGCTGGTGATCGGCATGAAATGTGGCGGTTCCGACGGCCTGTCAGGAATCACGGCCAACCCGGTGGTAGGTGCATTTTCCGATATTCTTATTTCCAAGGGAGGGACTACCATCCTGACAGAGGTGCCGGAGATGTTCGGCGCCGAGACTATTCTCATGAACCGCTGCGAGAATGAAGAACTGTTCCATAAGACCGTGGACCTGATCAATGATTTTAAAAATTATTTCACGAGCCATAACCAGACCATCTATGAGAATCCGTCTCCGGGCAACAAAAAGGGAGGCATCTCCACGCTGGAGGACAAGTCTTTGGGATGTACTCAGAAGTCGGGGAGCGCACCGGTGAGAGGCGTTCTGTCCTACGGGGAGCCGGTGAAGACCAAGGGCCTGAACCTTTTAAGCGCGCCGGGCAATGACCTGGTGGCGTCCACGGCACTGGCAGTATCAGGAGCCCAGATCGTGCTGTTTACCACAGGCCGGGGCACTCCCTTTGCATCTCCTGTTCCCACGGTGAAGATCTCCAGCAATTCCGCCCTGGCAGGGAAGAAGAACAACTGGATTGATTTCAATGCCGGACAGATGGTGGAGGATAAGTCCAAGGAGGAGCTTGCCGGAGAGCTGTTTGACTATGTGCTTCAGGTGGCATCGGGAAGAAAGGTAAAGGCGGAGGAAGCAGGGTTCCACGACATGGCTATCTTTAAACAGGGAGTGACGCTCTAAGATGAAATTAAACCGAACTACCCAGAGGACTGTGGAGATCTTAAAGCTGATCTCCAAGAATCCTGAGGGAATCACGTTAGACGAGATCTGCGGGCAGCTGAAGCTTCCCAAGACCAGTGCCTATGACATTGTCACCACCTTAGTGGAGATGGGTATGGCCAATGTGCAGAGAGGGCAGAAGCAGACCTATACCATCGGCCTTACAGCCTACAGGATCGGCATTAATTACACCAACAACCTGGATTTCTTAGGTATTGTTGAGCCGGAGCTGAAGGCCTTTGCCAGAGAAGTGGGAAAGACCGTGTTCTTTGGCGTGCGGTCTGACCATGAAGTGGTGTATATCTGCAAATTTGAGCCCGAGAACCCTATCATTACCACGGCTACCGTGGGGACCAAGAATCCCATCTACTGTACATCTCTGGGGAAAGCCATCCTGGCAAGCACGGATGAGGATACCAGAGGACAGATTATAAACCGCATTAAGTTCCGCAAAAAGACGGACAATACCATTATGACCCGGGATGCCCTGGAGGCAGAGCTTTTGAAGGTAAAGGAACAGGGGTATGCTTTGGATGCAAGGGAGATGGAGGAGCACATGGAATGTGCCGGGGCGGCAGTGTTCGGCCCTGATGGCAATGTAATGGGAGCCATCAGTGTATCCAGTCTCTACAAGCCGGGGGAGGATTATCATGCTTTGGGCCGGCTGGTCAGCAAAAAGGCGGCCCAGGTATCAGGATTACTGGGTTTTTTAGGAAAAACATGACGAAATACGGTTGACAAACAGCCGGGAAACGTTTAGAATTTTATTAAACAATCGTGTTTGCGAAGATAAAACGCATATACGAATTATAAAGGAGAGAGAAACCATGAAAAAAGAACAGGTATTGGCAAGAATGAAAGAGGATTGTCTTGTTGCTGTAGTCCGCGCAAAGAATTTGGAGCAGGGCGAGAAAGTGGTTGATGCGATTATCGAAGGCGGCATCAATTTCATCGAGATCACCATGACCATGGACGAGGGCAACCCCATTGACTTCATCGCCGCCATGGTGAAGAAGTACAAGGACAACAATAAGGTAGTCATCGGAGCAGGTACGGTCCTGGATCCAGAGACAGCAAGACAGGTAATCCTGGCAGGCGCCAATTATGTAGTCAGCCCGGGACTGAACGTGGAGACCATAAAGCTGTGCAACCGTTACAGAGTTCCCATGCTGCCCGGCGTTATGACTCCCACGGAGGCTATTACCGCTATGGAAGCAGGATGCGACGTGATCAAGATCTTCCCAGGCAATATTGTGGGACCGGCTGCCATAAGCTCCTTTAAGGGCCCCCTTCCCCAGGGTGAGTTCATGCCATCCGGCGGTGTGGATGTGGACAATGTAGACAAGTGGATCAAGGCCGGCGCCTATGCGGTAGGAACCGGTTCCAGCCTGACTAAGGGTGCCAAGACCGGCGATTTTGCGGCGGTTACGGCTAAGGCTAAGGAGTTTGTGGACGCTGTGGCTGCGGCTCGGAAGTAAGGAAAAAGCAAATTATAAAGAATATAAAGGAGAAGGAAGATAATGGCAAAGATTGTGACAATGGGCGAGATTATGTTGAGATTGTCCACACCGAATAATGAGAAGTTTATTCAGGCTGATGAGTTTGATATTAATTACGGCGGAGGGGAGGCCAATGTGGCGGTTTCCCTGGCAAATTACGGCCATGATGCGGAGTTCGTGACTGCTGTTCCGGCCAATCCCATCGGCGAGTGCGCCGTGGCGGCTTTGAGAAAGTACAATGTGGGGACAAAGCACATTGCAAGAAGCGGCGAGCGTCTGGGAATCTATTTTCTGGAGACAGGTTCTGCCATGAGAGCTTCCAATGTAGTCTATGACAGGGCTCACAGCTCCATCTCCACGGCAGCTCCTGATGAGTTTGATTTTGACGAGATCTTTAAAGATGCAGACTGGTTCCATTTTACGGGAATTACACCGGCTGTCAGCGATAGGGCTATTGAGCTGACGGAAGCTGCCTTGAAGGCGGCCAAGGCCCACGGCGTTACCGTGTCTGTTGACTTGAACTTCCGCAAGAAGCTGTGGTCCTCCGAGAAGGCGCAGAAGGTTATGACCAACTTAATGCAGTATGTTGACGTGTGCATCGGCAACGAGGAGGATGCAGAGAAGGTACTTGGCTTTAAGCCGGGCAACACGGACGTGACCTCCGGGGAACTGGAGCTGGCTGGTTATGTAGACATCTTCAACCAGATGGCCGACAAGTTCGGATTCAAGTACATCATCAGCTCTCTGCGTGAGAGCCACAGCGCTTCCGACAACGGCTGGTCTGCCTGCATTATGGACGGCAAGACAAGGGAATTCTATCATTCCAGAAAGTACCACATTACTCCTATTGTTGACCGTGTAGGCGGCGGCGATTCCTTTGCAGCAGGACTGATCTGCGGTCTGGCAGACGGAAAGGACATGAAGGCGGCTCTGGAGTTTGCAGTGGCTGCTTCCGCGCTGAAGCACACCATTCCAGGGGACTTTAACCTGGTGAACCGCGCTGATGTGGAAGGCCTGGCAGGCGGCGACGGTTCCGGACGGGTACAGAGATAGGACAGAGTATCTATAGATAAGACGACAGGTAAAGGACAGCTCTATACTCCAAGGGGGATCAGAACTGTCCTTTTCTAGAGCGTATCTGAAAATGGGAGAGAACATGGAAAATAAACGAACCTTTGATTTACTTACATTGGGCCAGATCCTTCTGCGCCTTTCCCCTCCCGGAGACGACCGCCTGGTGAGGGGCGATACCTTTGTAAAACAGGTGGGAGGGGCGGAATTGAACGTGGCCGTGGGAGCTGCTCTCTTGGGCCTTCATACCGGAATTATCTCCAAACTGCCATCCCACGATGTGGGAAGCTTTATGAAAAGCAAGATCCGTTCCTATGGGGTCAGCGACGACTTTTTCCTGTATGACAAATCCCCGTCTGCAAGGGTGGGAATTTACTATTACGAGAACGGCGCTTACCCCAGAAAGCCTAAGGTGATCTATGACAGAAGCAACAGCTCCTTTTATTCCTTGTCCATTGACGAGATTCCGAAAGAGGCATACAGTGCTTCCAGGTGTTTCCTTACCAGCGGGATTACGCTGGCGCTGAACGAGAAGGTGAGAGAGACGGTTGTGGAGATGATCAAGAGATTTAAGGAGGCAGGGACCTTGGTAGCTTTTGACGTGAACTTCCGGGGCAATCTGTGGACCGGGGAGGAGGCCAGAGCCTGCATCGAAAAAATTCTTCCGTTTGTGGATATTTTCTTCTGCTCCGAGGACACGGCCCGCCTTACCTTTAAGAAGACAGGGAGCGCAAAGGAGATGATGAAGAGCTTTACGGAAGAATATCCTCTCTCCATCGTTGCATCTACCCAGAGAATCGTCCACAGCCCTAAGCGCCACACCTTTGGTTCCGTTATGTACGACGCCAGAAGGAATGAGTATTTCGAGGAGGAGCCATACAGGGATATTGAGGTGGTGGACCGGATCGGCAGCGGGGATGCCTATATTGCGGGGGCTCTCTACGGATTGCTGACCAGTGAATTTGACTGTGGAAAGGCGGTCCGCTACGGCAATGCCACCAGTGCAGTGAAGAACACCATTCCGGGAGATCTTCCTTCCTCTGATCTGGAGGAGATCGAGACCATTATAAAGGCCCACAATCAAAAAGGGCCTCAGAGCGAGATGGCAAGATGACAGGCCCCAGGGCAGTCTTTATTATGGAGGATAATCAGTTATGACATCATCAATCAAGGGTAATGTGATAGTGGGACAGTCAGGAGGCCCCACTGCAGTGATCAATTCCAGTCTCGCCGGAGTCTACAAGACAGCCGTTGACCGGGGGGCAAAAAGGGTATACGGAATGCTCCACGGCATACAGGGGCTTTTGCAGGAGCGGGTGGTGGATCTCTCGGAGCATATAAAAAGTGATCTGGATATTGACCTGCTGAAACGAACTCCATCTTCTTTCCTGGGCTCCTGCCGCTACAAGCTGCCGGAGATTAAGGATGGGACAGAAGTTTATGATAAGATTTTTGCCATTCTGGATAAGCTGGAGATCGAATATTTCTTTTATATCGGCGGCAATGATTCCATGGACACCATTAAGAAGCTGTCCGACTATGCCCTTTTAAACGGCAGCCAGATCCGATTTATGGGTGTTCCCAAGACCATAGACAATGATCTGGCCGTGACAGACCATACGCCGGGATTCGGAAGTGCCGCCAAATACATTGCTTCCATCACAAAAGAAGTGATCCGGGACGGCCTTGTGTATGACCAGGAGCAGGTGACTCTTCTGGAGATCATGGGACGCAACGCCGGCTGGCTTACAGGCGCCGCCGCCCTTGCCACAGGGGAGGACTGCGAGGGGCCTGACATGCTGTTTCTGCCGGAGATCACCTTTGACGTGGAGCAGTTCATGAAAAAGGTCACGGATCTTCAGAAGGTGAAAAAGTCGGTGGTGGTGGCCATCTCCGAGGGAGTGAAGGTAGCGGATGGAAGATATGTCTGTGAACTCACGGACAATATTGACTATGTAGATGCCTTTGGCCACAAGCAGCTGACCGGGACGTCAAGATACCTGGCAGGCAGGATCTCCAAGGAGATGGGCTGCAAGACAAGGGCTATTGAGTTTAACTCCCTTCAAAGATGTGCTTCTCATATTGTAGGCCGCGTGGATATTACAGAGGCATTTCAGGTAGGAGGGGCGGCAGTGAAGGCAGCCTTTGAGGGTGAGACAGGAAAGATGATTATTTTAAAGAGAGTTTCCGACGATCCCTACATCTGCGTGACAGACATTTACGATGTACATAAGATTGCCAACATCGAGAAAAAGGTTCCCAGAGAGTGGATCAATGAGGAAGGCGACTTTGTGACCCAGGAATTTGTCAACTATGTGCGCCCTCTGATTCAGGCGGAGCTGACGCCCATGATGGTAGATGGGCTTCCAAGACATTTAAGGCTTGAGGATATCTAAGCAGCCTGCAGTATTGGCCTGGTTCCCAAAGTGACCCTTATGCTGCCCGGCGAAGTTTCCGGGAAAGGTCACACAGGGTCCAGGCCGCGCTCATGCCTCCTGCAATGCCCAGAGCGCATTCCATGGTGCGGATGCCGTATGTGCCGGCAAGGAGCCAGGTTGCCGTGAACTACCTGATCCACGGCATAGTACAGGGTGCTTCCCGGAATCAGGGGAATCATGGCCACCACAAAATTCCTGTTATCCATACAACCATTCATCTTCTGTTTTCGACTTCCGGACAGGGCCTATCTATTGCGGTCCTGCCGAAAGCCGTGATCTATAATTCCAGTTTCAGATCCCCGGCCTTTATCCAGCCAGCCTTCCTTAAGAGCTCTCCGAAGATCCAGGTGAGAATTGCCGGAAGGAGGAAGCATACAAAGAGTATGCCAAGCCACATCCGGGTTCCGCCTCCCATGGCCGTGTAGACGCCGATAGGGCCTACCAGGCCGCAGGTGCCCATGCCGGAGCCGGAAGGGATATTCTCCATGTGAAATACCATAGTGGCTATGGGGCCCGTCACCATAGCGGCCAGAGTGGGGGGAATCCAGATTCTGGGGTTTTTTACAATGTTGCCCATCTGCAGCATGGAGGTGCCCAGGCCCTGGGCCAGAAGGCCGCCTACTCCGTTCTCCCTAAAGCTTAGGACGGCAAACCCGATCATCTGAGCACAGCATCCGGCAGTGGCCGCACCTCCTGCCAGGCCGTCAAGGCTTAACATAATGCAGATGGCGGCGCTGCTGATAGGCAGAGTCAGGGCGATTCCAATGAGGGCGGATACCAGGATTCCCATGAAGAAGGGCTGCATGTCCGTGGCAGTCTTTACCAGATTGCCGAAGGCAGTCATAAATGCCGAGACCCCGGGGCCTGCAAATTGGGCCGTTAAGATACCGCAGATAATAGTGACGCCGGGGGTTACCAGGATATCTACCCGGGTTTCCTTGGAGACTGCCTTGCCCAGTTCTACAGCCACAATGGTAGCTACAAAGGCGCCTACAGGGCCTCCCAGGGCATTGCCGGCGATTCCCACTGTGGCTGCGGAGAGCAGCACCAGCTGAGGGCTTTTTAAGGCATAGGCAATGGATACGCCCAGTGCGGCGCCTGTAGCGCCCTTAGCATACTCCGAGATCACGAGAAACATCTGGATTCCCGTCTTTTCACCTAGGGTGGCGAAGATGGTGCCTATAAGCAGAGAGGCAAAAAGACCGAAGGCCATGGCGCCCATGGCATCAATAAAGTAGGTTCTGGGTTTTAAGACAATATTTTTCCGCGCAAAAAATGCTTTGATTCCTGTTTGGTTCATGTGTAATCTCCTTTGTGTTGGATAGGCTGCAAAATAACACCCAAACCGTTTGGTCAGGGCCGGGGACAAGACACACATTTGACTTCCCAGGGTCAAAGCAGTTTTATAATATGAATTGAATTGTACCATAGATTCCAGAAAATGCAAGGGTATTGATAAAAAAATCACAAGCAAGACCGAAGGCTTACAGGGATTTATAATAATTCTGTGACAAAACGGAAAAGCTGTGGTATAGTAGCCATAAAACAAAAAGCATACCCTTAGGTACCGCAGGCATCACAATAAAGGAAGGTGACATATGGAACATTATAATCCGGATATGGATGAAAAGGTAAAAAAGGTGGTGAAGACAGCCAAGAGAACAGTCTGGGGAGTGTTTGGCCTGGCTGCGGCTTTGGTTATAGGCCTGGGTTCTTTTTATAATATTGAGGAGCAGGAGCAGGCAGTGCTGACTACCTTCGGGGTGGCCGTGGGGGTGACGGAGCCGGGGCTTCATTTTAAGATTCCCCTGATTCAAAGGGTGCAGAAGGTGAACACCACCATACAGGGATTTGCCCTGGGATATGATGTATCGGACAATGAGACCAGGGAGGAAGATTCCCTGATGATTACAAAGGACTACAATTTTGTCAACGTGGATTTTTTTATTGAATACAAGGTTGCAGATCCGGTGAAGGCAGTGTATGCCTCCCAGGATCCGGTGCTTATTCTCCAGAATATTAGTAAAAGCTGTATCCGCAGCGTGATCGGAAGCTATGATGTGGATGCGGTTCTGACCACAGGGAAGAATGAGATTCAGTCCACCATCCGGGACATGATTATCGGCAAGCTGGAGCAGCATGATATTGGCCTTCAGGTGGTTAATGTGACCATTCAGGATTCGGAGCCGCCTACGGTGGAGGTGATGGAAGCCTTCAAGGCGGTGGAGACCGCTAAACAGGGCAAGGAGACTGCTATCAACAATGCCAACAAATACCGGAACGAGAAGCTTCCCGGGGCGGAGGCGGAGATCGACAAGATCATGCAGGAGGCCCAGGCTCAAAAGACCAGAAGAGTCAATGAAGCCAACGCGGAGGTGGCCAAGTTCAATGCTATGTATGATGAGTATGTGAAGAATCCTCAGGTCACCAGGCAGCGCATGTTCTATGAGACTATGGAGGAGGTTCTGCCGAGACTTAAGGTGGTCATTGACGGAACGGACCAGACCAACACCATATTGCCTTTAGACAGCTTTGTGACGGAGGCGGCATCCCTTGGGGACCATGAGGTAAGCCAGTCCGAGAAGAGCAGAGACGAAGCCGGGAAGGAGTAGAATATTATGAAGAAAATAGCCGGAAGATTTGTTGCAGTTTTCGTAGTGCTGGCGGCCCTCATCGGTCTTGGCGGCTCCATGGTGGTGACAAGGGAAAATGAATACAAGCTGATCCGTGAATTTGGCCGGGTGAGCAGAGTGATTGACAGCGCAGGGCTCAGCTTTAAGATCCCTTTTATTCAGACAGCAGATACACTGCCTAAGGAGATTCTTTTGTATGATCTGGCGGCATCCGATGTGATTACCATGGATAAAAAGACCATGCTTACAGACAGCTATGTGCTGTGGCAGATCACGGATCCTCTGAAATTCGCCCAGACTCTCAATTCTTCTGTGCTCAATGCAGAGAGAAGAATCGACACCACAGTCTACAATTCCATTAAAAATGTAATCAGCAGCATGAGCCAGAACGATGTGATCAGCGGCAGGGATGGAGAACTGTCCACGGCCATTATGGCTAATATCGGCGCCAGCATGGAGCAGTATGGGATCAGGCTTCTGGCCGTGGAGACCAAGCGCCTGGATCTGCCGGCAGATAATAAGGCGGCAGTCTACGAGCGGATGATCTCAGAGAGGGATAAAATTGCAGCCACCTACGAGGCGGAAGGCCAGGCGGAGGCCAAGGTGATCCAGAATACCACGGACAGGGAGATCGCCATCAGCATTTCCAATGCCCAGGCTCAGGCAGCCGCCATTACAGCCGAAGGGGAGGCGGAGTATATGAGGATTCTGGCCGCCGCCTACAACACGCCGGAGCGGGCTGAGTTTTACGGATTTATCCGTGCATTAGATGCGGCCAGGGCTTCCCTGACAGGCAATAACAACACCCTGATTCTGCCGGGAGATTCCCCAATCGCAAGGATCTTTATGGCGCAGTAGATTTCTGCGTCTGTTCTGCAGCTAGAAGGCAAGTAAGATTAGGATTCGGTTGTCAAAAGCCCTGCCAATAAGGATTGCCTGGCAAATTGCACAAAAGAAATTAGGGAGCACGACTTTTGCACCATGAAGATGAGACTCAAAAATCGTGGAAGCCTTTGCTGAACACGATTTTCGTCTTAAGAGGCTCATTGAAATGCTTGGTGCAATGGAGTGCGGACAAATTCTTTTGGGCAATTTGGCATCAAACACTTTGATTCAGGCTTTTGGCAACCGAATCTTAGACAAATAAGATTGACAAAGGGAGCCGAAGATGAAGATTAGAGAGATACTGGAGCAGGGAAGACCAACCCTTTCTTTTGAGGTGTTCCCTCCCAAGACAGAGGATAAATACGAGACTGTGGAGCAGGCGGCAAAGGAGATTGCCGGGCTGTCCCCTGATTTTATGAGCGTGACCTACGGGGCAGGGGGCGGGACCAGCCGGTATACGGTAGATATTGCCTCTGTGCTGAACAATGAATACCATGTTCCTGCTCTGGCCCATTTGACCTGCGTATCTTCTACCAGGCAGCAGGTGCATCATGTGCTTACAGAGCTTAAGGAGAGAGGCATTGAAAATGTCCTGGCCCTGAGAGGAGATATTCCCAAGGACCAAAAGGTGGCTCACGACTATCGGTATGCCTCCGAGCTGATCCGTGAGATTAAAAAAAGCGGAGATTTCTGCATCGGCGCCGCCTGTTATCCGGAAGGTCATGTAGAGTCAGCCAACAAAACGGCGGATATCGGCTATCTCAAGGAAAAGGTGGAGGCTGGATGCGACTTTGTCACTACCCAGATGTTTTTTGACAACAACATTCTTTACAATTATCTGTACCGCATCAGGGAGAAGGGGATTACGGTGCCTGTGGTGGCAGGGATTATGCCGGTGACCAATGTGTCTCAGATCAAAAGGATCTGTGAGATGTCCGGCACCTATCTGCCCTCCAGGTTTAAGGCCATTGTGGACCGGTTCGGGGACAATCCGGCCGCCATGAAGCAGGCGGGCATTGCCTATGCCACGGAACAGATTATTGATCTCATCGCCAATGGGGTCAACGGCATTCACGTATATTCCATGAATAAGCCGGATGTTGCATGGCGGATTCAGGAGAGTCTGTCGGAGATCATACCCGGAACAGGAAAATAAGTATGATCTACATACCCAGCCGGGCTGAGAAAAAAGCAGAGAGGCCCATGAAGGAGGTTCCATATGAATCTGAAGGAGACTTTGCGGTATCTGGGATACAAGGGGCAGCAGGGAGATGAGCAGACCATAGGGCTGGTACAGGAATGCTGGCAGGAGTTGGAAAAAACGGCAGTGAGAAGATGCTGTTTTAGAGAATTTCCCCTGAAACACCTGCCGGATTATCAGCTGGATCTGGGCTGTTTTTCGGTGCAGAGCAAAAGCTTATGGAAAAATTTGGAGGGCTGCTGCCAGGTACTGATCTTTGCCGCCACCTTGGGGGCTCAGGCCGACATGCTGATTCGGCGTTACAGCCGTCTGCAGATGAGCAAGGCCGTGGTCATGCAGGCCGCGGCCGCCGCCATGCTGGAGGATTACTGTGACGAGAAGAATCGGGAGTGGAAGGCCTGGTACAGGGAGAGAGGGCTTTATCTGCGGCCTCGGTTCAGCCCGGGATACGGGGATTTTCCTCTGGAATGTCAGCCGGCTCTCCTTAAGGGGCTGGAGGCAGGCAAGCGCCTTGGCATTGTGCTGACCGACACATTTTTAATGACGCCATCAAAGTCGGTGACAGCCGTCATTGGAGTGAGCTGCCAGGACAGGCAGTGCCTTGTAAAGGGCTGCGAGGCCTGCGGCAAGAGAGACTGTGAATACAGAAGGGAAACGGTATGAAACTATTAGAAGAGATCAAGAGGCGGAAATTATTTTTTGACGGAGGTATGGGAAGCCTTCTTCAGGCTCAGGGACTTGGGGCCGGAGAACTGCCGGAGACATGGAATCTTTTGTATCCAGACAGGATAAAGGAGATTCACCGGCAGTATCTTTCTGTGGGGTGTGATATCGTTATCACCAACACCTTTGGAGCCAACAGGCTCAAATACCCGGCAGGCGGGGCATTTTCCTTAAAAGAGATCATAAAGGCGGCGGTAAATAATGCCAGAGAAGCCGTAAAGGAGGAAGGCCATGGCTGGGTGGCTCTGGATCTGGGGCCTACGGGGAAGCTTTTGAAGCCTTTGGGAGATCTGGATTTTGACCATGCCTGTGACATCTATAAAGAGGTGGTGGAGACAGGATGTGAGGCAGGGGCGGATCTGATTCTGGTTGAGACCATGAGCGACGGCTATGAGGCCAAGGCTGCTGTCCTTGCGGCCAAGGAAAACAGCAGGCTTCCCGTGTTTGCCACCATGATATTTGACGAGAAAGGGAAGCTTCTCACCGGCGGCAATGTGGAGTCTGCCGTGGCAATGTTAGAAGGTCTGGGCGTGGATGCATTAGGCGTCAACTGCGGGCTGGGGCCGGTGCAGATGAAGGGGATTGCCGAAAGGCTTTTAGAGCTTGCCTCGGTTCCGGTGATCGTCAATCCCAATGCAGGACTTCCAAGAAGCCAGGACGGCAGGACGGTCTACGATATTGATGAGGAGCAGTTCGGGGCGGTCATGGAGGAGATGGCAGACATGGGGGTCCATGTGCTGGGAGGCTGCTGCGGCACTACTCCAAAGCATATTAAAAGGCTGGTCAATCTGTGCCGAGACAAACAACAGATTCCGCCTACGGAAAAGAACAGGACCGTGATCTCTTCTTATACCCATGCCGTGGTCATTGACAGAGACCCTGTAATCATTGGTGAGAGAATCAATCCAACAGGCAAATCCAAGTTTAAACAGGCTCTTAAGAACCACGATCTGGAGTATATTCTCCAGGAGGGAGTGACTCAGCAGGATCACGGCGCCCATGTGCTGGATGTGAATGTGGGCCTTCCAGGCATCCATGAGACCCAGATGATGGAGGATGTGGTCAAGGAGCTGCAGAGCGTTATCGACCTTCCTCTTCAGATCGACACTTCCGACACAAAGGCTATGGAGAGGGCCATGCGGATCTACAACGGGAAACCTCTTATCAATTCGGTCAACGGCAAAAAGGAATCCATGGAGGCCGTATTTCCCCTGGTAAAAAGGTACGGCGGCGTGGTGGTGGCCCTGGCTCTGGATGAGAACGGGATTCCCGGCACGGCAGAGGGGCGGTTGGCCATTGCGGAGAAAATCTATAAAAAGGCAGAAGAGTACGGCATTAAGCCTAAGGATATCCTCATTGACGCGCTCTGTCTTACCGTAAGCTCGGACAGCAGGGGAGCTCTTACCACCTTAAAAACCTTGAGGGCAGTGAGGGACAGACTCCAGGGCAAGACTATTTTGGGAGTATCCAATATCTCCTTCGGCCTTCCCCAGCGGGAGATCATCAACGCGGCATTTTTCACTATGGCCCTGAGGGAGGGGCTTAACGCCGCTATTATCAATCCTAATTCCAAAGCTATGATGCAGGCGTTCTACAGCTTCAGAGCCTTGTCGGATTTAGATCCTCAGTGCAGGGATTATATAGAGCTTTACGGCAGCCAGCCTCCATTATCTCAGGGGGCGGCAGGCCCTGGGGAGACAGGAGCATCCGATGTGAAGCCGGCTCCGGGCGGCCCGTTTTTGGGCAGGCAGTGGAAAGGGGGCTCAGGACAGAGCCCATTAGGCCTTGGAGACTGTATCAGAAAGGGACTGCGGGAGGGCGCCCATGAGGCGGTGAAGACTCTCCTTGCAGAGAGGGAGGCCCTGGATATTATCAACAATGAGATGATTCCGGCCCTGGATGATGTGGGAAAAGGATTTGAGAAGGGGACGGTGTTCCTTCCTCAGCTGCTTATGAGTGCCGAGGCGGCCAAGGCTGCGTTTCAGGTGATCAAGGATTCCATGGCGGATTCAGGAAAAGGCCAGGAGAAAAAGGGAACCATCATTCTTGCCACAGTGAAAGGCGATATTCATGATATCGGCAAAAATATTGTGAAGGTGCTTTTGGAGAATTACGGCTATGAGGTTCTGGATCTGGGGAAAGATGTGGCGCCGGAGATAATTGTGGAGGCGGCCGTGGAGAATAAGGTGCCCCTGGTGGGTTTAAGCGCCCTGATGACTACTACGGTTCCCAGCATGGAGGAGACCATTGTCAGGCTGAGACAGGAGGCTCCATGGGTGAAGATTATGGTAGGAGGCGCCGTGCTGACAGAGGAATATGCCCGCACCATAGGCGCAGACCAATACTGCAGGGATGCTATGGCATCGGTGAACTATGCGGAAGGAGTTTTGGTAAGACGTGAACTGGGAATTTGAATTGTTATCTGCCATCCAAATGCTTCATCATCCATGGCTTGACCAGATTATGGTGTTTGTTACCAGTCTGGCCAACCATGGGGAACTGTGGATTGCTCTGGGACTGTTGTTTCTCTGTTTTGCAAGGACAAGACAGTTGGGAATGAATGTTCTTATATCGATTGTGCTGGGGTATGTGACAGGCAATCTGATATTAAAAAATCTGTTTGCCCGAAGCCGGCCCTGCTGGGTGAGGCCGGATGTATCCCTCCTTGTGGCTGCCCCTAAGGACTACTCCTTTCCATCCGGCCATACCCTGGTGTCCTTTGAGGGGGCGGTGTCCATTTTCCGGTATAAGAGGAGCTGGGGCATAGCGGCCATTGCTTTGGCAGCAGCCATTGCCTTTTCCAGACTTTATCTCTTTGTGCATTTTCCCACGGATATCCTGGGGGGATTGGTTCTTGGGACGGTCAATGCCTGGGCAGGGGAGAGGATAGGGCAGGTCATAAGCCATAAGAAAAACAGCCGCACTTTGGAATGAAGGTGCGGCTGTAAAGGGTTGCTGGAGCTGTACGGTTCCGACTATATGACTCTCTCAATCCCGCACCAGCTTAAGCACATCTGGCTTGTCTCTCCCTCCATAAGGGAGGTAGATCAGTGATTAAGAACAAAGGTCATAACCCGGGCCCATACGGATTTGTTTTGGGTCCATACATATTCATATTCGCTGACCGGCATGGGGCAGACTACGCTTCCCACCTCTATGGTAATGCTGGGAGCCTGCTGGCCGTTGGTCTGAATCCAGTCCTTGTAGCCGCCTTTGCCTTTGCTGTTGTCAAGGCGGTAGCCGGTGACCTTGGAGATACTCTCGGCAAGGGCAAGGGAAGAGGCAGACGACTGGTTATTGTCTGTGTCCCAGTAAATAATATTACCCATGGAATGGTAGCTTACGGTGGCCGCCCAGGTGCGCTGATTGGTCAGGTTTGCCAGGGCCTGGCTTTCGGGCTCCGACAGAGGGGACACTCCCTTGTAGTTGGCGTAGGAACCTGACGTGGTAGGATTGGAGATGGCTTCCCAGTAGGCCGGGAAATTATGATTTAAATCCACGCCGGCCCCGTTGCTCTTCCAGTAGGGAAGGTACTCTTCCAGGGAGAGAGTGGTCTTACCTACCTCCACGTCTCTTGAATAGCAGGACAAGATCTCCTGCTTCAAATTATCAGAGGTAATACCGGACAGCCCAAACTGGGAGATGGATACTCCATCAGGATTAATCATGGGAACAAAATGGAGGGCTACCTGGGAAAACATATCCGAAAGAGCCAGGTTATCATAGTGTCCCGTGTCATAGTTGGCCAGAGCCAGCTCCATCTGATTCATCATAAGAAGAGGAGTCATATATTCTCTTCCGTGGATGGCCCCCTGAAAAAGCACATGACTGGGAGCGTCGGGATTGCCGATTACGACCTCGTAGAGGGCTTTCCCATCACGGGACTGTCCTATGACATTGACCTGAACCTTGTCGGGATACCGCTCCTTTAAAGCATGAATATCTGCTTCCATCTGCTGATGGGAATACCTGTCCGCTACCTTTACAATGGGATTGTCGATGGCATTGTTTAAAAAGTCATGGCGCACCAGGGTCACCGGTAGAAGAGTGGTTCCGCCGGGAGTGTCCATGCCCATGCCGGGCCCCGTTACTCTTGGCCCGGAAGGCGCCGAGCCGGCAGGACCGTTGACGCCGGGGCCTGTTTCATAAGGCTCGTCAGCCCAGGTTAAAAGAGTGTTATGATTCATGGTTATGGCCATGCTGCCTATGAGGGCAGCACTCAACGTGATACATAGAAATTTTTTCATGTCTATCCTCCTATACATGCTCTCACTCTACTTTAAATCTATCCCCGGGTCAACGAAATATTTCTTACATTTTTTTAAGGACGCTTTTTCGTTCAGGAGATCGACGGAGGGTCCGTCTTGCTGATGAAAATTTATTCTTCGGAGTTTCACCAGATATAATCCAGACAGTACACTAGGCTTGTAAAAGACACAAGCCAAGGACCGGCGAGGCAAATGTCCCCTCATCGGATATCTATGTCCCGGCAAGACTGCTATCCCGGCGACTCGAAAGAAATGCACCGAAAGAAAGAATCCCGGCCGGAGAATGCTTTGCGGAAGGCGCTCATTTTCGGCGCCCTTCATTCAGGCCTGCCAGGAATGTAGTTCGGAGGGACTTGTATTCCCGGTGAGGGACATTTGCCGCGCCGGTCCTTAGCTCGTGTCTTTTGCGAGCTTAGTACCGCTGCTGCGGCAACCTAAGCGAAAG
>JAAWHU010000027.1 GCA_022796015.1 Hungatella sp. | reverse complement strand
TGGACAGTACTTCCCTCTCCTCCAGTTTCCCCTGCTCCCTCTTTAGGATCTCCAAGCTCTTTTCACAAAGCCCCTTTGCAGGAGACATATCAGAAACTGCCTATATTATATCGTTTTTTCTCTTACCGGACAATGTATTTCTGCTGTTCCTTTCTTTTATTTTATCCATTTAGGTAATTGCAAAACTCAAAACTTGGCTGAATATTCTGACTATAAGATTACAGGAACAGACATTTGCACCATAAAAAACTGAGTTCATTGGAATGTCCGGTGCAGCAGGCTTTGGATGTAATCTATGGCCAGAATACATATAGCTATGTTCTTGGATTACTGATTTCGTGAATTGCTGCCTGATCTCAGGCTGATGTTCAGATACTTTGCCGAATGGCGCGGGAAAACTTCCCCCTAAATATTTGATCAATTTCATAACTATGATGACAGATTCCTCTATGTCTCTGCATCATCCGGTGAGAGTCCTATGATTCAGCCACAAACGTATGGGACTGACAAATTCATTTTATCATAAGAGAAAAACCTTGTAAACAGTCAAATGGCTTGGGAATGCCGTCCGGAAGGTACAGGATTACTGTTCACACCAAGGCGGGCGTTCCCCATTAAAATATTCCTGTACCTTCCATACGGCCCCTTCCGGCCTCAAAATGACAGCGCAGTTACTCTACAGCCAGCACCTTATAATCCTGATCCTCCACAGCCTTCTTCAGCACATCGTCGTCTACTGCTTTCTCTAAAGTCACTACGGCAGTTCCCGTCTCATGGCTCACCGCGGCCTCTGTTACCTCCGGCAAAGCCTCCAGACATTTCTTTACCCTGGCCTCGCAGTGTCCGCACATCATCCCTTCGATCTTCAATGTCTTTGTCATAGTTATTTCCTCCGTTTTCTTTGTTTTTATTTTTTTATCTTTACCTGCATCATGAATGCGGGAGAGATTCAGCCTTAAGGCATTGGTCACCACACAGAAGCTTGAAAGGCTCATGGCCGCTGCCCCGAACATGGGATTCAACTTCCAGCCGAAAATAGGATACCATAGTCCCGCGGCCAGAGGAATCCCCACCACATTGTAGAAAAATGCCCAAAACAAGTTCTCATGGATGTTTCTTAAGGTGGCCCTGCTTAAACGGATGGCGGCCGGCACATCGCTGAGAACACTCTTCATGAGCACCACGTCTGCCGCATCAATGGCAATATCCGTTCCCGCACCGATGGCAATGCCGATATCGGCCCTGGTTAGGGCCGGGGCATCATTAATTCCATCGCCAACCATGGCAACCTTGCCTTTTTCTTTTAAGGATCGTATCACACTCTCCTTACCCTCGGGAAGCACGCCGGCGATGACCTCATCCACCCCTGCCTGAGCTCCTATGGCTCTGGCAGTCCGTTCGTTGTCCCCTGTAAGCATAACCACGTGGATCCCCATATTCTGCAGCTCTTTCACGGCCCGGGGACTGTCCTCCTTGATCACGTCAGCCACGGCAATAATTCCCATAAGCTGTCCCTCCCGGCTGAAAAACAGGGGAGTCTTGCCCTCCTCAGCCAACCTTTCAGACTCCTCCCTGATCCTTGCAGGGATAGAAGCCCGGCTGCTTATAAACTTATCATTACCGCCGGCAAGGGCCGTCCCATGAAGCAGCGCCGTTAAGCCGTTGCCCGGCAATGCCTGAAAGTCGGAGACCTCCAAAGGCTCCAGCCCCATGTCCTCACCTTTCCGCAGGATGGCTCTAGCCAAGGGATGTTCACTTTTCCTCTCCAGGGCATAAGCATTCCTCATAAGCTCTTCTTCCGAAATCCCCTCTGCCGGGATCATATCTGTCACCTTAGGCTCCCCGCTTGTAATGGTTCCTGTCTTGTCAAGAGCCACAATCTGCATCTTGCCGGCTTCTTCTAAAGAAACTGCCGTCTTAAACAGGATCCCGTTCTTAGCCCCCATGCCATTGCCTACCATAATGGCCACCGGCGTGGCCAGCCCCAGTGCACAGGGACAGCTGATAACCAGCACGGAAATCCCTCTTGCCAAGGCAAAGCCAATGCTCTCTCCTGCCAAAAGCCAGACTACAATGGTGATGGCGGCAATGGCGATCACTGCCGGAACAAAGACTCCTGACACCCTATCCGCCACCTTGGCAATCGGCGCTTTGGTGGCCGCGGCATCGCTTACCATCTGGATAATCTGAGATAAGGTGGTGTCCTCTCCCACCCGGGTTGCCTCACAGCGGATAAATCCTGACTGGTTCACGGTAGCTGCAGACACTTTGTCCCCTGCCGCCTTGTCAACAGGAATGCTTTCCCCTGTAAGCGCCGCCTCGTTGACTGCGCTGCTGCCCTCAAGGACCACTCCGTCTACAGGAATATTCTCGCCCGGACGCACCACGAAGATATCTCCCTTTTTCACCATATCCACAGACACTTCCTGCTCCACGCCGTCCTGAAGGACTGTGGCGGTCTTAGGAGCCAGCTTCATCAGGCTTTTTAAGGCATCTGTAGTCCTCCCCTTAGACTTTGCCTCCAGCATCTTTCCCACAGTGATCAGGGTCAGGATCATGGCCGCCGATTCAAAATAGAACTCATGCATGTAGGCCATAACCCCTTCCATGTTCCCCTTCATCTGGGCATCGGTCATGGCAAATAACGCATAAGTACTGTATACAAAGGATGCGCCTGATCCCAAGGCCACCAGGGTATCCATGTTGGGCGCCTTATGCCAGAGGCTCTTAAAACCGCTTATGAAAAACTTCTGATTAATTACCATAATCATGACGGTGAGAAGAAGCTGCAAAAGTCCCATGGCCACATGGTTTCCCTTCAAAAATCCCGGCACCGGCCAGTTCCACATCATGTGCCCCATGGAAATGTACATAAGGACAATCAAAAATCCTAAAGAGGAGTACAGCCTTTGCTTCAGAACGGGAGTCTCCCTGTCCTTAAGCATCTCTTCGCCGGCAGATGCCCCCGTCCTTTTGGCTTCTGCCTCCCCTCCCTTTAAAGAAGCCCCATACCCGGCTTCCTCCACTGCGGTTATAATATCTTCGGCCTTCACCTCTCCCTCCACTCCCATGGAATTGGTCAATAGGCTTACGGAACAGGAGGTAACTCCTGGAAGCTTTGATACTGCCTTCTCCACACGGGCACTGCAGGCGGCACAGGTCATGCCGGTTACGGTATATTGTTCCATCTCTTTCCTCCTACTTCATCAGTTTTTGGAGAGTCACCACCAATTCGTCGATGGTCTCCTCTTTTCCTTCCCTAATATCCCTTGCTACACAGGTTCTTATGTGAGCGGCAAGGAGCACTTTATTAAAGCTGTTGAGAGCAGCATTAGCCGCCGCCACCTGCACCAGGATCTCAGGACAATAGGCATCCTTTTCCACCATCCCCCGTATCCCCCGTATCTGGCCCTCAATCCGGTTCAGACGATGGATCAGATCCTTGTATTCTTTCTGGGGACGCTCCTTCGTCTTATGACAGCACTCCCTGCACTCCTCCCCGTTTCTCTCCTCCACAGTTCTTCCTCCTTTCACTGCTCTCCATCTCTTAGGTAATTGCGAAACTCAAAGCTCGGCGGAATGTTCTGATCATATCTTGCAGGAAAAGACATCTGCACCATGGAAATGAGACCATAGAACACAGGAGGGATGATCTCCGACTGGGTTCTGTTTTCCTGGGCTCATTGGAATGCCTGGTGCAGCAGGCTTTGGATGCAAGATATGATCAGAATATTTTCCTGACCTTGACTTTCGCAATTACCTGCTTTCCATTCCTATTATATACCCCTATGGGGTATATTGCAACTGTTTTTTTCTTATGTTTCCCCTTCTTGTACGCTCTTATCCCCAGACAGCGGCCCCTTTCCTATAAAATAACAAAGAAAAGGACCATGCATCTCTGCATGATCCCTTTACAGCCTTGTTCCCTTAAAGGAAGGAACTGCCTGTCAATCATCCTCTCACACTCATGTCGTCTTAAGCCTCTCAGGCCGGCAGGAACACCCGATTCCCAGCCCTCCATGGCCGATATGGCAGGACACGCCCAAAGACAGGTTATCGCACATCACTTCCATCCCCGGAAATGCCTGCCGGATCTCATTCACCCACTCTTTTGTTTCTTCCTCAGAAGCACTGGTGGCTGCCAGAAGGTACAATTCTCCCCGCTCCCTCGCCTCCTTGAACCTTGTCTCCATATCATGCTCCATGGCCTCGATCATAGTCTTTTTCACCTTGGCAAAGCCCCGGCATTTTTTAAAGGAATCCAAAAGACCCACGTCAAACTTAAGAACCGGCTTAATATTCAGTACAGTTCCCAGAAGGGCTGCCGCCGGCGTAATCCGCCCGCCTTTTTTCAGATGCTCCAGCGTGTCCACTCCCACGTAGATCACCATCTTATCCCTGGCCTTCTCCAACATCACCTTGATCTCCTCCGGTGAATATCCCTCCTCAATCAGTTCCAGGCAGTCCAGCACCGACCGATGGAGCAGGGCTGACACCCGCCCGTTGTCCACCACAATCACCCGCCCCTCATAAGGCTCCTCTTGAGCCAAAGCCGCCGCCGTGGCGCAGGAACCGCTGAGACCGCTGCTGATGGGCATGTAGATAATCTTCTCAAATTCCTTAAGAGCCTTATCCCACAGCCCCAGCACCTCCCCAGGTGAGGGCTGGGATGTGGAGATATCTGCTCCCGAATCCAATTTCTCAAAAAACTCTTCCCTTGACAGGGTAATGTCCTCATAGCAGCACTGGCCATCTATATAAAACGGCATGGGAAGCACCATAATTCCCAGCCTTTTCGCCTCCTGTTGGGAGATTCCGCTGTGGCTGTCTGTCACGACTCCGATTGGCTTCATTGACTGTTCCTCCATATTGCAGTATTTTTTCCATCTTACCACAAAATATGGAGTTTGAATAGCTTTGAAACTCAAAATTTATGATTTATCCTGCTCCGCCATAAATTCCCGGTAATACCCCAGGTATGTATCCGGGTCTCTTACCACGCAGCCTGTAGGCTTGCCTGCCCGGATCAGATCCCCGCATTTGCCGCAGGTGACGCAGGTCTTCTTGGGATCCATACGTCCGTCCTTTAGGATTTGTGCGGCAAACGCCGGATTGGCAAAGGACATCCTTCCGAACAGCACGGCGTCGCACAGCCCCTCCTTTATGGCGCCTGCCGCGAAGAGATCGCTGTACTGCCTGAGATAGGAAGGCCCTGAGGCCGAGATCACCATATGGGGCACGGCCTTTTTCACCTGGCCGATTCCGTTTATCATCCGGGCTGTCCCGAATAAGGGATGTTCCCCGGGAATATATTTTCCGCCGTCAAAGGGGCGGGTCACATGGGTACTCACATAAGGATTGCCCATGGTCAGGTTCACCATGGCTATTCCCTCCTCCTCATAAAGCTCCCTCACAAGCTTTACAGGCTCCTCAAGGTCAGGCACGGCGCCCTTTCCCTCCTTCACTCCGAAGCCATAGGGATATGGGAAGCCGTCATAGATCCCGATTCTGGCCGTCACCATGAAGCCTGCATCCTCATACACCTTGGCGGCCCGGATTCCGTTTTTAAAAAGCCTCATACGGTTGTCATAGCTTCCGCCGTAGAGTCCCGGCCTTGTGTAGGCAGAGGACAGCTCCGCCAGCAGATAGCCGTGACAGGACTTAATATCCACGGCGTCAAACCCCGCCTCCTTAGCCAGGCAGGCCGCCTCCCCGAACCGCTCCTCCAGAGCTTTTAAATAGTCATCTGTGACGATGCAGGAGTCGTCCGCCTTTCTAAGCTTCTCATATTCCGGATGGCGGTAGGCAATGAGAGGAGCCGGCTTCCCCTGGGGATTAGAGTAACGCCCGCTGTGGTTGGCCTGCATCACCAGCCAGGGTGCAAACCCATTGGCCTTTCTCCCCGCCTCCTTGATCTGCTCTGTAAATGCCTTGTAGGCATCCAGATTATGTCTTGTAAGCATCAGCTGGTGAGCCCCCGAACGCCCTTCCTCCACAATGGATATGGCCTCGAACCAGATGACTGCGCTTCCTCCTTGTGCATCCCTCACATAACGGCGGAGTGTGAGAGGAGAAGGAGAGCCGTCGGGAAGGCCATCGGCTCCCTCCATAGGCGCAATCCCCATACGGTTTGTCAAAGTTATATCCCTTACCTTAAGGGGCTCTCCAAGTACCTTGGTGTCATCGGCAAAAGGCAGATGAACTCCCAGCTCCTCTGCCCTTTTCTGAATCTCTTCCACGCTCTTATAATGAAATCTTTCGTGTTCCATAGTCGTTCCTCTCTTCTTTTTCATCTTGCCCCAGCATGTAAAATCCGATATAATATTTGGTAGATACCAGGATTGCGGGAGCACAAAGTGCGGAGCAATCCGGTATCAAAGGGGGCAAAATACCTTTTGACCCCAACATCTTTGGTAATCACATATTCAGGAAAGGTATCCTATGAATTATACACATATTCCGGAGATCAGCTGTTTTTATTCCGACACCATCGACCACGCGATCCTCAATCCCTGCGCACATTTTGAATATGAGATGATCCTGGTTACCGGCGGCAGCTCCCAGGCCATAATCGGCCACAGGACTTACTCCCTCACACGGCGCTGCCTCGTCTTCATCAGCCGGCTGGAACGTCATAATTTTGTTATCCAAAAGACCCCCTACACCAGATACGTGGCCACCATGTCCAGCCAGCTTGTTATGTCCGGAATCAAGGAGCCCAAGCTATCCTCCATATTCATCCAGCGTCCAAAAGAATTCTGCCATGTCCTTGAACTGGACGAGAGCACCTACGGCCTGATTCTTCCCCATTTTCAAAAGCTGGAGGAGGAGTACCGGCTGAGACAGGAATTTTTTACTACCTGCTGTCTCTCTCTGGTGACCTCGATGCTCATCGACCTATACCGCCGCTGTCCCCGGTATTTTCCGGTTCGGGCAGACAGCAGCCTTTCCTCTGCGGTCCTGACGGCACAAAGATATATCGGGGAACATTTTCATCGGAAACTCACCATCGGGGAAGCTGCTGCCTCTGCCTATGTCAGCGCCCATGCTCTCTCCATGGCTTTTAAGGATATCTCCGGTGTTACCTTTAAAGAATATTTGATTTTATATCGGATTACGGAAGCGAAAAAGCTGCTGATCACCACGGATCTTTCCATATCGGAGATCGCCGAACAGGTAGGATACATCAATGTCAACAACTTTGTAAAAATATTCCGGGACCGGGAGCACACGACTCCCCTCCAGTACCGCAGACAGTTTGCTTCCTGAGGTATTATAAACTTATCATGAAAACAGATTGGAAACCACTATTAAATCCATCAAAAAATATGCTTTTTATTACAATTCTTCCACAAGCCCGGGTTCCGCCCCGGCCTCCTCAAAGTTCAATTCTTCCTCCACCTGGCTTTTGATCTCCTCCGCCTGTACCGGATCTATAGAAGGAAGATTCTCCATGGAGCCGATTCCGAACCTTCTCAAGAATTCCTCGGTGGTTGCAAACAGCGCAGGCCTGCCGGGGGCGTCAAGCCGTCCCACCTCATGGACCAAATTGTACTCAATAAGACGGTTCACTGCATGGTCTGACTTTACTCCCCGAATCTTCTCGATCTCCAGCTTGGTCACCGGCTGCTTGTAGGCAATGATGGACAAAGTCTCCAGCACCACATCCGTCAGCATATGCTTTTTCGGCGTGGATGCCACACGGATTAGATTCTCATAGTATTCCACCCTGGTGCACATCTGATAGCTTTTTTCCAGCTCAATAATCTGGAGCCCCCTCTTTTCCCTGTCATAGCGCTGCCTCAGCTGTTCCGCCACCTGTCTGGCCGTCTTCTCGTTCTGTCCGATAGCCGCAGCCAGCTGTCTTACCTCCACCGACTGCCCCATGGTAAAAAGCACTGCCTCCACAATAGCCTCCCACTGCTCCTTGGGATACAATTCCTCATTCTCCTTGGACTGGGTGTAATCCTCCATAACCATAACCTGACTGGCATCCACGCCGCCCTCGTATTTTGTCTCGCTCATCTTATCGTCTACCCTTCAAAATCCTCCAGGCCTTCCAGGTTTAACTCTCCCTCTTCCCCCTCCGGCTCCAGAGTCTCTATATTCATATCGTCAAACAACGTTTCCTGAGTCAGATGGATCTTCCCCATCTTCATAAGCTCCAGCACGGCCAGAAACGTGACCACCACCTCCAGTTTATCCTCCTGGCGCTCCAAAAGCTGCCGGAAGCTGAATTTCCTATGGCTTCTGGCATAATCCATGACTGATCCGATTCGATCCTCTAGGCTTATGGGCTCCCTGCGTATGGTGCCGAATTTGCTTCGGATCGGGTCGATCTTGTCCGCCCTGCGCTTCACCACCGACTCAAAGACGGCCTGGAGCTTTGCCAGAGTCAGCCCATCTAAAAGCTGATCCAAGTCCACGGGAGGCTCGTACTTGGCCACCTCCCTTGGCACCGTGGATTCCTTATAAAAATGACGGCCCGCTCCCTCCTCAAGCTCCAGAAGCTCCTGGGCCATGTATTTGTACATCTTATACTCAAGAAGACGTGCCACAAGCTCCGCCCTCGGATCCTCTTCCTCCCCTTCCTCATTGACCTCAGCCGGCAGAAGCATCCGGGACTTAATGTCGATCAATGTGGCTGCCATCACTAGGAACTCACTGACCACATTCAGATCCTCTGTCTCCATATGGCTCACATACTCCAGATACTGCTCCGTAATGAGAACAATAGGAATATCATAAATACTCACCTTATTCTTTTCGATTAGATGGAGAAGAAGATCCAGGGGACCCTCAAAATTCTCCAGCTTATAGGAAATGCCCGCCATTGCCTTCCTCCCTGCTCAAACTTTAGATCACGGACACTTCCATGGACCCGTGATTTTTCACAGCTACAGGGCAATTCTACCATAAAGCTTTCCATATCTCAAGAGGCCGGACATAATGTCACCACCACCAGCTGGGACATATTGTTCAGCCGGATATTAATCGAATGGGTTCCCAGGCCTCTGCTGACGATCATGGCCCTTCCCTCCGTCACAAGGCAGCCTGCGCAGCTTTCCAGAAAAAAATGATGCTGAGGGGTCATGACCCCGCCCATGCCGGGAATCCGTATGGTTCCCCCGTGAAAATGCCCTGATAGGGTCAGGTCAGCGCCCCACCTGGCATAGGCTTTCCGAAACAGGGGGGAATGGGCAAGAAGAATCTCATATTTCTCCTCCGATGCCTTTCCCAGCCGTTTCTCTATGTAGGACACATCCAGCCGGTCACTGACCCGTTTTTCATAATACCTCCGCTCTAAATCCAGTCCGCTTATGCGGATCCCGCCGGAAAAATCAATGCTTGCATCAGATAAATGGCAGACTCCCGCCTCCTTAAGCCGTCTTACAAACACATCGTACTGATCCCCATAAAGCCATCTCTTCCTGTCTATACGGCTTTCATGGTTCCCATTGCCGTAATACACCGGATACTGCCTGGCAAGCTCTCCCACCAAAAACAGGGCGGTGTCCAGCTCCGCCCTCTCCTTCACCACCATCATATCCCCTCCCACCAGCACTCCGTCAGGCTTTACCTCCCGGATGGCTGCCAACAGCCTCTCCTGGCCCCTGCCGAAACAGTTGTTATGGAGATCCGAAAGAAATACAAAGGTTTTCTTCTCCGTGATCTTTTTTGATGTCAGTTCATACACATCCGTTGTAAAATGATGCCGCTCATAAGCGGACCGGAGACAGCAGGCCAATGCCCCCATCCCCGCCGCCGCTGCTAATTGCCACATAACTCTCTCCATTGCGTTCGTACTTCACAAACCCTCAGCTTTCACGAAAGGACAAGGTATAAGGGGCCAGTTCCAATCGGATGAAATAGCCCTGCTCGTGTCTGCACACCGGGCACATAGCCGGGGCCTGGGTGGCTGTCAGGATATGGCCGCAGTTCAGGCACATCCATCCCGTAGCCACATCGGACAAAAACAGCCGGTTCTGCTCCATGAGATCAGCCAGCATCCCGAACCGGTCTCCGTGAACCTTTTCAATGGCCGCGATCTGATGAAACGCCCTTCCGATCTCCTCGAAGCCTTCCTCCTTCGCCTTGTCGCCGAAAGCTTTATAGACCACATCGTGCTCCTCGTACTCATTGTGTCTGGCTGCCTTTAAAAGATCAAGGGTCTTCTGGGAGATATTAATGGGGAACGCCCCATCGATATGGATGTTCTCCCCTGTCAGCTCCTTCATATAGTTATAGAAGATTTCCCCATGCTCCTTTTCCTGATCGGCCGTAAACTGAAATACCGCCTCGATCACCGGCAGCTTCTCCTGTTTGGCAACTCCCGCCGCAAAGGTATACCGGTTCCTGGCCTGGCTCTCTCCGGCAAAGGCCCTCATAAGATTTTTAAGCGTCTCGCTCCTTCTGAAATCCTGCATTGCTAACTACCTCCTGGCACTCTAGCGCCCCTTTGGGCATACTATTTTCTCAGAGGTAGTATCTCCTCAGCCTTTAAAAATATTCACGAAATCCGAAAGGCCTCTTACTTCTTGCATCGAAACACCGGATCCGCCGGATGCCCCCCTACAATCTTCTGCATGGTCCGCTGCACGGCGTCCTGTGAATTTTTCCAGCTTTTATCTGCATTTCTGTAATCGTACTTTTCAATGAGCCAGTCAATATCCTCCTGAATCCGATCCAGCTCCCGGTTCATCTGCTCAAACAGTATGGGGAATACCTGATCCTGTTCCTTCTTCCCCAGCTCTCTCCCGCAGATCTCCACCAGATCCGCAAAGTGGTGAATACAGAATCCCTTGCAGCCTTTTACCAGATCCAGAAACTCTTTTTCATGCTTTACCTGATACACAAACGTATCCAAAACACGCCGGTAAGTCTCATCCACCCGGTCGCATACATAGCAGCGGCCTTCCTCCTGGCGAATCCAGGCACTGACGGCATTCTCCTGCCCCTCTTTTTTCTTAAGCCTTCCCAGAACCGTAGCTGGCTGGGGAGAAAACTCTTCCATCTGTTTTTTTATCTGGGAGCGCAGATAGACCATTCTGGTCTTTAAGATCCAGGCGTTGCCCAGTGTGTTGCCGTAATCAAACATGGCCTTCGTATGTCTGCGGCAGAATCCTTTTTTATCCGTCTGATCCCGTATATCGCTTTCCATGTAGGAGGAGCCTAAGACAAACTCAATAGCTGCCTCCTCCAATTTCCTCTCCAACCAGCAAAAAGGGCATTCATCGCCTGAGGTCAGGGCATCGTGAAGCTCTATGGTATATAATTTTTCTTTCATTTTATCATCTCCTAAATGATATCATACATGGTTTCTCCTGCTTACGTCAAGCAAACCTTTGGAACTTCTTATACTATTTCGCCTGTATTTTCCATTTCTTCCATTATATTCCAATTATGGACAATATGCTAATATGCATAGAACGCGTTTAAATAGATTCAAGGGAGGAGGTTTACGAATGATTATTTATGACCCATTATGGAAAACAATGAAAGAGAAAAAGGTCAGCCAATACCGTCTTATCAAGGAATATGGTTTCAGCTCCGGACAGATTAACCGACTGAAAAACAATCAATATGTATCCACTCACACCATCGGCGTACTATGCACCATTTTGAAATGTTCCGTGGAAGATGTTATGGAATTTCGTATGGATAACAGCGAATATGCATTTCCATCACCGGAAATGTATGCAAGCCATATCAGCAGCGACTCTTAATATGATGTACAAAGAAAAAGCATCTTTATCCTCTCTGGTAAAGATGCTTTTTCTCTATTCCGATTCTATGGAAGCCATGCGCCATCGCTTCCCACCACATAACCGTCAGGAGTCCTGGTATTGAGAAGCATAAAGCCCTGGCTCCCCAGATAGAACCATTTACCGTTATCCGCGGCCCAATAATCTGATGCCATAGACCCATCGGAGCGGAAATAGTACCATTTGCCATCGGTAAACTGGCGCCACCCTGTGGCCATATAACCATTAGGATCTATCCAGTAGCTCTTCTGGTTCAGGTTAAGCCATTCTCCTGCCGCCCATGTTCCATCGGATTTGATATAGTACCAGCCCTTCTCATCTTTGATCCACCCTGTAACCGCAGGAGCAGGCTGCGGCGCCGTTCCAGATGGCCCCGAACCGTTCATAACCCCCGGGCCTGTCAGATTCTGGGCGGGCGGGCTGCCTGCAGGCACTGATTGTGTCACTGCAAAGCCGTAATCCAAAAGCGCCTTGGTATCCGTATAATGGGTGGCCTTGCTTTTCATTATGACGGCGATGAGACGGATGCCGTTGCGCTCTGCCCCGGTAACCAGAGTGTTTCCTGCCAGGGAGGTATAGCCGGTCTTGCCTCCGATGATCCCTTCATAATACCTGGAATCTGTGGGGTACATCATCTTATGCCCCATGGTGATGGTGACAGCGCCGGACTTTTTGATGGCAGGAAATTGGTAGCTGGTAGTGGTGTCGATCTTGCACAAGGTCTCATTCTGAAATGCGGCTCTGGCAATCAGAGCCATATCATAGGGGGTGGTATAATGATTGCTGTTGTTCAGGCCGTGGGGATTGGCAAAATGAGTTCCTGTACACCCCAAAGCCGCTGCCTTCTGATTCATCAGCTCTGCAAACCCATCTACGCTTCCTGCAATGTGCTCCGCCAGGCCATTGCCGATCTCATTGGCGGATTTCAGCAGAAGGCCGTAAAGGCACTGTTCCACGGTCAGCTTGTCCCCCTCCGTAAGCTTCAGAGTGGAGGCTCCTGCCTCCAGGTTGGTGGTGGCAGCCTTGGAAAATGTTACCGTATCGTTTAAGTTTGTATGCTCCAAAGTCAGCATCGCCGTCATCAGCTTGGTGGTACTGGCAGGATAAAAGCGCTTCTTCTCGTTTTTACCGTAAAGAATATCTCCTGTCCGGGCATCTATGACTACGGCGCCCTCTGCCTGGATCTGGGGCTCTGCCACAGCGGACTGTCCGGACGAGCTCCCAGGCGGCAAAGCTGTGGTCTGAACGGCAAAGGCCTTTGCGGGAACTGCAAAGCTAAGAGCAAGAGACAACGCCAGGATCCTTATTGTATGTGTTCGCTTCATAAATTATTTTCCTTAAAACGCTGGGCCTGGCTCTGGATCAGCTCCTCGTCGTCAAAGTAATTGATCTTCATGGCAGCCTTTACTTCTGCAAGGGTCTGGGCCGCCGCCTTCTGGGCACAGATGCTTCCTTCTTTTAAGATTCGGTAAACCTCCGGTATATTTTTCTCATATTCCTTCCTGCGGGCCCGGATGGGAGCAAGCTCTGACTGGAGGACTTGGTTGAGAAAACGTTTTACCTTTACGTCTCCCAGCCCGCCTCTGGTATAGTGGGCCTTTAGTTCGTCCAGGTTCTTATATTCGGGCCAGAACATGGCAAAGTATTCGTCTTTGCAGAAGGCATCCAGATAGATGAAGACCGGGTTGCCTTCTACCTGCCCCGGATCCTGGACGCGGAGATGGTTGGGGTCTGTGAACATGCTCATGACTTTTTTCTTCACGTCTTCTTCTGTATCGGAGAGATAGATGCAGTTATTCAGAGACTTGCTCATCTTGGCTTTGCCGTCAATGCCGGGAAGGCGCAGGCAGGCTTTGTTGTCCGGAAGAAGTACGTCGGGCTCTACAAGGACTTCTCCGTAGATGTGATTAAAGCTTCTGACGATCTCCCTGGTCTGCTCGATCATGGGCAGCTGGTCTTCTCCTACAGGCACCGTGGTGGCCTTGAAGGCGGTAATGTCTGAGGCCTGGCTGATGGGGTAGGCGAAAAAGCCTACGGGTATGCTTGCCTCGAAGTTGCGCATCTTGATCTCATTTTTTACCGTAGGGTTCCGCTGAAGGCGGGATACAGTTACCAGATTCATATAGTAGAAGGTTAACTCCGTCAGCTCGGGAATCTGGGATTGGATGAAAAGGGTGGATTTGGCTGGGTCTAAGCCGCAGGATAGGTAGTCTAGGGCTACCTCGATAATGTTCTGCCGCACTTTTTCGGGGTTGTCGGCGTTGTCGGTTAAGGCCTGGGCGTCGGCGATCATGATGAAAATATGGTCAAATTGGCCGGAGTTCTGGAGCTCTACGCGGCGCTTGAGGGAGCCTACGTAGTGGCCTACGTGAAGTCTTCCTGTGGGGCGGTCTCCGGTTAATATAATTTTGGGGGTGGTGTTTTCCATGGGTGGTTCTCCTCCTGGTGAATTTTTTGTGTGGGGCTTGGGCTCGGCTTCGCTTTTGCCTTGGGTGAGATTTGCGGGGTGGGGCTTGGCTTTGCCTTCGCTTGGTGTGATGTTCACGGGCTCGGCTTCGCCTTCGCTTGCGGAGGCGAGGGGGGTGGCTCCTCGACGCCGCAGTGCACGCTCGATTCCGCTTCGCTTCATCTCGCTCACGGGCATTCGCCCTATGAAAAAAGCCAGTCAATCAGCTGCTTTTGTGCAAGCACAACGCTGCTTCTTGTCTGTCTTTTTTCGCACTGCTCATTGCTTACGTGTACATTATACACCCATCTTGGGGAAATGGATACTGGTTATTTTTCTAAATAATTCCTGAACAATTTATGACAGCTGGTGTTGGTATTTTTTTCTATGGGCTTGTAAATTATGTTTGGGATGGCACAGGGACAATTTGTTTTCCATATGTTACATCAAAGGAGGGATATAATTATGGCAGATAGACAGATGACTCCGGGGGAAGTTTTTGCGGAGATTTTAGAGGATAATGAACCTTTAGCCATGGCCTGGGTTACAGGTGGTACTGCGGCGCCAGCTCTCAGTGGGCTGGTAAAATTTTATGAGACTCCCTATGGAGGGACTTTGATTGAGGCGGAGCTTTTTGGCCTCCCTGACAGGATGCAGCCTGGCTCTTCTGATTTTTATGGACTCCATATCCATGAAAACGGGGACTGCGGCAATGACTTTGCCAACACCGGCGGACATTATAACCCTGGGCAGGCCCAACACCCTGACCATGCCGGGGATCTTCTTCCCCTTTTTGCCAATCAGGGGTATGCGTGGATTTCTTTCTTTGATAAACGGTTTATTATTCCCCAGATTCTGGGAAAATCCGTGGTGGTGCACCAGATGTCCGACGACTTCCACTCCCAGCCTTCCGGCAATTCCGGCGGGAAGATCGGCTGCGGAATCATCCGCCTCACCAACCGCCGGGACCGGAAGAATCTGGATTAGATTTCTCATACTCTGTTTTCTATCCCAGCCGCTTCTTGAACTGAGGCGGCTGATATCTGTTGACCGAATCAATAACCTCCTGCTTAATGGCTCCCGACAAAAAGAAGGATGCCTTGGCACAGGCCGGACCCACCAGCTCGTAAAGGACAGAGGAAGCCAGTATGATGGTCAAAAGCAGATCCCCTATCTGGGGAGGCAGGAGCCGCTGGCCTAAAAAAGCAAGGCCGATAGCCACGCCGGCCTGAGGAATGAGAGCCAGACCCATATATTTCTTAACGTTCACTGGCATGTTGGTTATGATGCATCCTAAGTACACGCCTGCATATTTGCCGATAATGCGGATAAAGAAATAGGCAAGGCCTACAATTCCGGCAGTACGGATGGCTCCGAGCTCCAGGTTCATGCCGGAGATAATAAAGAACATACTCATAATAGGCGGTGTAAAGCGGTTAATCTGTTTAAAGAGCTTTCTGTCGTCTGTCAGATTCATGTACACCGCCCCGAAGACCATACAGGACAAAAGAGGCGAAACCCCAAGAACGGCACACACAGTGGACAAGGCCAGCAGAAGGGCCACCGACAAGATCAGCCTGTTGTCCTTACTTCTGTCCGGTGTCAGAAGTTTTGACAGCCCCAATCCTCCGGCCCCTCCCAGAAGAATTCCGACCCCGTTGCTTACAAGAGGAATCAGAACATCATTTATGGAAATATGGCCGTCATTTCCCGCATTTACCACTGCCACCACAATACTGAAGGCCAAGAGACACACCACATCATCTAAGGCCACCACCTGAAGCAGCGTATTCACATACTCTCCCTTGGCATGATACTGATGAATGGTCATCATAGTGCTTGCCGGAGCCGTAGCTGTTGCGATAGCTCCTAAAATCAAGGCGAAATCCCAGCTAATATGGAAGAGAACTTTCATACTCAAGGTCACCAGAATTCCTGCGGTCAGCGCCTCAAACAGCGTCACAACAACAACCCTGATTCCCGCCTCCTTAAGGATCTCCTTCTTGAAAAACTTCCCCACTCCGAAAGCAATAAAAGCCAGTGCAATGTCACTCATAAATCCCATATGCTCCAGAATTCCCTTTGGCACCATCTGCAGGCATCCAGGCCCAATAAGCACTCCTGCAATGATGTAGCCTGTCACATTGGGCAGGTGCATCCGTTTCGTCAGCCGCGTCACCGCAAATCCTGCAAACAAAATAATCGAAAGAGAACACAGCACCACTGTGGACTCCTCCATCTGACCATACAAAAAAGCCATCTTCTTTTCCCCCTTCTTTTACACCTTTTTCAATCAATCTATGATATAATTATAGAAACATATGTGATAAATGCAAATTATCTTTTGTATTAATATCATAATGATTCCTTATTGATTGTACCAAAACGTTATAGTAAGCCATAAGATTTCCACATGGTCAATACGGAAGGAGCTGCCATGGATGCCAGAATGGAAACCCTGTTAAAGGTATATGAGACCCGAAATTTTACAAAGGCCGCAAAAGAACTTTCCCTTACACAGCCCGCAGTCAGTCAGCACATCAAGCAGCTGGAGCATGATCTGGATGTAGTCCTGTTTATCAGGGGAGAAAAAGGCTTAAAACTGACGCCGGAAGGGGAGATTGTTGTCAAATATGCCCGCCGTATTCAGACCCTTTATCAGAATCTGTCCCAGAGCCTGGAGGATGAAAAGCGCAATGTAACCCGACTGTCCATAGGCATCACTCACTCCTCGGAGAGCAGCGTCATCGCAGAGGTTTTGGCCGGCTATACAAGCGTGACGCCCGGCAGCCGCATAACCATTATTTCTGATACCATAAATAATCTTTATTATAAATTAAAAACCTATGTGCTGGATATCGCTATCATTGAGGGGCGTATTAATGATTCCAATTTCAATTCCGTCATGTTGGACACCGACTCCCTGATCCTGGCCGTCTCTAAAGACAATCCTCTGTCCCAGAAACAGATCGTCACCTTGGAAGAATTAAAAAAGCAGAAGCTAATTCTGCGTCTGCCTAACTCCGCAACCCGGAACTTATTTATCTCCCATTTGGAGAGCAATAACGTATCCCTGGAAGAATTTGATGTCACCCTGGAGGTAGACAACGTGGCTACTATAAAAGATCTGGTCCGCCGCAATTTCGGTGTTTCCATTCTTCCCCGAAGCACCTTTGGGTCTGAGATGAGAAAAGGGAAAATTGCGGGTCTGTCCATTGAGAATTTAAGTATGACACGAGAAATTAATATGATTTACCACAAAGATTTTGAACATATTGATGCCCTTCAGGAAATCACCCGTATCTATCGGGAATACTCCCGGAGGAAGCGCCTATAATTGTATAATGTTTACAAAAACTTCATAATTTAATCAAATTTTAGTCACATTTATCAACTATACTATGTTTTGTAAACAGGTGATACACCTTTTTCAAAACTTTTTCATACTCTAGCCGGCAGATGTCCCCCCGTCTGCCGGCCCTCCCTATTTATAGGAGTTTTTTTATTTCTCCCCTTTTTTATTTCAACATTCTCGAAACATATTTTAACATTTTTTACCATTCAATGGAGCTTTCTCATATAGACAAACCCCGCCCCGTCAGCCAAAATCCAGCCAATGGGAATGGACCACCAGATAGCCTGTACTCCCAGAATCGGAGCCAGACTGTAGGCCAGGGCTACCCGGGTTCCTAAGGAAATCACCGTCAGCACCACTGACATCTCCGGTCTCTCCACCCCCCGATAATATCCATACAAAAGAAACAAAAGGCCGATACCGCAGTAGAAAGCTCCCTCAATCCTCAGGTATCCGGCTCCGATGGCGATGATCTCACTCTCTTTGGCTTCCACAAAGATTTTCATAAGCCATGGTGCAAGGACAAAGACCGCCGCAGACACTGCCAGGCAAAACACCATGGATACCTTTATGGCATCCCGCGTCCCCTGGCTTACCCGGTCCTTTTTCCCTGCCCCATGGTTCTGAGATGTAAAGATGGAAAATGCGTTGCCGAACTCCTGAGCCGGCATATAAGCAAAGGAGTCAATCTTCACTGCCGCCGCAAAGGCCGCCATAACTGCAGTCCCAAAGCTGTTGACCAAACCCTGTATCATGAGAATTCCAAAGTTCATCACGGACTGCTGAATGCAGGCCGCCGTGGAAAATCGAAGGATCTCCGTCACCGATTTCTTCCGGAACTTAAGATTATCCCTTCCCGGCCGCAGATCTGCCTCCCGAATCCATGTATACAGTGCAATTCCCACTCCGGAAAATGCCTGGGCAATGACGGTAGCAGCCGCTGCTCCTCCGATTCCCCAGGAAAATTTCACCACAAACACCAGATCCAGAACAATATTCATGGCGGCGGCGATTCCCAAGAACCACAAAGGAACCAGGGAATTGCCCAGGGCCCGAAGGAGAAACGAAAAATAGTTGTATAAAAAGACAAAGAAAATTCCCATGAAAATAATCCACACATACTCGTGCATCATCTCCATAAGGGTGTCCGGCACTTTAAGAAGAACCAGGATTTCATTGCACCACAAAAACACCAGGCCGTTGATGAGAAGGGTCACCGCCCCTATGAAAACAAATGCGATGGCAATGCTGCTTTTCACCTGCTCCTCATCCCTTCTTCCAAAATGGAAGGAATACACGGAACCGCTTCCCATGCAGAGACCGATTAGGATGGAGGTCAAAAATGTCATGAGGGTGTAGGCCGAGCCTACGGCCGCCAGGGCGTTGGCCCCTAAAAACCGCCCTACAATCAAAGTGTCCGCAATGTTGTAGCATTGCTGTAAAAGATTGCCCAGAATCATGGGGCCGGCAAAGCGGATCATGGTCTGGGCTACATTGCCCTGGGTTAAATCTTTTTTCATCTTTCTTTGGTGCTCCTCTCAAATGATATGGTTTTTCCAGGTAAAGGTTCCTACCCTCGGCATGCCTTCACAAACCAGGAAAAGAGCGGCCCCATATCCGGCCCCTCCTCCGCAATTTTATCTCTGCTTCTCATCCTCTCCGGATGCCACTGCACCGCCCACATGGGAAGGGACTCATGCTCTACTCCCTCTATGATCTCTCCTGCCCTGGCTGTCACCACAAGACCTTTTCCTAAGGTTCTAATGGACTGATGGTGATAACTGTTCACCGGAATCTCACTCCCAAAGAGGCGGCCCAGCAAAGACTCCTCCTCCAGGCATACTTTGTGGATGGCTCCGTCTCCATGGCCCTCTGTGTGGCACTCCTCCTTCTGGTCCTGCCACAGGGTGCCTCCTAAGGCGGCGTTCATCAGCTGCAGTCCCCGGCATACTCCCAGAATCGGCTTTCTCTCCTTTGCAAACAGGGAGAAAAAGGTGAACTCCTCCTGGTCTCTTACAAGATCCGCCTTCCCGCACCATGGCTTTCTCTCCATTTTGTAGCGCTCAGGCTCTATATCCACACCGCCGGTCAAAAACAGCCCGTCCATCCTCTCTGCCAGCTCCTGGTCCGCCCCCAGCGCCAGGACCGTCTGGCCCCCCGCCTCATATATGGCATCCGCATAATTCTGAAACAGCTGCCTCTGTTCCATTCCCCGAACATGTTCAAATCCGGCAGTCAGTAAAATTAAGGGTCTCATCCATTGATCCTCCATCCTTTTTTATTCTCGGTCAAACCGCCACGCCCCATAGGCCATAGATCAGGGCTCCCACGAACCCTGATGCAAAAATAGCCGGAATAGGAGCAATCTTTTTCAGCCTCAGCAAAACCAACAGCACTGCGCACATCAGAGCCGCCACCCAGTTCGTTCCCTTAAGAGCCACCTGCCCTGCCCATACCGCATTGACAAAAAGCCGTACTGCAGCCGAGATAATCAGGGCACAGACTGCCGGCTGCAGCCCTTTAAGCACATCCTGAACCGCCTTGAGCTGCCGGTATTTCATGTACACCTTCGCCAGGGTCATGACGATAACTGCCGAGGGAAACACGTAGGATAAGGTAGACACCAGGGTTCCTAAAACTCCCGCCACCTGCACCCCTACAAAGGATGCAATATTAATTCCCATGGGCCCCGGCGTCATCTCCGACACCGTGATCACATCGGCAAATTCCTTCATGGTCAGCCACCCTCTCTGGGTAACGATAAGATCCTGCATAAGGGCCGTAGCCCCGTAGCCTCCGCCGAATCCAAAAAGCCCTACGATAAAAAATGTCTGAAACAGCTGGACATAGATCATCCTGCCTCACCTGCCCTTTCTCTTTTGGAATTTACCAACACTGCAAGGATACTGATTACGGCGCATATAACAATCAACCGGATAATAGGCACCCCGAAAAAAATAGCCCCTATGGCCGCTCCGGCCAGAAGCACATCATTGAGAAGTTTTTTGTGCTTAACCACAGTGGAGGACATGTTGATGGAGACATTAATCATCACCGCCGCCACCCCGGCCTCCATGCCTTTAAGAACCAGAGCCACCACATGGTTAGAGCAAAACGCCTCATAAATAAAGGAGATTACGGACAAGATCACCATGGGAGGCAGCACGCTTCCCACAATAGAACAGAGCGCCCCCCTTATACCGGCAATGCGATACCCGATGATAATGGCCGTGTTCACTGCCATGATCCCGGGAGACGACTGAGCGATGGCGATCATATCCATCATCTCGTCCGGCTCAATCCATTTCAGATCCTCCACATATTTTTTCTGCAGCATAGGAATAATCACCCCGCCGCCTCCGAAGGTACAGGCACTTATGGTGAAATTGGAAAAGAACAATGTGCGCAGTTTTTCCCCGTTTGAAACTGCCATCATAGAAAGTCACCCCTTTGTATTTACCAGATATTTCCGTCTCATATTGTATCGGTTATCTTCCCCATTGTCAACAGCAGCCTGCGGACCACCTGGTCCCCCACCTGGAACGTCTTTGCCGTTCCGCCCAGATCCGGTGTCAAGGCGGTCTTTGCCACCAGCATCTCCTCTATGATCCTGATGAGCCTGTCCGCCCATTCCTTATGTCCGAAAAATTCCAGCATCTGGCTTGCCGACCACACGGCAGCAAGAGGATTGGCCTTTCCCTGTCCTGCGATGTCAGGCGCCGAACCATGAATCGGCTCAAACATGGAGGGGAACCTTCTCTCAGGATTTAAGTTGGCTCCTGCCGCCAGCCCCATTCCTCCGGAAATCGCCGCTCCCAGATCCGTGAGAATATCCCCAAACAGATTGGAGGTTACCACGATTTCAAACCGTCCCGGATCCTTTACCATAAACATGCTGGCGGCATCCACCAGATAAGAATAGGTCTTTACGTCGGGATACTCCTTACCCACCTCCGCAAAAATCTGATCCCAGAACACCATGGAATAATTCAGCGCATTTCCCTTGCTGATGCTGGTCAGGGTTTTCTTCTGCTCCCGCGCCAGTTCATAGGCGTAGCGGATGACCCTCTCACAGCCGTGTCTGGAAAAGACCCCATTCTGAATCACCACTTCATGAGGCTGCCCCTTATAAAGCCAGCTTCCGCTTCCCGCATACTCTCCCTCGCTGTTCTCCCGCACAAAGAGCATGTCTATGTCCTCTCTGGCCACGTCCTTTAAGGGACAGGGCGCCCCCTTCAACAGCTTTACAGGACGCAGATTCACATATTGGTCGAATTGTTTTCTGATAACCAGAAGCAGATCCCACAGAGAAATGTGATCGGGAACCCCCGGATATCCCACGGCTCCAAGAAAGATAGCGTCAAAGGCCTTCAGCTGTTCTATGCCATCCTCTGCCATCATGCGTCCGTGTTCCAGATAATACTTACACCCCCAGGGAAAATGGGTAAAATCAAACCGAAATCCGCCATCCAGATCCGCCACCGCATTCAATACCTTTACTCCCTCTGCCAATACCTCCGGTCCGATTCCATCCCCCGGAATCACCGCTACCTTGTGTGTTGTCATCACAATATTCCTCCTTTTTCTCTGAACCCTTTTAGACATTTGCGAAACTCAAAATTTAGCAGAATATTCTCCTGGCTTTGACTTTCGCAATTACCTATAAACTATTCTGTTGTCTTCATTATAGCCCTCGAGATATTATTTGTAAAATATATTATTTATCTAATTTTATAGAAAAAAACTATATTACAATTCAAGACAGCACCATGGCAGAACACAGTTCCTATATATCATGTACAGAACCATCAAAGGCGATCTGGCAGTGAAGGCTTCTCTGCGCCGGCGGGAACTTCTCTGTGATATCCTCCGCCAATTCAATCCCGATTCCGGGCCCATCCGGAATCACCAGGTACCCTCTGTCCAGCTGCAGAGGCTGAGTAATCATAGAGCCTTCGCTACCCTGAAGATAAAAGCTGGGAAATTCCTGGATACATACATTGGGGATGGCGGCATCCAGCTGCAGGCAGGCGGCCGTAGACACGGGCCCCAAGGGATTGTGGGGAACAAGATCCACATAATGGCTCTCGGCGATTGCCGCAACCTTTTTGCTGGGACTGATTCCGCCCAATGCACACACATCAGGCCTCACATAGCGGGCTCCCCTCTTAGACAGAAGATTCTCAAACTCCTGAATATTAATAAATCGTTCTCCTGTAGCCACCGGTATAGCTGTCTTGGATGCGATCTCAGCCATAACCTCATCATTATCCGGCGGTATGGGATCCTCGATAAATAAAGGCCGGTAGGGTTCTACTGCCTTTGCAAAGGCAATAGCCTCCATGGGATTCATACTCCGGTGCACCTCCAAAATCAAATCAAAATCTCTTCCCACTGCCTCCCTGCATGCACGCACCTTCTCTGCCTGAGCCTCCACGCGATGGTTGTAGATTCCCTCTTCATAGTCGCATACCTCTTTTCTCATATCTCCCGTAATCATCAGGCGGGCCGCCGTAAACCCCTGTTCCTTAACTTCCAGGCAGGCCTTTCCCATCTCCTCCGGCGTAAACCGGAATACAGCCGGATAAGTCCGTACTTTATCCCGGCACTTTCCGCCTAACAATTCATAGACAGGAACCTGATACGCCTTGCCTTTAATATCCCACAGGGCAATATCAATGGCCGATATGGCGCTCATAATAATGCTGCCTCTGAAATACATGCTCCTATACATATACTGCCAGTGATGCTCAATCCTCATGGGATCCTGACCCACAATATATCCTTCCAGCTTTTTAAGAACTCCCGCCGTGCCATCCAGATATCCCCATGCTCCCACTTCCCCGATGCCTGTAATTCCCTCATCTGTATGCATCTTAATAAACAAATACTTTCCCGCAGGGACCATCTCCAGCCTTGTTATCTTCATCTTGTTTTCCTCCTTTTTCTTAATCATAATATAAGGAGATTTAAAAGTAAAATATTAGAAAAAAATGATAACATAATTTTTTTTAATGATATCCGTTGTTACTGATTGACTTTTACAGAACAAAATTTTATTATGGAAAAAAAGGAGGATCCTCCATGACTCTTACTCAGCTTAAATATTTTCAGACCGTCTGCCGATTTGGCAATATCACTCAGGCTTCCGACTATCTTCATATCTCTCAGCCCTCTGTTACTGCTGCCATAAAAGATTTGGAAAAGGAATTCAAGGTTACCTTGTTTACCCGGCAGCACCGGGGCATGACCCTGACAAAGGAAGGGTCTGTCTTTTTGGAGCAGGCAGACAGCCTCCTGGAGCATGCCGATCAGGTATATCAGATCATGAACGATTTAGGACAGGGAAGAAGGGTGCTCCGCATAGGGATCCCTCCCATGATCGGCGCACTGCTTCTTCCCTGCCTCTATCATGATTTCTTCTGTTATCACCCGGAGATCCAGGTTCATGTAGTGGAAGCCGGCCGCCATGAACTGACCCGTCTTCTTATGGACAACCAGCTGGATGTTCTCTTTTTGTCTCATCAGACTCCCTGGGGGCCAGAGTTTAAATCTGTCCCTGTGGCCAGTCTGGAAACCGTATGCTGTCTGCCGGCCGGCCACCACCTGGCTAAAAGAGACTATATTACGGTTTGGGATCTGGCAGAAGAACCTCTTATCCTCTTTAAAACCAGCTTTTTCCATACAGAAACCCTTATGGCCCGGTTTGAAGAGGCCGGTATCACACCTAAGATCCTCTTCCACACCAACCAGCTCTCCACCATGGGACGGCTGATCTCCGACAATCTGGCCATAGGATTTTTATTCCGCCAGCTGGCCCAGTCCACCCGGAATGCCGTAAGCGTTCCTCTGCAGCCTCCCCTTCCCGTCCAGGTAAGCCTGGTCTGGAAAAGCGGAGGCTATCTCTTCGGCAGCATGAACGATTTGATCAACTATGTGAAGAATACGGACTGTTTTTCACACAGCCTGTAAAGAGGCTGTCCCTTTGTCCCCTGCCTTTACTGTCTCACGGCTCCGGACTTCCGGGCAGCTTCTCCCACCCGCTTTGCCACATGCTCTGCCACCCTGGGATCAAGGGCAGACGGAATAATATACTCGGGACACAGCTTCTCCGGCTCTACCAGCTCCGCAATGGCCTGGGCCGCCGCCAGCTTCATGTCATAGTTAATGTCCCTTGCGCCTGCGTCCAGTGCGCCCCTGAAGATCCCTGGGAATGCCAGGACATTATTAATCTGGTTGGGGAAGTCCGACCGTCCTGTCCCCATTACCTTCACGCCTGCTGCCATGGCTTCGTCATACATGATCTCCGGCACAGGGTTGGCCATTGCAAACACAATGGGATCCTGATTCATCTTCTTAATCATCTCCGGCTTCAAGGCCCCGCCCACAGAGACTCCCACGAACACATCTGCCCCCTCCAGGGCATCTGCCAAGGCGCCTCGTTTTTCTTCCGGGTTGGTAATGCTGCAGAGCATCTTCTTGTGGTCCACGATACCCACGCCTCTGTCCTTGTAGAGAATCCCGTTCTCATCACAGGCGATCACATGCTTTACACCTGCTTCCAGCATCATCTTAATAATAGCCGTACCTGCTGCTCCCGGCCCGTTGAGCACCACCTTGATCTCCCCAATCTTCTTCCCCACTACCTTTAATGCATTTAAGAGAGCAGCCGTCACCACAATGGCGGTTCCGTGCTGGTCGTCGTGGAACACCGGAATATCCAGCTCCTCCTCCAGCCTTCTCTCGATCTCAAAACATTTGGGAGATGCAATATCCTCCAGATTGATTCCTCCGAATACGGGAGCAATCTGCTTCACTGCCTTAATGATCTCCTCCGTATCCTTGGTATCCAGACAGATGGGGAACGCATCGACTCCGCCGAAGGCTTTGAATAACACGGCCTTGCCCTCCATAACGGGAATAGCAGCCTCTGCCCCGATGTTGCCTAAGCCCAAAACCGCAGTGCCATCAGACACCACGCCCACAAGGTTGCTTTTGGCCGTATATTTGTATACGTTTTTCTTGTCCTCTGCAATCTCCTTACAGGGTTGTGCTACTCCCGGCGTGTAGGCAACGCTTAAATCGTCCCTGGTCTCCAGCTTCACCTTGCTGACCACCTGAATCTTTCCATGGTGTTCCTCATGGAGCTTCAGTGCTTCTTCATAGTAATTCATCTTTTTCTCTCCCATTATATTTTTTTATGGTTCTGTCTCTTGGTTATGGCTAAATAATACCAGATTTTTCAGAAAAAGTGAAATACTGTTATTTTATTATTCATAAATTTTGATTATATTACATCTTCTGCCTTCAGCCAGGCACATGACGGCAGCACCGGATCATCTGACGGGCTCCCCAGGACAGATATCCTTCCTTTTTCCATACCAGAAAAACCGACTGTTCCGGCAGCCCCGGGATCTCAAAGCTTTTGATATTCTCGTCCTGGTCGCAGATCTCTCTCATAAGAAATCCTCCTGCTGCCCTGCACTCCACTAAAGTCTTCATGCACATAAAGTGAGACACCTGGGCAATCACCTTCATGGGAACCTTGTTGGACTCAAACAAATGAGCCACATTCTGGTTGGTCATATATCCTTTGCGGAAAATGGCCACCGGCACATCAGCCAGCTGGTGAATATCGATTTTCTCCTCCTTTGCCAGGGGATGATCTCTGCTGACGGCAAACAACAGCCGGGTACGGCAGATCTCCTGCCTTTCATATTCCTCATAAGCCGCACCCTCAGGCACGATCACCATCTCCACCCGGTCTTCCTCCAGACATTTTAGCAGTTCCTCGCTGCCTCCCTCCAGAATCTCCAGCTCCACCTCCTCATGCTCCCTGGAAATAGCCTCATAAATCTTGGGAAATGCCACATGGCCGGCCATAGGCGTAAAGCCCAGCCTTACCACACTCTTTTTCTCCGCTGCCTCCCGGACCAGACGCTTTGCGTTGTGAAATTGGGCCAGCATTTTACATGCCTGAGTATAAAACAAATTCCCTGCCTCTGTGGCCTCAAGCCCCCGGTTCTGCCTGACAAACAGCTGCACGCCCAGCTCCTCCTCCAGTTCCTTTATGGCTGTGGATATTGCCGGCTGGGATACATGGAGATGCCTGGCTGCCCTGGTAATATTCTGAGATTCATATGCTGTCTTAAAATAACTCAGATGATGAAAATTCATATGCCCTTTTATTCCCTTCCTGTCTTCTAAAAAAGAATCTTGCTTTGCAGGATCCTCCGCCTGGGGCGGGCCCCTTTACCGGGGTTGTTCCCAGCATATCATATTTTCATCCAAGCTGTCATTCTTTTTTATATTTGAACAGAAAAACCGGTCATATTGGTTGAACCTTCTCACCCATATACAGAAGCGTACCATCCGCCTCCTTGGAAAATTTTGCAAAGAACTCATCATAAGCGATCCAGCTCTCTCTTGGATAGTTAGCATGTGACATATCCTTTATGGTTCCAACTGTCAGCATAGGAACCTTCTCTGAGTTCAGATATATATAATAGGTAATCTCACCGCATCGATATCTCTTCGGGACTCTGTCCAGCCCATAAAGCTCCATGAGCTTCTCAAGAAACCTCCCTACGTTCTCTGCAGCCCTGTACTCCATGGTTCCCTTCTCTTTGTCCACGCAAAGCCAGTCGTTTTCTCCAAACAAAAACAGATAGGGGACCTGAGAATCCATGGTTTCGGGAAGAGGAACTCCGGGCCCTGGACTCACCACTCCCGACCAGGGGGAAACCGCCGCAAATACCCTCGGCGCCTCCACAGCCAGCCTGGAGGTCATCATCCCTCCGCTGGACTGGCCGCTGGCATAGATTCTGGTTTCGTCAATGGAATATCTGGACTTCACATCTTCGATCATAGCCAAAAGAAACGCCGTATCATCAATTTTTTCTCCCTTATATACGCCGCTCCATACAAGCACGTTCCTGATTCCTTTCGGGTGCTGCTGATGGACACCGGCCTCTGGAAACAGAACAATAAACCCTCTCTCTTCCGCCACGCAGCTCATGCCTGACAGATCCATAAAGCTTTCGGCGCTGCCTCCCCGTCCGTGCATATTCAGCACGAGAGGCGCCTTCTGGCCAGTCTCCGCCACACTCTTCGGCACATATTCATACCAGCGCCGGGTAAGGCCTCCTATCTCCATGGTATGCAGAGTCGCTCCATACGCCTTTGGATCCTTATAATTGCGCAGGGCCTTTGTGCCAAAGCACCGGTGCCTTCTGGCCTTTCCCACATAAGCCCATACCTTGTTAAATAAAGCCTCCCTCAGTTCCCCTGTATATCCGTTGGTAACACGCACCTGGGCGATCTTCTCCTCATTGACCTCGCTTTTCCTGCGCACATCAGACGGGAAGTAGATTTCATCTGCCCCTCCCCCGGAGTACGGCTCTCCCCAGGCATCATTCTGTTTTTTCCAATAGGAGCATACTGCCTCATTATCCCCTCTGTTTTCCTTCCAGACCATCCACACAGGAAGCGGGGCCTTTGATCCGCTTACGGCAAGCTCCGCAGCCCCCATACTCTCACTTTTGTGGGATAGGGCCGCATTTAACAGGGCTTCCTTTCCAAGATCTCCGAAGGTGGCCAGGCCGGACCACTCGCTGGTCATCTTCATGGCCGCCTGCTGGGCTACTGCCGCCCCTCTGCCAAACCCAAAACCATAGATATTGTCCTGCATGGTCACATAATAGGCTCTGGACTGTACCTGAATATAAACCCTGTTCATGTAGTCCCCATCCCGGCCATCCAGATTCCAGGCTCCATCCGGCTCCAGGAAATGCAGGAAAACCTGCTCCCTCTCGGCAAATGCCTGCCAGAAACCCTTTTCCACAAATTCCAATACCGGCATATCATCAGGCGGGGCAATGATCAGACAGCTCTGGTTATAATGGAGCCCCGGAGTAAGGTATGTATAAAAGCTTCTTTTTTGTCCCCCCATGTCCACTTCCTCCCGGAACAAACCGGAAATAAGACATTTCTTTGTGTCGGAAGGGTCTATGTCAAACTCACTTATATTGTCAGGAAAAATTTTTGCTTCCATATAGGCTCCTCCTTCTCTTATTATACAAACCTGCACACATGATCCACCGCAATGTCCGAGAATCCGTAAGCCTCCGCCTTGGTCATTTTTCCGTTGCATATGTCATGGACTACCGAGAGCAGTTGTTCTCCGCATTCTTTGAAGGTCTTTGTGCCTTTGATAATACTGCTTAAGTCCACATCCATGTTGTCCTCCATCCGCTCAAAGGTAAGACCGTTGGCAGTCACCTTAATCACCGGCACAATGGCATTGCCTGTGGGAGTTCCCCTGCCTGTGGTAAAGATCACCGCATTGCAGCCTCCTGCCACCATGGATGTGACAGAAGAAATATCGTACCCTGCCGTATCCATAACAATAGCCCCCCTCTTCGTAGGACGCTGTGCCTGGTCAAGGACCTCCACTATGGGGCGGGTACCTCCTTTTCGGATACAGCCAAGGCTTTTTTCATCTAAGGTGGACAGGCCTCCTGCTTTGTTGCCCGGAGTCGGCTGGCCTCCGCGGCAGTCCTGGCCTGCCGCCTTGAGATGTTCCTCGTAATTTTTGCAGATCTGGATGATCTGATTATGGATCTCTGGAGTCGCTGCTCTCTTAGCCACAATGTGTTCCCCTCCGATCCACTCGATGGATTCGCTCATAATGGTCGAAGCGCCTAAGTCCACCAGACGGTCACTCAGTTCACCTACTGCCGGGTTGCTGGCAATTCCCGATGTGGCATCTGATCCGCCGCATTCAATGCCCAGAAGGAGTTCCGAGATATCACACAACTCCTTCTGCTGCATGGCCGCCTCCGCCGCCATATCTCTGGCTGCTCGCACAGCCTTCTCAATGGTCTTTAAGGTTCCGCCCTCCTCCTGAATTCCAAAGGAAACTACAGGTTTGCTTGTCATGGACTGAATCTTTTCTCTCAGTTCCTTGTGGGGAACCGTCTCACATCCCAAACCGATGATCACCACTCCATATACATTGGGATTGCAGGCAAAGCCTGTGAGGATCTTCTGGGACATGGCCGTATTATCCGCCACGTCCGAGCACCCGGTGTTAAATACAATATTCACGGCTCCCCTTACCTGGCTTGCCACAATCCTGGCGCTCTCGCTTCCGCATGCACAGGCAGGAAGGATCAGTACATGGTTCCTGATTCCTGCACGGCCTTCTTTTCTCTTATATCCCCAAAATTCCATATCACATTTCCTCCTGCTTGATCAATTCGCTTTCATAATCACGGGGAACACTGTAAATGTTGTTATGAGAAACCCATTCTCCCCTTGCTATGGGCTGTGAAGTCTTTCCGATCAGTTCTCCGTACTTGATCACTTCCTCCCCCTCCTTTAAGTCTGCAAGAGCAATCTTGTGACAAAAAGGAATTTCCTCCTTTGCCACAAGCCTGCATACCTTCTCCTCGTCTCTGTAGACAATTTCCTCCCCTGCCGCCACCTTTGCCACACAAGTAACCACATTATCCTTCGGGTCCATAAGCAATGCGTTGACTTCCATAAGATTCTTTCCCCTTTCTGTGTTTTCTATCTTTACTTTATCACAGAAATAGTATATAATCTAATTTATAGTATTTATATTATCATAAATGAGGTTTATAATATGCAGCCAGAGTTCAAATATATCTATCAGCTATATCTGGATGGCAGTTTCTCAAAGGCCGCCCAGCATCTCTATATCTCCCAGCCCGCCTTGAGCATTGCCCTGCAGAAGATGGAAGCCTCCATCGGAATGCCGCTCTTTGACCGGAGCCGGCGCCCCCTGCGCCTGACTCCTGCCGGCCAGGCCTATATTCAGACAATAGAACGGATTCAGGGATTGGAATATGATCTTGAAAAACAGATTTATGATTTTCAGAATCTGAATTCGGGGAGTCTCCGCTTAGGCGGCTCCCACTATCTGAATGCCTATATTCTTCCGAAACTCCTGACGGGATTCTCCAGAATGTATCCTGGAATTGAACTGGAAATCATGGAAGAAAGTTCTGATGTGCTGACAGAAATGCTGAGAAATCGAAACATCGACCTTACCTTCAGCTGTGACTCGGATCTTATGAAGGAATTTGAGCGGTATTCCTGTTTTCAGGATCATATCCTCCTTGCCGTGCCGTACGGCTGCCCTCTGAATGCAGCTGTCCGGGACAAGGCCCTGACTGCCCGGGATATTATGGAGGAAAAACATCTGTCCTCCTCCTGTCCCCTGGCCCCCTTCCAGTCATTTTGTGATTTGGAATATATTCTTCTAACACCCGGCAATAATCTTTATGACCGTGCGGTTCAGATTTTTAAAGAAGCCGGGGTTGAACCAAAGGTCAAGCTGCACCTGTCCCAGCTGGCCACCGCATATCATCTGGCGGCAGAAGACTTTGGATGTACCTTTGTAAGCGACCGTCTGATCCGCACTGCAGAAGTCCCTCTCCTGTTCTATAAGCTGGAGTCCCCATTAGCAACCCGGACTTTCTATGCCATACTGCCGGACAGAAATTATACGTCCTTTGCTGTAAAAAGCTTTATTCAGTATCTTCTGGTGAATTAGTCCTAGAGGCTCTCTTCAAGCCTGATCTCCAGCTTCATGCCCAGGGCCGAAGCAATCCGCACCATCATCTCCAGAGAAGGATTGTAGTTTCCGCTTTCAAACCGGGTCACATTGGTCCGGGGGAGCCCTGCCCGCTTGGCAAGCTCGGCCTGGGTGATCCCCTTTTCTTTTCTGCACCGGATATACTGCTCAATCACATTCCTGCGCACTGTCTTCTGCTGAACCTCAATCAAGATCTCCTGGTTATCAGAGGAATAAATATAATCCATGCCGAGTCCCATATGTGCTTCCTCCTGTCGTTACGGCTTTATACTCTTTCTCTCACCTTGCATTTATATCATATTGCAAAGGCAAATTCAATACATTTCCTGGCCTTTGTCACCCTCACTCAGAATGACCGAACCAATGACGAATACTATCCGATTATAGACGAGGAAATCTTTCTCGCAGTGCCCCGCCGCCACAGTCGGCTGGAAGAATTAAAGAGACAGGAAGAGATCGACCTGTCTCTTGTGAAGAATGAAGATATTCCTTTACACAGCACAAAACCGGCTATGGTATAGTCTCTGCTGACATGATACCATAGCCGGTTTGAAAATTGCGAAGTAGTTCAAATTTGCTTGCTGAGGTTGATCATCAAACCCTGCGAATCTTGAAAAATGTCTTTCAGTTCTTGTAGCTCCTTATTTTCTGGGGATTCTTTCAAGGCTCTTTCGATTTGTGCCAATGTAAGTCTGACAAATCCCTGGAATTGCTTATTTGTCATTCCCATATAGCCACCTCTTTCTAAAATACTGTTTACATGTATTTGATATCCTCATTATACCAGTCATTTAAAAAGGTGTAAAGTCTTTATTGATATCCAGTATCTTTTTATCCTTTCGACCATTTCCGAATATCCCAAGACATTATTTACCGTAAAGAAAATTCCGGATTATCTGCTCCTCCGCCTCCCTGGCCCGTTTTTCACTTTTCGCCGTGACAGAGATATAGATTTTCAACTTTGGTTCTGTACCGCTTGGACGAACGACAACCGATCCTGTTACTTCGGTCCTACCAGCGGCTGTATTCTTACCCGCTGTATCCTTAAAGAAAAATTTGAGAACATCAGAGGGCGGCAGTCCATTCAGGCCAGTATAATAGTCTTCTGTCCGAATTACCTTATAGCCTCCTATGTTACCAATTCCTTTCCTAAAGGCCTTCATAATCTCCCGCATTCTATCCATACCGGCAGAACCCTCAAACTCATAGCTGTGCAGAGTGTTTCTGCAATAACCATACTTATCATACAACTCATTCAATTTATCCGGCAGGCTGATGCCTTTCGTCTTATAATATGCAAACATTTCAGCTATCATAAAGGCGGCGTTGACGCCATCTTTATCACGGACATAAACACCCGTCAGATAACCGTAGGACTCTTCAAATCCACAGATATAATCCTTTTCCCTGCCTTCAGACTCAAGTTTGCCGATCACTTCTCCGATAAACTTAAAGCCAGTCAGCACATTAACTGTCCGGACACCATAGCTTTCTGCTATCTTTTCCGCCAAATCGACAGTAGCTATGGTTTTAACGAATACAGGGGCTGCAGGCATTTTCCCATGTTTTATCCGCTGTGAGCAGATGAAATCAAGGAGCAAAAGTCCCACTTCATTGCCGGACAACAGCCGATAATCATTTGTCTCCGTCTTAACCGCGATTCCACACCGATCAGCATCCGGGTCGGTGGCAAGCAGCAAGTCTGCATTAACGCGGCTACAGTACTCCAGCCCCAGTTCCATTGCTTCTCTAATCTCAGGATTTGGGTATGGGCAGGTAGGGAAGTTTCCATCAGGATTTTTCTGCTCCTCCACCACTGTAATGTTCGTAAATCCACTTTCTTCTAGTACCCTTGTGACTGGTTTCAGTCCGGTTCCATTGAGGGGCGTGTAGACAATAGCTATCTTCCTGTCTATTTTGTCCTCAAAAAGGACAGACTGTTTTTTCACTTTCTCTGTGAATCTGTCATAAATCTTATCAGGGATTATCTCAAGGGCACCTTGCATCTTCGCAGATTCCCAAGATATCCTTCTCACATCTGTAAATACATCCAGCTTCTCAATTTCTGTCAATATCTTCCCAGCCGTTTCTGTGGTTATCTGGCATCCATCAGGACCATAAACTTTATATCCGTTGTACTCTGCCGGATTATGAGAGGCTGTTATCATGATGCCTGCAGAACACCCTAACTCCCGTACTGCAAAGCTCAAGCAGGGCGTGGGCATTAGTTCTGCATAGACATACACTTTTATTCCGTTTGCAGCAAATACACTGGAGGCTGTCTTAGCAAAATCTTCACTATTAACTCGACTGTCATAGGAAATAGCAATCCTTGGGTTCTCATAATGAGCATTCATATAATTCGCTAATCCCTGACTCGCCTTTTGAACCGTGCAATGATTCATGCGGTTGGTTCCTGCACCCATAATCCCGCGAAGCCCGCCTGTACCAAATGAGAGAACCTGATAAAATGCATTCTCAATAGCCGCATCATCCATGCCTCTCAGCTCTTCCAACACTTGGTCCTCCGCAACATGTTCAAGCCATCTGTTATATTCAGCTTTATAATCGATCAAACCCATATCCTCAAGTTGTTATATTCTCCTGTAAATATCTTTCTCTTATGGTTGTCGGCCTGGCATCTCGTATTTCTTCTTGTCCTTCACGCTTATTTCGGCCCCCACCTGAACCTCTATGAGCTGCAAACCAGAGTCCCCTGCAATCACAGTATGCCTGACACCGGCCGCCATAGTAATTACATCATTTGTCTTTATCAAGTGCTCCATACCGTTGATAATGGTACATCCTGCACCTGATATCACAGTCCAGACCTCATCACGGCGCTCATGGCTATGATAGTTCATACTTTGGCCGGGATTCAGTGTGACTTTTACCGTCAGGCTGCCCTCTCCTGCATCCAGGACCCGATAACTGCCCCAGCTCTTCTCAGCAAACATAACCTGTCCATGGATTGCATCCACAAAGGGTTTAATGTAGGAGCTCTGCTCCTTGTCAGATACCAGAATTCCCTCGGGAGAAGCGCTTATTACAAGGCCATGGAGACCTACACCGAGAACCGGTACATCCAGTTCGTTAATCACATGGACATCGGAACAGGTATCAGATAATCTTGCATTGCCTATTGTATTCTCTTCCATGGCCTCTGTAAGTGTGTTCCATGTACCCAGATCCTTCCACTTACCAGAATAATGTATTACCTTAATGCTCGTCTCCTGCTCCACCACAGCATAGTCAAAGCTAATCTTTTCAAGAGCATCATAAGAGTTAAGCAATTCAGAATAATCCCGCATTCCCAGCAGTTCTCTGCTCTTTTCCAACACATAATTGAGTTTATATGCAAACACTCCGCCGTTCCACAAAGCGCCTGCGGCAATATATTCCTCCGCCTTCTCTTTGCTGGGCTTCTCCGTAAAAGTAAAACCATCATTCCCTTTATCATCAGCCTTTGGCCTGATATAGCCGTACTTTTCACTTGGATAGGTAGGTTGTATGCCCATGAGGACAAGATTCTTTTCTCCACGCTCCGCCGACCGATACAACTCATTGATACATTTGAAATAATCCTCTTCCACATAGGGATCCACAGGACAAACCACTACAGCCTCGTTTCTTCCAACTCCCTTCACATCATGCAGATATGCAGTGGCAAGGGCAATGGCGGCGAATGTGTCTCTTCGACAGGGCTCAACACTGATTCCCACATCCTCTCCTAACTGGTTATGGATAGCGGAAACCTGAGATTTGGAGGTTGCAATGGTTATGGAGGCATCCGGTTCCACACTTTTTATCTGACGGTAAACCCTCTGCACCATGGACTCATACTCACCATCTGGTTTCCTGAATATCTTTATGAATTGTTTTGATCGTATATCGTTGGACAGCGGCCATAAGCGCTTTCCTGATCCCCCGGACAGCAAGATGATGTTCATTTGTTATTTACTGTATTCCTTTCTCTCATGTATTTTAAAATTTTATAGCTTTACTGATTTTAAAACATCAATCAGAAGGTTAATGTTATCTCTCATTTCAATAGAATGGTTTCCCACAAAAAATCCATTATCATGAATATAATCCGCATTGCTAAGGGCGCCGCTAATACTATAATCAAGGTATTTCAGGGCTTTCTGACGAACAAAATTGCCTGCCACAATAGGCCTGACCTCAATCTCATTAGCCATCAGGGCCTCTGTGAATCTATCCCTGCTTCCTTTTATCTCCTGAGGCAGAATAATGGCAAATCCAAACCAGGATGCATCGCCTGTCTCCTGCTGTGTCAGAAAAGAAGTCTCTGATTCCATTCTGTCTTTAAACAATCTCGCATTTTCCCTTCTCTGTTCGATAAAGGCGTCTAATTTTTTCAACTGTTCAATACCAACTGCCGCTTCAAGTTCCAGCGGCCTTATATTAAATCCCGGCATAATAAAGTTGAAGCTCTCATAGAATGGGTCATTAAGCTTTCTATATATAGTCGAACCATCAGGCAGATGTCTGGTCCATCCATGGGAGCGGATCGAAAGCATATAGTGGTACAGTTCTTCATCATCTGTCACATTCATTCCGCCCTCCATAGTACAAAGATGGTGTGAATAATAAGTGGAAAAAGCGCCTATTAAACCAAATGTTCCCGCACATCTGCCATCAAAAACCGCACCCATAGACTCGCAGTTATCCTCAAGCATAATAAGCCCGTATTTATCACAGATTTTCTTTATCCTGTCAAACTCGTTAGGATTGCCTAATAGATTCACCAGCATGACTGCCTTTGTCTCTGGGGTAACTGCGTCTTCCAACGCATCCACATCCACATTCAGCGTATTGAGATTAATATCCACAAAGCGAATCTTAAATCCCATTTGGCTGATAGGAAAATAAGTCGTACTCCAGGACACCGCCGTTACAAGGACTTCGTCTCCTTTCTGAAGACGGCCGGAATATAAAAGTGCCGCCATAGTCAGCAGATTTGCCGATGACCCGGAATTGGACATGACCGCATATTTGGCTCCGAACTTTTCGGCAAAGTCATTTTCATACTGTTTTACATTAGAACCCATGGTAAAATAACGGGAATCCATTACCTTATGGGCGGCTTCAAGTTCCTCAGCGCCCCATGTATCATTAGAAAGACTGTATCTCATTATGCTCCTCCCTCTGTTCTCCGGCATCTTTGCCGAAACTATTCCTGTCCTTCTTCTTTCCCCTGCTCCATTGGCAAAACCACATCCAGGAAATATCTATAGGTCTTCTCAAGGCCTTCCCGCAAATTGGTTTTCGCCCTCCACCCGGCCCTTGACAGCCTGGATACATCCATTAACTTCTGCGGCATTCCATCTGGTTTGCTCGGATCAAACGCAAGCTCCACATGATAATCCTCCACATCCATAATCAGTTCGGCCAGTTCTTTCATGCTTATGTCCGATCCGACCCCCACATTAAAAAATTCATTCCCTGAATAACTGCCAAAAAGGTAAAAACATGCATCGGCAAGATCCTCTGCAAACATCAATTCACGTCTCGCCCTGCCAGTCCCCCACATGGGGATTGACTTGGCTTTGCTGACTTTTGCCTCATGAACTTTGCGAATCAAAGCGGCAACCACATGGGACTTTGTTGGGTTGAAATTGTCACCATAACCATAAATATTACACGGCATAACCGATATGTAATCCGTTCCATACTGCATATTGTAATACTGGCACATTTTAAGCCCGGCAATCTTAGCGACAGCATATCCTTCATTCGTTGGCTCCAGCTTACCATCCAGCAGATATTCTTCCTTCATAGGCTGTGGGGAAAGACGGGGATAAATACAGGATGATGCCAAGAACAAAAGCTTCTTCACTTTGTAGATGCGGGAACACTCAATAATATTATTTTGAATGGCCAGGTTATCATAGAGAAATTCAGCAGGAGACTGCATATTTGCCATAATCCCCCCTACCTTCGCTGCCGCAAGAACCACATACTCAGGCCGTTCTTTCTCAAAATATTCCCGTACCAGAGCCTGCTCCCTCAGATCCAGCTCACTGGATCTGAGCCCGATGATATTCTCATATCCTTCCCTGCGAAACTTTTTTTCTATGGCCGCCCCCACCTGACCGCCCCGTCCTGCTATAAAAATTTTACTGTTCTTATCCATATCTGTCTCTCCAGCCTCGGCTTTAATCCCCAAAACCATGGAGCTTGGTATATTCCTTGGCACACTCTGCGGCAACCTTTTCCATATCATGCTCCACCATAATCCGCACCAAATCCTCAAAAGATGTTTTTGTCGGATTCCAGCCCAGCTCACACTTTGCTTTACTCGGATCTCCCAAGAGATTAACCACATCGGTAGGTCGATAGAAATCGGGAGAAACCTCAACAACAACAGCACCGCTGGACTGGTCAATCCCCTTCTCATCCATGCCCTCTCCCAGCCACTCAATTTCTATTCCGGCATAGTGGAAGGCAAGTGTGGCAAATTCGCGAACACTGTGCTGTACACCTGTGGCAATGACAAAATCCTCTGGTTTATCATTCTGCAGAATACGCCACATACATTCCACATAATCTTTGGCATACCCCCAATCACGCAGGGAAGACAAATTTCCCAGATATAGCTTGTCCTGCCTGCCACCGGCAATGCGAGCCGCCGCCAGAGTAATCTTCCTCGTAACGAATGTCTCGCCCCGGCGCTCAGATTCATGATTAAACAGAATACCGGAGCAGCAGAACATGTCATAAGCCTCCCGGTACTCCTTTGTGATCCAAAACCCATATTGTTTCGCAACAGCATAGGGAGAATATGGATGAAACGGTGTTGTTTCCGATTGGGGAACCCCTTCTACCTTGCCATAAAGTTCTGATGTTGATGCCTGATAGATACGGCAGGTCTCAGCAAGTCCGCACACACGGACGGCTTCCAGAATTCTCAACACGCCTATTGCATCCACATCAGCCGTAGATTCCGGAACATCAAAGCTGACCTGTACATGGCTTTGGGCCGCCAGATTGTAGATTTCATTCGGTCTTACGGCAGCTATTATTTTTATAAGACTTAGGGAATCAGACAGATCGCCATAGTGAAGATGAAACCGTTCATGTCCTTCCAGATGAGCAATACGCTCTCTGAAATCCACGCTTGATCTTCTTATGATACCATGGACATCGTATCCCTTTTCAATCAAAAACTCAGACAGGTAGGAGCCGTCTTGGCCTGTTACGCCTGTAATTAGTGCTTTTTTCATGTTTTTCCTCCAGTAGCTTTTATTAGTCTTTTAGCCCTTCTCACTACCCTTCTATATAGGGGTTCTGGTTTAAAGCTTCTAAAAAACCATCTGTAATATATGTTTGTAAAAGTACCCCTTGGGCGCTTATGAACACCATTCAAAAGTATATTTACAATAAAATTCTGATAGGCTTCAACATCTATATTATACTTTGCCTGTTGTTGCGAAGTTTTCCATGGCGCACTAACCATCTTTGCCCATAACTCATCATTGTTATCAATTTCCTGTATCCTCTTCATTAACGAATGTTCATCATAGTTATGACAATTAATAAACGCCTCTTCATTATATTCCTCGCTTGTGCCTACAAGATCT
>JAAWHU010000141.1 GCA_022796015.1 Hungatella sp. | reverse complement strand
CCTGCAGAGCCCATACCTGGCGTTCACCACCATAGCTGGTCTGTGGATTGGGTCTATGATGGAACTTATCATTGGCACGAGTGCGAGGCAGAAGACTGTCCTGCGGCTGATGACAGTGAGAAGGATAGCTATGGAGAGCATAGCTATGATGATAAGGGCGTATGTGTTGACTGCGGTTACAGTGCCAAGAACCGTATTGCTTTAGCGGCACAAGGAAATGTTCCCACCTACCAGAAAGCCTATGAGGACATGATTTCCTTAAAGAAAGAGTATTACGAAGGAATGACATGGACGAATTTTGAGCCCTTTGGAACGAAAGGCAGCCAGAGCGCCTATACCTGGAAGGGCGGCCCTATTTACGGCGCCAAAAGCGCGGTTGGCTGCATGGCCTTTACCTTTATCCTCAGCGACAAGGCCTTTGATACTTTGCCTGCAAGGGCAATCGAAAACGGCCAATTCACATTTGAGGACGTAAAGGTCGGTGATATTCTGCGTGTCAACGGCAATAGTCATAGCGTCATTGTGCTCCAAAAGACTGCAGGCGGTGTGATCGTAGCTGAGGGGAACTATAACAAGACTGTCCACTGGGGACGTGCCATGAGTGTGGCAGAGGTTGAGAACGCGGACTTTATTATTACCCGTTATCCGGAGAACCATGTGCCGGCAGATGATCCTGAGGCTGACAAAGTGGTTCAAAAAGGGACTGCTGACGGCTTAAGCTGGTCTCTGACCAAGGGAGGTGTGCTGACCATCTCCGGAAGCGGAGATATGCCTAATTATTCACTGGATAATTCACCATGGCACCAGTACGACTTTTATACCATCGTCATTGAGGATGGGGTTACCAGTATAGGGGATTATGCTTTTTATCAGAGCAAAGCTCTCAGTGTTTATATCCCCGACAGCGTGGAGGTTATCGGACAGAACGCATTCGGTGAATCTTCTCTGGTGTCAGTGACGATTCCCGAAACAGTCGGGTCTATTGGGAACCATGCTTTCTATATGTGTCCGAATCTGACTTCTGCGACTGTTTCAGAAGGGGTGGAAATCATCGGAGACGAGGCCTTCCGGGGCTGTACATCTTTGGCCTACATTGACTTTCCTTCAAGTATTACTTCAGTGGGGGCAGGAGCATTCATGAGCTGTTCGGCTATGGTTCGTGTAAGATTTATGCCTGGCAGCAGTAATGTGACGATGGGCGATAATTTGTTCTCTCAGTGCTGGAATTTGAAAAGTGTGACACTGCCTCAGACAATCGAGAGTATTACTGAGGGCATGTTCCAATCCTGCTCTGCGCTTCCTGAACTGTATATCCCGGCAAGTGTCCAGAGTATCGGTAATCTTGCATTTGTAAGTTGTTCGCGTTTAGGAGTCATAAAATTTGGCGGCAGTGAGGCGGAATGGAAAAATATGTCGATTGCATCTTCCAGCACCATACCACCAAAGACGGAGATCAGGTACAACGTTGTTTTCGACGATCCCTTCGCCGCAGATCCTGACGATCCGGGAGATTTCCTGCCCGATGAGGACGGAGATGAAGATGATGAGTTCTGCCCGGGCCATGTGGACGCAGACAATGACGGCAAATGCGATAATTGTGGTAAAATCATGTCCACTGACAACCCTGAGCCCGATGATGGAGACAGCGACGATAAGACCGACCCGGATGATGACGAAAAGGATCCGGATGGTTCCGGCGGCAATGACAGACCCGCAACAGATGATTCCGATGATTTTGGCGGGTCCGACGACAGCAGCGACGGCTTTGAGGAATCCAGCGGATCCAGCAGGCCTCCGGAATCCGGAAGCTCCACGGTATCCACTACTGCAAGGTGGGAATCCGATGGCTCCCTGGTCATTACCAAGACACAGAAAGACGGTTCTGTGGTTACCACTACTACGGATGCTGCCGACAAGGTGAAGGTGGAAGCCAAATTATCCGATCAGGCGGTTCATACTGCTCAGCAGAACAACAAAGCCGTTGCTCTGCCAATTTCATCTGTTCGGGTAGTCAAAGACGCGGCTGAGGCTACGGCTATTACGGTTCATACCGCAAAAGAAGAGTTGGTAAAAGTGGCGATTCCTACGGTTCTGCCTACGGCAGGTACTGTGGCAGTTATGGTTAATGGGGATGGTTCCACCAGTGTAATGAAAGGTTCTGTTCCCACAGAGAAAGGCGTTGTGGCATTTTTGCCCAATGGAGCCACAATAAAAATTGTGGATAACAGCAAGAGCTTTTCGGATGTTCCTGCCGGGGCTTGGTTTGAGGAGGCCGTGTCATTTATCTCCGCCAGAGATCTGTTCTACGGCACAACAGAAACTTCCTTTGCTCCCGACGCACCTATGACTTATGCTGCTGTTACCACGGCCCTGGCTCGTTTTGATGGAGCGCAGACGGATGGCGGCGCCACCTGGTATGAGAAGAGCATGGAATGGGCGGCAGCACGTGGTATTCGGGACGGATCCGGCCCGGACAGCAGGGTTACTTGTGAGCAGCTGGTGACCATGCTCTGGAAGTATCAGGGTTCGCCTGTGACGGTGTCTGATTCTGCGGCTGCCGGCCAGATCAGCGATGTCCAGAAGGCTATGGACTGGGCCATGAAAAACAATGTTGCCAACGGCTTTAGCAATGGGGTTTTAGATCCCAAAATGCAGGTCAGCCGTGGGCAGGCTGCTCAGATTATTATGAACCTTTTTACAACAACTACAGTTAATTCTGTGCAGTAGATCATGTGGAATTAAGAGAAAGGAGCTGTGGCACTAAAGAATTAGTGGGCAGCTCCTTTTCTTTTGGTATAGACCCATAGGAGGGAGTGGGGCAAGTGGACACAGAAAGAATCGACAGGTTATTGGAAACAGCCTGTTATATCATTGATTTTTTGCCGGTGACAGTGGAACGGGAAATGTCCGGGCAGTTCTTTGATGTTGAGAATTATCTGCTTAACAGCAAAAGATATCTGGTTCTTAAGGATAGGTTTGCTGCCGTGATTTTGAAGGTTATGTGTTACTATCATGTGTCTGTGTGGCAGAAGGAATGGATTGACCGTCCTTCGCCGGAATGGATAGACTACAGGATAGACCAGATGACAAGGGCTTCCGAAGATTCTGAAGAGAATGATTCTCTTGATCCCTTAAATCTGCTGCTTCCTAAGGAGGATGTGCTTCTGGTGTTTCATAAGGATTCTTTGACTATGGAGGTGTATAATCCGCCGGAGAGTGTTCAGGCGATTCTGGAGAGAATTGTGTCTTCTGAGGGACTATTTTGGAGAAAATCCTGCCGGTAAGGATTTCCTGGCAAATGCATAAAAGAAGGAAAGAAAAGGAGATGAATGATGAATCAGACATATGACAACGAGACATTTTTCAGCCAATATGCCCAGATGTCCCGGAGCAGGGAGGGGTTGAAGGCGGCAGGGGAATGGCATCAGCTAAAGCCTTTGTTTCCGCCTCTTGAAGGGAAATGTGTTCTGGATCTGGGGTGCGGCTACGGCTGGCACTGCAGGTTTTGTAAGGAGCAGGGCGCGGCACAGATTCTTGGCATTGATTCCAGCCAAAGAATGATCGAGGAAGCCAGGAGAAGGGATGGGGAAAATGGTATTTCCTACCGGGTCTGCGGGGTGGAGGAGTATGAATTTCCCGAGAGTGCCTGGGATTTGGTAGTTTCTAACCTGGTGCTCCATTATATTCAAAACCTGGATTATGTGTTTGAACAGGTATGGAAAACCTTGAGAGAAGACGGAATCTTCCTGTTTAATATGGAGCATCCTGTTTTTACGGCAGGAGTGGGACAGGACTGGATTTACACAGAGGATGGAAAGCCGCGGTTCTGGCCTGTTGACGATTATTTTATGCCAGGAAAGCGGAATACTTCCTTTTTAGGCTGTCAGGTGGAAAAGTATCACCACACTCTGACTCAGATTCTTGGCGGGTTGTTGAGGCAGGGCTTTGTTCTGGAGGCCGTGGAGGAAGCCCAGCCGCCGGAGGAGATGCGGAAGCTTCCGGGAATGGAACAGGAAATGCGCCGGCCTATGATGCTGTTGGTGAAAGCCAGGAAAGGAAACAGGGCAGAGTGATCTTTCGGAAAAAAATACTGATAGATTATTATGAAACATGCAGAGGAAGGATATGGGCGTACTGCCCGAATGGAGCGAAGGGAGCGGAAGCAGGCTTATGCGAAGAAACGACAGGGAAATCAGGGATTTTAATGAAATACTTGAGATTATCAGAACTTGTGATGTGTGCAGAATCGCTTTCAATGACGAGGGATTTCCTTATATCGTTCCCCTTAATTTCGGGGCGGAGGTAAGGGGAGAGCAGATCTATTTTTATTTTCATGGAGCCATGAAGGGAAAGAAACTGGATCTGATTGCCAAAGATAATCGTGCTGCCTTTGAGATGGATTGTGACCACAGGATTGTTCTTGACAAGGAGCAACGAGGCTGTAGCTGTACCATGGGGTATGCAAGTGTCATGGGCCATGGAACCATAGAAATAGTGCCTGAGGAGGAGAAGGAGGATGCCCTGAGGATTTTAATGAGGCAGTATCATGGAGAAGCATTCTCATTTCATAAGGATGTCCTGAAACATACGGTGGTTCTGAAAATGACAGTGTTGGATATGACGGGGAAGAGGAATAGGATTAGTTAATTGTAGGAGCGGTATGCCCACCTTATGCTTCTTCATTCAATCGTTGATTTTGAAGAGTATGCCCATGCTTTGGGAGGCAGTAAGGGGTTACAGGTATCACAAGAGGGTGTATCTGTTTCCTTTTTGGGAGGAGATTTATGTCAATGACGGGGAGCGGCGGCAGGACATGGACAAGGCCCGGAATACCTGCCGGATGATGAAGCAGGTGTATACGGAATTGGGGTATGAGGTTGTGGAGGTACCTTTTCTGCCTCCCAAACAACGGGCGGAGTGGATTTTGGAGGATATGATGAAAAGATTGTCTTAATGGGAGATTGTGGAAAAAGGAATTGAACCCATCCATCATTTGTGATAGAATGAAACTGTAGCTGTTTGGAAACGGGATACGTCTCAGACCGGAGCTGGAGGGATAAAGAGATGAAAAAATTTGATGGAAAGAGCTTTGCGGCAGGGGTTATATTTGGAACATTGGGGATCTCAACGGCATTTGCCGCCACAGGGATTAAGTCTGCAGTTTTGAGTGATACGGCGATGACACTGAATGGGGCTTCTCTGTCTCTTGGGAAGTCTTTGGTTTCTATTACTATGGAAGGGGAGCAGGCTGCCTGCTTATATGTGCCGGCGGATGAGGCGTTTAAGAAGCTAGGGTATGGAGTTTCCTATGATATGGAAAAGAATACCTTGAATTTGATTCCAGGCGGTGGTTCCCAGGCCGTGGCCGGCAGCAGTGTTTCCGGCGATGTGGTTATGGATTTGGCCAACCATGCCAATCAGCGGAATATTGCGGAGTCGGGTTCCTTTCAGGCGGAGAGGGAGCAGATTTTAGTTATAAGTGTGACCTCCGATCTTAAGGGAGGGGCAGTTGACCTGTTTTTGTTTGACCCCAGCGGGAAGGAGCAGCGTATTACAATCGGCTCCTCTGACATGACAAAGGAGATTCCTCTGGAAAAGGGAACCTGGCAGTATAATTGTTCCGGAATGTTTAAAGAGGGCGGAAACGTAAGGATTGTAGGTACGATTAAGTAAAGCCTTGATGGGAAGTGGAAGAAGCATTGATTTTAGATTAGAAAGGGGTAGCTGTCTGCAGAGGCAGCTACTTCATTTTATCTCATAGATTTGGCTCATGGAAATGAGCCCATTCCGCCTGGGCAGGCAAGGGCGGCTTCCATGGATGATGTACTGGCCAACTGGTATTATGAGCTGGAGGGGGCCAGACGCTGGGGAACCCTTTT
>JAAWHU010000140.1 GCA_022796015.1 Hungatella sp. | reverse complement strand
CAAACTGAACCGTGAGCATCCCCCGGAGGGTGCATGTCCGAAGGACATGACAAAATGTCGACAGGCTGTGAGATACATAAGACAAATCACTCCTTTTTCGTACCGGAGAGTCACGCGGAAAGGAGTTTTATCATGGAACATATTAAGATGAAGGATATGCCGGCCAATGACCGCCCCTACGAGAAGTGTCTGCGCATGGGGCCCGAGAGCTTGAGCGACGGAGAGCTTTTGGCCGTGATTATCAGGACAGGCAGCAGGAGGTTCAGTTCCTTAAAGCTTGCTCAGCAGGTGCTGGAGCTGAACTATCCCGAGGATGGGATTCTGGGGTTATGCCGGTTAAGTCTCTCTGAACTGAAGAAGATCGATGGAATCGGGGATGTAAAAGGCATCCAGCTTTTATGCATCGGCGAGCTGTCCAAGCGCATCAGCCGCCGGTCTGCTATGATCAGAAGCATTGCCTTTGACAGGCCGGAAGCCGTGGTGGATTACTATATGGAAGAGATGAGGCATCTTGCACAGGAGCATCTGTACATCATGCTCCTCAATACCAAACATATGCTGATTCGAGACGTATTGATCTCCAAGGGCACGGTCAACGCTTCCCTTGCTTCCCCCAGGGAGATCTTTATCGAAGCCCTGCGATACCAGGCAGTGGGTATTATCCTGGTTCATAATCATCCAAGCGGTGATTCCACCCCCAGCCGTGAGGACTGTCTCATGACAAGACGTGTTGCCCAGTCAGGAAGCCTGATCGGCATTCAGCTTCTGGATCACATTGTCATCGGCGACAATAATTTCTGCAGTTTAAAAAAAGAAGGAATGTTATAGATGGAATCCAAACAGAATCGTTATATTTTAGTAGGCTTAACCATATTCTGTATTCTGCTCATCGGCGTCACGGCAATCAATGACCAGTGGCTGGCGCCTCTGCGCACGGGTGTGGGATATATCCTGATTCCGATTCAGACGGGAGTGAACAAAGTAGGCGTGTCTATATATGAGGAGTTGTCCGATTATGGCAGGCTGAAGGGCGCTTTGGAGGAAAACCGGCGGCTCCAGGGGGAGATCGACCGTCTTATCGAGGAGAACAACCGTCTGACGTCGGAACAGTTTGAGCTTCAGAGACTTCGTGAGCTTTATGAACTGGATCAGCAGTATATGCAGTATGAGAAGACGGCTGCCCGTGTCATTGCCAATGATTCCGGAGACTGGTTCCAGGTATTTCGGGTTAACAAAGGCTCTGCCGATGGCATTCAGGTGGGGAATAATGTACTGGCGGGAGGAGGCTTGGCAGGAATCGTCACCGATGTGGGTGCTCATTATGCCACAGTCCGTTCCATAATCGATGATTCCAGCCGTGTCAGCGCCATGGCTGTTCAGTCCGGGGAGACCTGTATTGTGGCCGGGGATCTGACTCTCTATAAAGATGGCCGCCTGCGGATTACCAACATTAAGACACTTGACAGCATAAGGGAGGGAGACCGGATTGTCACCTCCAATATTAGCTCCCGGTTCCTCCCGGGGCTGCTGGTAGGATATGCCGTGGATATTTCCATTGACAGCAATCAGCTGACAAGCTCCGGCTATTTGGTCCCGGCGGCAGAATTTAACAATCTTCAGGAAGTACTGATTATTACGGAAGTAAAAGAAGAAGGGAATGCGGCGGGAGAATAATATGAAGAGGATCGTTATTAATCTTTTACTGATCATCATTGCCTTTACCATACAAAATTGTGTGTTTCCTTTGATTCCGTTTCTGTCGGCTTCGCCCAATCTGCTTCTGATTCTCACCTTTTCCTTTGGATTCATGAAAGGGCAGAGAGCCGGTATGCTTTACGGGGTCTTGGCAGGGGTGCTGCTGGATCTGTTTTACAGCGGCCCCTTTGGATTCTACACGCTGTTTTACATTTATGTGGGGTACATCAACGGAATCTGCACCAAATATTACTACGAAGAATACATTACGCTGCCCCTGGTTTTAAGTGTTCTCAATGAACTGGCTTATAATCTGTACATTTATGTGTTCCGCTTTCTCATCCGGGGACGCCTGAATGTTCTTTATTATTTTCGGGAGCTGGTAATTCCGGAAACCATATTTACGGTTGTAACCACGCTGTTTATTTACCGTCTGCTTCTTTATATTAACAGGCGGCTCATCGAATTTGAAAGCAGGAGAGATACTACCATTGTTTAGAGATTTATTGGAAATTATTGAGATTGCCATAAAAAAAGTGGTCACATCCAGACTCTTTGCTCTGGCTGTGATCTTCTCCCTTATGTTTATGGTCCTCATCGGCCGTCTGTTTAACCTGCAGATTGTCCAGGGAGAGGAGTTCATGAGCAAGTATGAATCCAAGATTTTAAGGACCATGTACACCACAGGTACCCGGGGCAACATATTTGACTGCAACGGTGTGCTCTTGGCGAGAAATGAACTGGCCTACTCTGTGACAATACAGGATGTGGGCGTCTATAATTCTCATCAAGCCAGGAATCTTATGATCTATGAGCTGATTAAGATTCTGGACCGCCATGGGGAGGCCATAGAAGGAAAGCTGGAGATCACTCTGGACCAGTACGGCGACTTTGTCTATACTACATCGTCGGAAGCGGCCAGGCTCCGGTTTCTGCGGGATTTTTACGGGCTCCGCTCCGTGGACAAGCTGGACGACGAGGCCGGTAAATATCCTTCCGCCATCACGGCCAGGGAACTTTTTGAGCGGATGAAAGAGCGGTTTGAGCTAAACCAGATGAAGGACAGCAAAGGCAACCCTTTGATTCTTACAGATGAGGAGGCCTTAAAAGTAGGCAATATCCGATATACCATGTCCCTGACCGCTTACACCAACTATAAGACCACCACCATCTCCTCGAATGTCTCTGAGGAAACCGTAGCCGATATCTCGGAGCACATGCCGGAGCTAAAAGGAGTGGACATTGCCGAATCCACGATACGGGTCTATGAGGATGCTCTCTATTTTGCCCCTATTATCGGATATACGGGCAAGGTGCAGAGCGAAGAGCAGCTGGAGGAGCTGCGGAAGATTGATGAGAACTATGAGCTCAATGATATTGTGGGAAGGATCGGTATCGAGGCCACCCTGGAGCATGAGCTGCAGGGAAAAAAGGGAGTACGCAACATGTATGTGGACAGTATGGGACATGTGCTCAAGGTTCTCGATGATGCCACGGAGCCGGTGGCTGGCCATGATATCTATTTGACTTTGGACAGAAATCTTCAGATCGGAATTTATCATCTTTTGGAGCAGCATCTTGCCGGAATTCTGACAGACCACCTTGTGAACCGAGATGTTACCGAGGCGGAGAACCGGGACTCCAGTAAGAAAAAAATTCCCATTAAGGATGCCTACTATCAGCTGATCAACAACAATGTGCTCTCTTTAAAAGCCATGGAGCAGGAAGAGGCAGGGGCCATTGAAAAAGAGATCTATGGTAAATTTGCCGCCTCAAGACAACAGATCCTTTCTGATATGAGAAATCAGCTTATGAGCCCCCAGGCTCTTTCCATGTCAGAGCTTCCCGAGGACATGAAGGCCTATATGCAGTATGTATATTCCTATCTTTCGTCCTCCACCGTGGGAATCATCCAGAAAGATAAGATTGACATTGCCAATCCTTTGACGGTCAGCTGGCAGGAAGAAACCTTGAGTCTGAGGGACTATCTGTATTATGGAATTTCAGAGAGCTGGATTGACACCACAAAACTTGGAATTGAGAACCGGTATTCCAATGCAGACGACAGTTTTGCGGCTCTTGTGGACTATGTGATCCGAGAGCTGGAGGGAGATAACCGCTTTACCAAACGGATTTACCGGTATCTGATTAATCAGGATATTATAACGGGAAGAGAGCTCTGCCTGGCCCTGTATTCTCAGGGGGTCCTGCCTTATGAGGAGGAGCAGGTACGGCTTTTAACTGTGAGCGGAACTGATTATGCCTTTGATTTTCTGATTAACAAGATATCTAATCTTGAGATCACTCCGGCTCAGCTGGCACTGGACCCATGTACGGCAGGATGCACCGTGACCGATGTAAGGACCGGGGAGGTGCGGGCGCTGGTCACATATCCAAGCTACAACAACAACCTGATGTCAGGCACCGTGGATGCGGCTTATTTCAGTCAGCTTAATGATGATCTGTCCCTTCCTCTCTATAATAATGCGACTCAGGTTCTCAAGGCGCCGGGCTCCACCTTCAAACCCATTGCGGCTATTGCAGGCCTGGAAGAAGGCGCCATGGCTATAGAGGATAAAATCCAATGTACTGGTATCTATGAAGAGGTATTTCCGGTGATCCGCTGCTGGATTAATCCCGGACGCCACGGTGATCTGGATGTGTCAGGTGCTATTGAGAATTCCTGCAACTATTTTTTCTCTGAGGTGGCTCATCGCCTGTCTACCAATGAGGAGGGTGTCTACTCCACGGACCGAGGCCTGGAAGTGATCCGAAGGTATGCTACCATGTTTGGACTGGATCATCCTTCCGGAATCGAGATCGGAGAAAGTTCCCCCAGCCTTACGGCTGAGGATCCTGAGCGTTCTGCCATGGGACAGGGAAACAATGCCTATACCAATGTTCAGCTGTCCCGCTATGTGACAGCCCTTGCCAACCGGGGAACGGTCTTTGAACTGAGCCTTATAGACAAAATAACAAAGTCTGATGGGACTATTGTGGAGGATCGCACACCGGAAATCTCCAATCATGTGAATATTGCAGAGAGCACATGGGATGCCGTGCAGAGCGGCATGAGGAGGGTGGTTACCAACAGTTCGGCTCGGAATATATTTAAAGACTTGGAAGTAGAAATCGCCGGCAAGACTGGTACTGCCCAGGAAAACACCCGTGCAAACCATGCGTTTTTTATCTCCTATGGCCCTTACGCCAATCCGGAGATCAGCGTGACAGTCAATATCCCTTATGGTTATGCGTCTTCTAATGCTGCTGCTGTGGCCAAGTATGTGTACCGGCTTTATTACGGATACACAGATTTAGAGCATATTATCAACACCGGCGCCCTTGACGCAACCAATGTTATTATCGGAGATTAATTTAAAAACCAAGTTAAAAAGGTGGTATGTGGAGTATGAAAAGCACGGTAGTGATTAAAAGCAACAAATCCGGAATGACGGTGATTCTTGCCCCTGAAGTTCCTTTTGAACAGCTTCTTCAGGATATTGCCAGTAAATTTGAGGACAGTGCCAAATTTTGGGGAGCAGTTCAGATGACGCTGACCCTTACGGGACGTCCCCTGACCCCGGAACAGGAATTCCAGATTGCCAATGTGATTATGGAGCATTCCCAGATCGAGATCCTATGTCTGGTGGACCTTGACAGCAACCGGACCAAGCGGTGTGAGAAGGCGCTGAACGAAAAGCTCATGGAGCTTTCGTCAGCCACAGGACAGTTTTACCGAGGATGTCTAAAGAAGGGGGAGGCTTTGGAATCGGAGGCCAGTATTGTGGTCATAGGGGACGTGGAGCCGGGAGCCCGGGTAACTGCCAGAGGCAATGTGATTGTTCTGGGAGAATTGAAAGGAACGGTGGTGGCGGGGGCAGCAGGCAATGAAGATGCGGTGGTGGTAGCTCTCACCATGGCCCCCTTTCAGATAAAAATTGCCGGCTGCACCGGTAAAACCAACGAAAAAAGCCGCCGTTTGGGCCGCGGAGCCATGTGCGCAGGGATTGATGGAGGGGAAATCCACCTTAGTCCCATTAAAAAAAGTTTTTTTCATGTGTTAAAATCCATTTAATACTGGAAATATTATAAAATATAGAGTAAAATAATTGTGTTAGGCATTTATTGCAGGAGGAAAGAAATATGAGTGAAGTCATTGTGATTACCTCCGGAAAAGGCGGGGTGGGTAAAACCACAACTTCTGCCAACATTGGAACAGGCCTGGC
>JAAWHU010000139.1 GCA_022796015.1 Hungatella sp. | reverse complement strand
TTCAGGTGTTCGGTTAAACTTAAAAATCCTCGCAAAGTGCGTAAATTCAAGGATTTCTACAAATCCTTCCTTTGTAGACAACATGCGACTTCCACATGCTCCGTATGCGGGAACATATCAAAAGGCCACGCCCTCTCGGCCTTATACCCATTCTTCTTAAACACCTTTAAATCCCTGGCAAGCGTCTCGGGATTGCAGGACACATACACCACCCTCCGGGGCCTCAGCACAGACACCGCCTCTATAAATTCTTCCGTGCTCCCGCTTCTAGGAGGATCCATGAATACCACATCAGCCCGCTCCCCGGCGTCTGCCATACCTGCCATAAACTGGCCGGCGTCATTGTTATAAAACTGAATATTGGTTATCTTATTCCTTCTGGCGTTCTGCACGGCGTCACGGACTGCATCCTGATTCATCTCCACGCCGATGACCCTTCCTGCCTTCTCAGCCGCCACAATCCCTATGGTTCCGATCCCGCAGTATGCGTCAATCACAGTCTCCTTCCCTGTCAGGGCCGCAGCCTCCATAGCTTTTTTGTACAGTTTTTCTGTCTGAACCGGGTTGACCTGATAAAAGGATTTGCTGGAAATACGGAACACACGCCTGCATAGCTCATCTTCGATGTATCCCTTCCCATAAAGCACATGCTCCCGGTCGCCCAGCACCATACTGGTATGCCGGTCGTTAAGATTCTGGATAATGGTCGTAATCTGAGGATGCTTCTCCAAAAGAGCTTTCACAAAATGATTTTTTGAGGGAAATACAGGGGAAGCGGTCACCAAAACCACCATGATCTGCCCTGTGGCAAACCCCCGCTTTACCAGGACATGGCGCAGAAAGCCATAACCTGTATCCTCATCATAGGTACGGAGCTTAAAGGATTTTAACATTCCCCTGACTGTGGTGATAATCTGATCCGCCTCTTTGTCTTCCAGCATGCACGAGTCAATGGGCACGATCTCATGAGTTCCCTCTTTGTAAATACCGGAGACAGCCTCCCCCTTTCGGTATCCGAATGCGGCGTGAACCTTGTTGCGGTAATGAAAAGGATCCTCCATCCCTGTAATAGGATAGACCCTACAGAATCCTTTCAGCAGCTCCGTCACCTGCTTCTCCTTGGCTGCAAGCTGTTTGTCATAAGGGACATCCAGAAGCTGGCAGCCGCCGCACCTTCCAGACACAGAACACAGGCTCTGCACCTTCCTTTTGCCTTTGCCGGCTTCCGCGTTCTGTGACGGTCTGGCAGCCCCGGGCAGCTTTGCTGCCTGCCCTTCCCTGCGTTCTCTCGCGGATGCCCTATTGCGCTGCCTGCCCTTCCTGCTCTCCCGTTCTTCCTCACTGACTGTGTGACCCGGCTCCCTGCCTGGCTTTTCATTCCATGTCCGGCCTGTTCCCAGGTTCTTCCTGCTCCCGTGAATCTCCGTCGACTCCACGCTTTGAGGCTTCCTTCTCCTTCCGCCCGAATCCTCTCTCTCCAGTCTCTTATCCCTTCCCCTTGGCCCTGCATCCTTGGTCTTCCTGTGCTGCCCCAGGCTCTGCGATGTTTTCTTCTCCTGGCCCGGCGCCGGATTTTGCGCCGCTTTCCTCCCCCTTCCTCGTTCTCTGCCCTTTTCCTGAATCTCCACCATCATTCCCTGCTTTCTCTAATTTTTCTCTCGCCTTACCTGCAAGGGTACATGTCTGTGTTCCCTTCTTTTACCTACAGCAATATCCGGCTATTTTTCTATTTTTCTCGTGGCATCCTTCAGCCACTCCTTTTCCTCCTCTGTCATGTATGGGCTGATCTTCTCATACACCTGGCTGTGGTACTCGTTTAAGTACTCCACATCCTTTTTCTCCATAACAGACACATCTATAGCGTCAAGGTCAATCGGCACAAAGGTGAGAAATTCAAATTCCATAAACTGCCCGTACTGATTTTTTTCCCCCTTTTTGCAGACGATCATGTTCTCCGTTCGGATTCCGTGGCTTCCTTCGATGTAGATTCCCGGTTCGTCAGAACAGATCATGCCTTCTTCCATCACTGCACTGTCCATACGCTCAGGCACAGTCTTGTAGCGGATTCCGTTGGGACGCTCGTGGACATTCAGGAGATACCCTACCCCGTGGCCTGTTCCGTGGTCGTAGTTGAGCCCCCTCTCCCAGAAAAGCTGTCTTGCAATATAGTCCAGAGACATGCCTCTGCATCCGTAAAGGAATTTTGCATGGCCCAGTCTCAGCATACTCATGACAGTGAGAGTAAAATGCTCCCGTTCCTCCTTGGTGACAGGCCCCAAAGCCATGGTCCTTGTAATGTCCGTGGTTCCCTCATAATACTGCCCGCCGGAATCCACCAGATAGAGCCCCTTAGGCTCCAGGGTCTTATTGCTCTCCGGTGTGGCAGAGTAATGGCACATAGCGGCATTTTCCCCGTATGCAGATATGGTGCTAAAGCTTGGTTCCAGATATCCCTCCTGCTGCCTGCGCAGCTCTTCCAGGTAATCAGACACACTGATCTCTGTCATAGGAATGCTGCCTATCTGTTTCTTGATCCAATACATGAATTTGGTCACTGCCACTCCGTCTTTTATGTGGGCCCGGCGCTCATTTTCAATCTCTGCCGGATTCTTCACGGCCTTTGCCATGACGGTAGGATTCATCTTATCTATGATTCTGTTGGAGGAGTCCAGATTATTTTTTATGGCAAAATTGATCCTGGCACTTTCTAAAAGCACCCTTTCTCTGGAAAACGTTTTCACAAACTCATAAATGTCATTGTAGGGCTTTATGGAAATGTCCAGGGCTTCCAGGTAATTTCGTACCCGGTCATCTAAAGTCTTCTCGTTGATAAACAAATCAATGCTCTCTGCCGTCACCACCATGTAGGATAATACCACAGGGTTGGAGGGCACATCATTGCCCCGGATGTTGAGGAGCCACACAATGTCGTCAAGGGTGGTCAGCACATGGACCGTAGCCCTGGACTCCTTCATGGCCTTTCTTAACTCCTCGATCTTCTCTGAGGCGGACCTTCCTGCATACTCCTCGCCCAGAATCCATACAGGCTTTGCAGAAAGAGGAGGTCTGTCTTCCCAGATCTGCCCCACCAGATCCTCTGTGTAGGCAAAGGTGATCTCCTTCTCCTCTAAGGCGTCATGAAGCTCCCCGCCCATGCGGCTGTTGACCACCCGGCCGTCAAATCCCAGAATGCCGCCATGGGGAAGCACCTCTGCCAGATACCCCTCTATAGTGGGAACTCCCTCCTGCCCCATCTTCTGGAGCCGGAAGCCGCTTCCCTCCAGCTCCTTTGACGCCTGAACAAAATACCGTCCATCAGTCCACACCGCCGCATCATCCGCCGTCACCACCGCCGTGCCGGCAGAGCCTGTAAAGCCTGTTAGGAATTTCCGGCACTTAAAATATTCCCCCACGTACTCTGACTCGTGAAAATCAGCGGTGGGAACCAGATATGCGTCTATTCCCTTCTCTGCCATAAGCCTGCGCAAAGCTGTCAGTCTCTCATTCATCATTCTGATATCTCCTTTGTCCTGGAAATTTTTAATGCATCCTCAATGGCCATGCCGATGCCTTCACTGTAGGTAGGATGAGCCCTCATAGCCATCTGAAGCTGGCCTGCCGTGAGACCTGCCGCAATGGCAGTGGCCATCTCACTGATCATATCTGTCGCCCTTGGGCATACCATCTGAGCTCCCACCAGGTTCTTTGAGTAGGCATCAAATACAAGGCGGACAAACCCGCCCCTTTCATGGGAGATGATGGATTTGCCGTTGCCGTCCATGGAATATCTGCCACACAGGACCCGCATGCCCAAAGCCTTTGCCGCCTCCTCCGTGAGACCCACAGAAGCAATCTCCGGATCCGTATAGATACAGCTGGGAACCACCGGAAGCCTGGCATACATGCTGTTTGGAACCACAGACAGATGAATGCTGTGCGGAATTCCTGCAATCTTCTCCACCACAAAGGTTCCCTGGGCGGCCGCCACATGGGCCAGCTGAATGTCTGCACTCACATCTCCGATGGCGTAGATTCCCGGCTGGCTGGTCATAAACTCTTCATTGGTCACCAGGCGCCCATTCTCTGTCTTTAATTCCACATCCTCACCCAGCAGCCCTTCCATGTAAGGAGTCCTTCCGACCGCCATAAGAACCTGGCCGGAGCGGACAGACAGATCCTTTTCTGCCTGGGTGAAATGACATACCAGCCCTTTGTCCTTCGTGATCTTCTTAAGAGCTGCATCACAGTACACCTGGATTCCCTTGGCAGTCAGATCCGCCTCCAAGGCTTTGGCAATCTCCTGATCCATGGGCCCTAAAAGATGGCTTCCCTGCTCAATAATGGTTACCTTGGCACAGAGATTATTAAAAATAGTGGCCATCTCCACACCGATGACTCCGCCGCCCACAATGGTAATCCTGTCAAAATTCCATGTCTCAGCTGCCAAAAGCCGGTCACTGCTTAACACTCCTTCCAGCTCTATGCCCGGGATACGGGGCATCTTTGCCGTTGCTCCCGTGGCAATAATAATGTTCTTTGCCGAGTAAAAATCTTTGCCTGAGAAAGAATTTACCTCCACATTCCGGTCCCGGCGGAGAGTAGCCTTCCCTTCGATCAGATCGATTCCCAGTTTTTTAAATTGCTCCTCCACTCTGTCCCTGTATGCACGGACTGCCTTCTGTTTGCATTTCTGCATCTTTTTAAAATCAAAGGCCATCTCCTCTACACTGACGCCAAACTCGTCGCATCTCTGCATGGTGGCAAAGAGACTGGATGCATGAAGCAAAGCCTTTGTGGGAATACATCCCCGGTTAAGACAAGTTCCTCCTAACTTCTCTTTCTCAATGACGCCTGTCTTCAGTCCTGCCTCCGCCGCCTTCATAGCCGCCGTATATCCCCCGGGGCCTGCGCCGATAATCAGCAAATCATAAGTAACTGCCATATGTTCTCCTTTCTCTTCTAATCTGCATATAGGTATTACCTGCTAATCCGCAATAAGCCCCAGATGCACACAGGCCTTGTAGATTCCGTCTTCATCAACATCGGAGGTTATATAGTCTGCCACCTCCTTCAGCCTTGGATCCCCATTGCCCATAACCACGCCGGTTCCCGCAGCCTGGATGATCTCATAATCATTCATACTGTCTCCAAAAGCGTAAGTCTCCTCCATGGCAACCCCAAAATAGTCACACACTGTCTTCAGCCCGTTGGCCTTGGAATTTCTTGATTCAATAATATCCGCCCCTGTAAGACCGGCAAACAAAGGCAGCCTCAGCTCATCAAATGCCTCTTCAATCAGCGCGGCCCCCTCCGGCGCTCCCAGATAGCACATGGAGGGAACATCTATATCAAGGAGCCTCCATGGATCCTCATACCTGCGCCCGCACTCTTTCCACTTCTTCTTATCCATGTCTGTCACGTTCTCGGGATGAGTGTAGTAATCCTCATTACCTATGGTAACTCCCACTGACAGATTATGATCTACGGCAAATGTCAGCAGCTTCTCTTTCAATTCCCTTGACATGAAGGACTTATAGATCACTTTGTCCCCAACTGTAATCTTGGCGCCGTTGGTATGGATTATGGCATCCATGTGGATCTGATCCTTCAGCGCCACACTGTGATGGCTGTCCATGTCCCGTCCTGTGGCCAAGATCACCAAATAATTCTCCCGCAATTTCTCAATGGCTTTTACGGAGCTCTCCGGAATCTGGAATGTTTTATGGTCCAGAAGCGTCATATCCATGTCAAAACTTACAATTCCCCTCATCCCGGCCCTCCATTTCCTCTGTAATTTTCCTTATTTTTTCGGGTTTCTTTCATAATCATATCCTATCTCAAAAATTTTTTCAAGAAAATGCTTTTCAAATCGCAAATCTTTTGCTATAATAGGGAAGTCGGTTGATGAGACACACATCGACAGTACTAAACGGGGTATG
>JAAWHU010000026.1 GCA_022796015.1 Hungatella sp. | reverse complement strand
GTCTCAGCTCCATGGTGTAATGGCTTTTCCTGGAATATATGGTCAGAATATTCAGCCAAGTTTTGAGTTTCGCAAATGCCTACTCTACCTTGCCTTGCAAGTATAACATATTGTAAAGGATATGTACATAACTCTGACTATACTGCATATTGGTTGTTGTGTAGCACAAAAGCAGCCGGGAATTTTGAAAGACAAACGGAACCTTAAAAAATGTAAGAAACTTCTGGTTGCACTGATATAAATTATACTATATTAAGAAGAGAATTTCTCAGATGAGACGAGTGACGGTTCTGACTCGTCGGTAAAATAAAAATTGACCGAGTGAGGATTCTTAGCGGGAAGATACAGATCTTCCCGCTCTTTACATAATTCAGGAGAACATCTGTATGAAATTTCGAGAAGCATATGATCATCAAATCTTAAAAATGACAGATACATTTTATAAAGCATATCCCAATCCCCCATTTCAGGAAATTTTGCAAAAAACCAACAGGGCCTATGATTGTTTGTTGCTGCAAGCCCATTATGATTACTTTATCTGCATTCCGTATCGAAGTCATATTTCCCATCCGTATGCATATCATTTTAGAGAATCTGCCCGCTCCAGAAAGTCTCATTCAGGCCTTGATTACTCAAAAACCGTTATCATTCAAAATCCCGAATATATTACCTCAGAAAATGCAATCATCGATCATGATGAATATGTGGAAACCATTACCAATATAGAACAAATTCGTAAAGAAGTATCTTCCTTAAAGAATTTGAACGCCGGTATCTCTTCTCACCGCTAAAATATTTTCATAAAGAACTAAACCTGCCCTTATAATTACAGAGAATCTCCCCTTCCCACATGACATAAGCACATTTCTGTGGTACAATAGCAATGCATTAAGTTCCATTAGCAATGTAACCACACAGAAAGAAGGGTATCATATGGCAAAAGAAACCGATTATTTATGGAAGGATAAAAAGCATCATCTCTGGTTCCCCATTAGCTTCACCACCTACTACATAGAAGACGGACGTCTTATGATCAAGCAGGGCTTTTTCAATACCATTCTCGACGAGACCCTGTTGTACCGCATTGTGGATCTGACCTTCCGCCAGACTCTGGCCGGCAAGCTCTTTGGCACCGGTGATATTATTTTAAAGACCAAGGTAGACTCCACTCCTGAGATCACCTTAAAGAACATAAAAAGACCGGTGGAGGTCCGCCGTCTCCTGTCCCAGGCTATCGAAGAAAGCCGGCAGTCCTACAATGTAGTAGGCAAAGAATTTTACGGCGGCCCCACCCATGAACACATGGATCTGAACGATGACGGAGAATGCGATTTTGACCATCACCCCATGTAACCAAAAGGAGCTGAATATTCTGACCATATCTTACAGGAAAAGACATTTAAGATATGGCCAGAATATTCCCCTGGCTTTGGCTTTCGCAATCATCTGTTCATTTTATGACTGTCTATCTAATTTTGCCACATCAATCACCGCCCCCGTATCTGCAGAGCCTACCAATGCGGCATATTTAGCCAGGGCAGGCATTCTTGGCTTCACAAGAGGGGCCCATCCCTGCTTTCTTCTGGCCAATTCCTCCTCATCCACATGAAGCTTCAGGCTGCGGTTGGTAATATCAATCTCAATCTCGTCTCCATCCTCCACAAATGCAATAGGCCCTCCTGCCGCCGCCTCAGGAGATACATGGCCTACACATGGGCCGTGGGTAGCGCCGGAAAAGCGCCCATCCGTAACCAAGGCACATTCCTCGTCCATCCCCCTTCCCATAATCAGGGCTGTGGTAGACAGCATCTCCCTCATACCCGGCCCCCCTTTAGGCCCCTCATACCGGATTACCACTACGGTTCCCGGCCGAATCTGATCGCCGCTTATGGCGGCATCCGCCTCCTCCATAGAATTGAAGACTCTTGCCTTTCCCTTAAAATAGTACATGGATTCCTTCACACCGGACTGTTTGATCACCGCTCCATCTGGGGCCAGGCTGCCGTAAAGCACAGCAATACCGCCCTCCGGCTTCTGAGGATTGTCCAAAGGCTTGATCACATCTCCATATACCGGCTTCACCGATTTTAAAAGCTCCTTCACAGTCTTTGTGGTGACGGTCATAGAATCAGGATGCAGCGCGTACTCCACAGTCTTTAAGACTGCCGGAATGCCTCCGTTGGAATCCAGGGATACGATGGGATAGGCTCCCGATGGCTGCAGATTGCAGATAAAGGGAACTTCACGGCTTATTCTGTCAAAATCCTTCAGCTCCAGCCTCACACCTGCCTCATGGGCGATGGCCATGAGGTGAAGCACCAGATTGGTAGAGGAACCTGTAGCCATGGCTCCTGTGATTCCGTTGAGCAGGGTTTCCCTGGTAAGAATCTTCCTGGGAGTAATGTTCTTCTCCAACAACTCCATGATCTGCCGCCCCGATGCCTTGGCAATTCGTTTTCTCTTGTTGGAGACCGCCGATGCAGTTCCTGCTCCCGGCATTGCCAGTCCCAGCACCTCCGACAGCATACACATGGAATTGGCTGTTCCCAGATGAGCGCAGCTTCCCGCAGTGGGAAGAGCTTCCCTCTCGGCTTCCTTCATCTCCTCTACCGCAGTTGTTCCTTTTTCTACCCGTCCCGGATATTCTCTCAACTCACTGGAACAAAATAGGGGATTTCCCCCCACATTGCCTGGAAGCATAGGGCCTCCCGGAACGATAATAGCCGGAATATCCAGTCTGGCCGCTGCCATAATCATGCCCGGAATGATCTTGTCGCATCCCGCAAGAAGAACCATGGCATCAAAATGATGGGCTTCCACCACCATCTCGATGGAGTCTGCAATGAGATCCCGGCTGGCCAGAGGATACCGCATCCCCTTGTGGCCCTGGCATAGCCCATCACAGATAGCGATGGTCTCTGAAATCTTCGGAACGCCGCCAGCCTCCAGAATCCCCTGCTTTACATAATCAGCCAGCTCTCTTAGATGCACATGGCCCGGCACCATCTCACTGAAGGAACCGATCACTGCCACAAAGGGCTTTTTCATGTCCTCCTCATCCATTCCACCGGCATATAAAAGCGCTCTCTGGCCGGAGCGCCCAAGACCATTAGTCAGGGTACTGCTCCGGTACTTTTCGTCTTTCCATTGAAATTCCTTCTCATATTCCATAGTCTGTTCCTCCTCTCCTTTCCCCAGGCAGCCATACCTGTTCCCTGCCTGCACGCTTCTGCTCCTATAGCATTAGTATAACTGCATATTATTGTTAAGTAAATTTAATTTAATTTATTTTATCTTTAATTTTTCTAATTGTCTTTTTCTTCTTTTACCGCTATAATAGAGTGAAATCAGGAGAACAAACATTATGAATCTAAAAGAACTGGAATACATCATAAAAATTGCAGAAGAACGCAGCTTTACCAAAGCGGCAGAAAAACTTTTTATCACCCCTTCCGCTCTGAATCAGCAGGTTGGGCGTATTGAAAAGGACCTTGGCACCCCCCTGTTCTACCGGTCTCGTTCGGGATGCATCCCTACGGAGGCAGGTGAAATCTACATCCAGACAGCCGCAGATATCCTCCGCAAAAAGAAGGAGGCATACAATCAGATACGGGATCTGGCTGACTCCAGAAAGGGAATGCTCTCCATCGGATTTCCTCCGGAACACGGAACCTCCATGTTCACCGCAGTATATCTGGAATTTCACAAACAGTTTCCGGACATCTCTCTCCAGGCATATGAAGCCAGTGTGCGGCAGCAGCAGAAGCTGATCGCCCAGGGGGTTCTGGACGTGGGCTTTTTGACCCTTCTTGACTGGCAGAAGACCGGTGACGAATATCTCCACATTGTCTCCGAGGAGCTTTTACTGGCACTGCCCTCCTCCTCCCCCATCTGCCAAAAAGCAGTCAAACGGCCGGGCAGGCGGCTTCCTGAGCTGAATCTTAATGAGCTAAAGGATGAACCCTTTGCACTGATGTACAGAGAATCTACCATCTATGAGTGGGTAGATTCCCTGTTCAGGAAACATCGGTTTGTGCCCACTGTGCTTTTTGAAACCTCCCGCAGCCACACCATCCTTAACATTATCTCCAACAATATGTGCTGCGGCCTGCTGTCGGACTATTACTATGACCCATCCATTCCCAATGTTTCTTTCTTCTGTCTTCCCGATCATCCCACATGGGAACTGGCTGCCAGCTATAAAAAAGGCAGCTACTTGAGCAGACCTGCAAAGGCCTTTATCCGGCTTGCCTCCGACTACTGGAACAGCCACAAGTTTCAGCCTGATTACTGTGAGTCAGCCCCCCTGTCATAAGACTAAAAAACATAAAATTCGCTTTACATTTTTGGCTTTTTTATATTATAATAATGCCTGTTTATTGAAAGGAGTGCTAGATTATGGGATTAGAATTTATAAATATGCTGCCTTCACCGGCTGAGATTCGCCAGCAGTTTCCGCTTCCGGCAGGGTTGGCTTCTCTGAAGGAAAGGCGTGACCAGGAGATCAGAGATGTGCTGACCGGTGAGAGTGACAAATTTTTGGTCATTATCGGACCCTGCTCGGCAGATAACGAGGAGGCTGTCCTGGATTATGCAAGCCGTCTGGTTCCGGTGCAGGAGAAAGTAAAAGACCGGCTTATTATCATTCCAAGAGTATATACCAACAAGCCCCGCACCACCGGAGAAGGCTACAAAGGGCTTCTCCATCAGCCTGACCCTGAGAAACGCCCCGACATGTATGAGGGTCTTATTGCCATCCGCAAGATGCATATGCATGTGGTTCAGGAGACAGGTCTTACCACTGCCGACGAAATGCTCTACCCGGAAAACCTGCGTTATCTGGATGACCTGATGTCCTATGTGGCCGTAGGCGCGCGTTCTGTGGAGAACCAGCAGCATCGTCTGGTGGCCAGCGGCTGTGATGTGCCTGTTGGCATGAAAAATCCTACAAGCGGCGATCTGTCAGTTATGCTCAACTCTGTGGTAGCCGCCCAGGGTTCCCACGAATTTATTTTCCGGGGATGGGAGGTAAAGACTTCCGGCAATCCCCTGACTCACACCATCCTCCGGGGCGCAGTGAACAAACATGGGCAGAACCTTCCCAACTACCATTATGAGGATCTGATCCTTCTCCACGAGCTGTACAGCAAAAGAGAGCTGAAAAACCCGGCCTGCATCGTGGATGGCAATCACTCTAACTCCGGCAAACAGTATATGGAACAGATCCGGATTGTGAAGGAGGTTCTTCACAGCCGCCGCCACTCTTTGGAGATCAAGGACATGGTAAAAGGTGTTATGATTGAGAGCTACATCGAACCGGGCTGTCAGAAAATCGGGGAACACTGCTATGGGAAATCCATCACCGATCCCTGCCTTGGATGGAAAGATTCAGAAAAATTGCTCTATGAAATTGCCGAAGGCCTGTAGACCTTCCGTTTATTACGAAATTTCGTTAATATTTACTAATTTCTTTCGAGTTTTTTAAGACTTTTTCAGTCTCCTTGCTTGAAAATTTGTTTTAGACGTGCTACAATAAAAGGGAAAGTTATATATCGCCATATTAATGTTTCCCTACAGGTAAGGAGGCTGAGTTATGTTACGGAAGGCAATGGATATTCGCCAAAGGTATCATCCTATTCCATTGACCGTACTTATCACGACTGCGAAATCCTGTGACTGCGACATTTTTGTAGAGTATGAAGCATCCAGGATTAACGTGAAAGACTACGAGGCGATGATACAAGGATTCGATACGCGCGCCCAGACACAGTTGTTCTTTTTTAGCGGCAGCGACGAAAAACATGCAGAGGAGCGGATTGAAAGATTGTTTGCACCTTAAAGCAAGAGAGGATAATGAATGGTTTTATCAGACACCAGTAATCGTGCACAAAGGTGAAAGACTCGCTTACAGACGAATCTTTCACCTTTTTTGTGTACAAATTTCTGAATTCATGCCCAAAAAGCCATAAGAGCCTTGATTCCAAAATATAAAAACACTATGATTCCCAGTACAATCCGATAATATCCGAAGAGTTTAAAATCATTTCTCCTGATATAGCTCATTAAAAACTTGATGGAATAGACAGACACCAAAAATGCCACCACCATACCGAAAATCAGGGTAAATACCTCAGCTCCCGTAAAGTGGAAGCCGAACTTCACCAGCTTTAGCAGGCTTGCCCCGAACATTACCGGGATTCCTAAAAAGAATGAGAATTCCGCCGCCGCACTGCGCGAGCATCCCAGAATCATGGCTCCGAGAATAGTGGCTCCTGAACGGGAGGTTCCGGGTACAAGAGAAAGGACCTGGAACAGTCCGATATAGAACGCCAGGCGGACAGATATCTGCCCTGTCCTCTCCACTGCAGGCCTTTGGCCATAATTCCTGTTCTCCACAACAATAAAAAGAACTCCGTACAGGATCAGCATGGCCGCCACCACATAGCTACTGCGAAGATGAGCTTCCATCCAGTCATCTAAGGGAATTCCCACAATCGCGGCCGGAAGGCAGGCAACCACCACCTTCATCCACAGAATCATTGTGTGCTTTTTCACTGCCGCCGCCTTGCCAATGGCCCACACTCCCGACAGATCCCGCCCCCTTATGCTCCTTAAAGGGACAAAGGGATTCAGCTTCTTAAAATAGAGGAGAACCACTGCCAGGATGGCTCCCAGCTGGATCACTACCATGAATACTTCGCGGAACTCATCTGTCACATTCAGATGAATCAGATCATCCAACAGGATCATATGTCCTGTACTGCTGATGGGAAGCCATTCCGTAAAGCCTTCCACAATTCCGAACACCAGGACCTTCAACACTTCAATGACACTCATTACGCTCTCCTCTAAATATTTTCAATCTGCCAGTCAACAGGTTCTGCACCGTTGGCCCTTAAAAATTCATTGGCCTGACTGAAATGGCGGCATCCGAAAAATCCCCTGTCCGCAGAGTAGGGACTTGGATGAGGAGCCTTCAGGATCAAATGCTTTGGATTATTCAGCATGGGAATCTTGCTCTGAGCCGGACGCCCCCACAGAAGATACACTATGGGACGGTCCTGCCCATTGACTGCCTCAATGATCGCATCCGTAAACTTCTCCCAGCCTTTTCCCTGGTGGGAATTGGGCTTGTGGGCACATACGGTCAATACGGTATTGAGCATCAGCACGCCCTGCTTCGCCCATTTTTCCAGATAACCGTTATTGGGAATATAGCAGCCTAAATCGTCGTGAAGCTCCCTGTAAATATTCTGGAGAGAGGGCGGCGTCTTCTGTCCCGGCAGAACAGAAAAGGACAATCCATGAGCCTGATTCACATTGTGATAAGGATCCTGGCCCAGAACCAGCACCTTCACGTCTTTTAGTGCGGTTAGGTGAAGGGCATTAAAGATATCCTCCGACGGAGGATACACGGTCTTTGTATTGTACTCCTCTTTTACGAATTCATACAGCTCCTTGTAATAGGGCTTTTTAAATTCCTCTCCTACTGCTTCCAGCCAGTCATTCTGTATAGCTCCCATAGTTTTCCTCTTTTCTTAATGTATTATCCTTCTTCCCCGGATATTCCCCGGCATCCTTTCCGGCTTTTTCGTTCATGTCCGCACGGAGACCCCTCTGTCATAGAGATAGGATTTCAGATCTTTGATCTCCAGCTCTTTATAATGGAAGAGAGATGCCGCCAGAGCCGCATCTGCCTGCCCTTCTGTGAGGGCTTCATAAAAATGTTCCTTTGTCCCTGCGCCGCCTGAGGCGATGACAGGAACCGACACATTCTGGGCGATCACAGACGTAAGCCGGCAGTCATAACCCTTCTTGGTGCCATCACAGTCCATACTGGTAAGGAGAATCTCCCCTGCTCCAAGGCTGTCGGCCTTCCTGGCCCACTCCACAGCGTCCAGCCCCGTATCGATCCTGCCTCCGTGCTTGTACACATTCCAGCCGGATCCATCCGCCCTCTTCTTGGCATCAATGGCTACTACCACACACTGTCTGCCGAACTTTTCTGCAGCATCCCGGATAAGGCCCGGATTGTCGATGGCAGAAGAATTAATTGAGATCTTATCTGCTCCCTCCCGCAGAAGCCGCCTGAAATCCTCCACGGTTCGGATGCCGCCGCCTACAGTAAAAGGAATAAACACGGTCTGGGCGACTCTCCGCACCATATCCACCATAGTGTCCCTTGCCTCGGAAGAAGCGGTAATATCCAAAAATACCAGTTCATCCGCCCCGGCTCTCCCGTAAGCCGCCCCAATCTCCACCGGATCTCCTGCATCCTTCAGATTCACGAAATTGACGCCCTTCACCACCCGGCCGTTGTGCACATCCAGACAGGGAATAATTCGTTTTGTAAACATAGACTCCTCCCTATCACATCTCCACAAAATTTTTCAGGATCTTAAGCCCCACATCCCCGCTTTTCTCCGGATGGAACTGGCAGGCAAAGAGATTCCCTGTCTCCACTGCCCCGTGAATATGGGTGCTGTATTCTGTGGAGGCCGCAACCACTGCCTCATCCTCAGCCCTCAGATAATAGGAATGGACAAAGTACACATAAGCTCCTGATGGAATCCCTGCAAACAGCCTGGAGCCCGGCCTGATATCCAGAGAATTCCAGCCCATATGGGGAATCTTAAGCCCCAGACAAGGGGGAATCTTTAAGATCCTTCCCTTCAAAAGCCCCAATCCCCGTACTCCCTGACTCTCCTCGCTGCTCTCAAACATCAGCTGCAGCCCCAGGCAGATGCCCAGAAACGGAATCTTCTCCTCTGCCGCCTGCCGGATCACCTCCACCAGGCCATACTGAGAAAGCCTTCCCATGGCATCGCCGAAGGCTCCCACACCTGGCAGTATAATCTTGTCCGCTCCAAGGATCTCTCTCCGATCTCTTGTGATCACAGTCCTCTGTCCAAGAAAATCCAGGGCTTTCTCCACACTTTTTAAATTCCCGGCATCATAATCAATGATGGCAACCATATGGTCATCCCCTTTTCGCGGGTAAAATTACTCTCGGCAGACAAGAGAGCGCCCCCCCTGTCTGCTGAGAATTCTTTCACAATTATACATAATTCCCATGAAAATTACAATAATTTTTCCAGCTTTCTTACCCATTCTGCCGAATTTTCCGGCACGGGTAGGGCACGTTCCCGGATTTCCTCCGTCACCTGGCTTAAAGACTGATGAACCCGGTACATGCGAGACTTGCGGTTAAAGTAAACGGTCTTTTCAAAGGGCCACCGAATCACGGTAGGTACCTTAAAGCCCTCTCCCAGCTCCAGCACCAAAAGCTCCTGATTCATGGTTCTGGCAAGCCAGCTCGTATACCTCTGCCATTGGGGCAGATACCCCTCCTCAATATAGGTTTCCGCCTCCCTTGTGTTGCCCGTCAAGGGCGCCCCGCAGTGGGGACAGAGGTCGTCGGGAATCTCCCCCGGCTCCCAGATATCCTTTGTGCAGGCTTTAGAACATTGGCGCCAGGTAACGTTGCCGCAGGGCGCCACGATTCTTTCCGAATCCAATGAGCTGTCATAAATCACCGCATCTGTATTGGTGGTCACAATAAAATAGTCCTTATCCTCAAGCAGCCTTGCCAGGGCCTCGTATGCCTGAAGGATCTGAGGCTCCTTGTCGGCTTTCCACTCTCCTCCGATACCTACAAGCACCTTCCCGGCACTGCCAAGATACTCCAAGACCTGTTTCTCCATACCGTCCATGTTCCTTTCCTGCTTCCTCCGGCCCGAGGCCGGCAGCATCTCTTAGTTTATCGTAAGAGCTCCGCTTGCATCTGCATGATAAGTCACATCTCCCACTGTCAAGGTGGTATCTGCCGCCATTCGTCCATCCTCCGGGCTCAAGTAATAATTCACCCCGTTCACCTGAGTCAGGCCTGTCGCCAAATGACCGTCACTTCCAAGATAATACCAGGAACCATCCACCATCTGCCAATCCGTGGTCATGCGGCCTTCCTCGTCAAAATAGTACCAGATTCCATCGACCTGCCGCCAGCCTTCTGCCCTCTGTCCGCTTTCTTTCAGGAAATATCTGTGGCCGTTATCCTCCTTCCAGCCAGTCTGCATCACACCGTTTTGATCCAGATAATACCAGCTGTCCCCATCCTGAATCCAGCCTCTTGACATGGCGCCGCTGCCGCCCATATAGTACCACCGGTTATCCTGGCTGACCCAGCCGGTGACCATCCTGCCCGAGTCATTGAGATAGTAGAACTGGCCTCCATCCTCCAGCCAGCCTGTGCGCATAGCGCCTTCTCCCTGATCTCCGTAATACCAGGTACCATTGTCATTGATCCAGCCCTTCACTGCCGCGCCGGAACTGCCCAGATAATACCAGGAGCTTCCATCCTGCATCCAGCCATAACGCATCTTTCCGGAATCAGCATCCAGATAATACCGCTCCCCGCCTAACATCTGCCAGTTCTTGAGAGCCAGTCCGTCCTGCCCCATGTAATACCAGCCATCTCCATCATGGATCCAGCTGTCCTTCTGCATGGCGTAATCGGCATAGTAGAAGTAATTGCCTCCGATGTTCCTCCAGGTATTGGCCGGAATCACCGATGAGAAATCATGGAACTGAAAATCAATATCCACGTTGGTGCCGATTCCTTTTACAGACCCGGTGCTTGTGGCCTGCCACATAACAGGGGAAGAATATGTAGGTTTTTGATTGTACCTGGCCACCCACACAGGATAGTTCATCTTTGACATATCCAGGTGATTGTTGAGCCAATATTCATTGGCATATATGATAGGATAATATCCGGCTCCCGCAATCCTTTGGCAGAACGCGTTGGCAATGGCCGCCAGCTCATCCGCAGAAAGAGCAGCCTGGACGCTGTCCTCCATGTCGAGGGCCACCGGGTAGGATACCGGATAATCTTTAATCAGATTGATGACAAAATCCGCCTCCTCCAGAGCCATCTCAGGTGTGGTGGCCAGGGAATAGATATAAGCCCCCACCTGGACTCCCGCGCTTACGGCTCCCTGGATATTCCTGTGGAAATTAGGATCTACCTCCCCCTTAGACCGGGTTCCCAGCATAACAAAAGACACGTCATCTGCTGCAACCTGACTCCAGTTTATCTCCCCCTGCCAGCGGGACACATCGATTCCTCTGCGGAACACATTGGTAATCATAGACCCATCCGGCATCACATAATTCCCACCGGACCTTTTCCAGGCATTGGGATTGGATGTGGAAGTCTCAGGCTGAGACGGAGTCCCGCTGCCTCCGGGGCCACCGGTGCTTCCCGGGGCGGGGCTCACGCTGCTCCCGGGGCCTCCGCTGCTTCCCGGCCCCGACGTCCCCGGGCCTGCCTCAGTGGGATTGAAAGAAGGCTGCCCTGCCTCCCCCGGTCCATTGGCCCATACAGTCTGCGTCCCCAGTCCCGCCATCACTGCAACAGCTCCCGCAAACATCAGGCTTTGACAGCGTTTCATCAAATATTTCCTATCTCTCATATCGTTCTCTCCTTGTGTCTCTTAACTATGCTTTTTCGTTCAGGGGGAAGGGGGCCGTCCGGAAGGCAGCTGTATTCCCCATCGCCGGTACACAAACGCAAAAGCCCAAAATTTTTTGGCAAAATACCTTTTTATTCTATCATATTTCCCCCATTCTTTTTTTACTTTTTACTTAACCTTTTCTTGCCATTGTACTGTAATGGCATAAAAAGAATCCCTGCCGGGAATCAAATGTCTGCGTGACATTGACTGGGCAGGGATTTCTCTTGCCTGGGCTATAAGCCCTAAGCTTTACATCAGTGATTTGTACAATCCGATAATCTCCTCCACAGAGGTATCTCTGGGATTGCCTGGACGGCAGGCGTCTGCGAAAGCGGATTCGGCCAGGAACTGGATATCCTCTTCCTTCACGATCTCTTTTAAATCCGCCGGAATTCCCACATCCTGGGAAAGCTTCTTCACGGCATCTACGGCAGCCTTGCGGTATTCCTCCTGGCTCATGGCTTCCGTGCCCTCTACGCCCATTGCCTTGGCAATATATTTGTACTTGTCGCCGGTGCAGGAGGCGTTGTATTCCATAACCGTGGGAAGGAGAATGGCGTTAGCCACACCGTGAGGCGTGTCATAGACAGCTCCAAGGGAGTGGGCCATGGAGTGAACGATCCCAAGACCTACATTGGAAAAGCCCATGCCTGCCACATACTGTCCCAAAGCCATGCCCTCACGCCCCTCAGGAGTATTGTCAACAGCGCCTCTTAAGGAACCGGCAATGATCTCAATGGCTTTCAGATGGAACATATCCGTCATCTCCCATGCGCCCTTGGTAATATATCCTTCGATGGCATGAGTCAGGGCATCCATACCAGTAGCGGCAGTCAGGCCCTTTGGCATGGAGGCCATCATGTCCGGATCAATGACAGCCACTACAGGAATATCATGGGTATCCACACATACGAACTTTCTCTTCTTCTCCACATCGGTGATCACATAGTTGATGGTAACCTCTGCTGCCGTACCGGCTGTGGTGGGCACTGCAATAATGGGCACACAGGGCTTCTTAGTAGGCGCAACGCCCTCTAAGCTTCTCACATCCTCAAATTCAGGATTGGTAATAATAATCCCTACGGCCTTGGCTGTATCCATGGAGGAGCCGCCGCCGATGGCGATAATATAGTCTGCACCGGAGGCCTTAAAGGCCGCTACGCCGGACTGCACATTTTCAATGGTAGGGTTGGCTTTGATATCAGAATAAATCTCATATGCCAGTCCCTCTGCCTCAAGAACATCGGTGACTTTCTTTGTCACGCCGAATTTGATTAAGTCAGGATCGGAGCATAGGAATGCTTTCCCAAAGCCTCTTCCCTTTACCTCTGCGGGAATCTCCTTTATGGCGCCTGCTCCATGATAGGAGGTTTCATTTAATACGATTCTGTTTGCCATGACACATCTCTCCTTTTTATAAAAACTGATTTTTAGTTCTGTTATAAGTTTAACGAGTATCGGCAAAAAAAGAAAGTGACAAACCCTTCTGTCTGTCACTTTCCCGCGATCTTTGTGAAAATATTACATTTATATTTGTGCATTTTTACAGCAGGCCCAATTCTCCAAACACGTTGCAGAGTTTTGGCGGCATGGCCTCCACCAGCTTTCTGGCCATCTCCTCCGGCTCTTCCCTCATGCCTCCCAGAATCCACTTCACCGTCATATAGACGGAACCCTGACAATACATCTCAAGAAGAAACTGGATCTCCTCCTCCATAGGCTTATGGGACTTCTCGGATATAAGCTCCTGGTAAAATCCAAGAATCAGCTCAAAGTCATGTTCCTTCAGAGAATTGTGGTCGTCCGAGCGGAAGGCACCCATAAAAAATGATTTTTCCTCCTGAATAAACCGAAGCTTCTGGGTCAGGCTTTCCTCCACCGTATGGCTGACCCCGATCTGCTCAAAGCATGCCAGCACCAGCTTGTCAAAATACCAGTTGATCAGGTCGTATTTGTCCAGAAAATTCCGGTAAAAGGTCTGTCTGGCCACCCCGGCTCCCTCCACAATATCCTTCACCGTAATCTTGTCCACCGGCGTAGTCTTCATACATGCCTTTACCGATTGGGCTAATTTGTATCTGGTCTTCTCCTGCTTTTCCATAATAACTCTTTCTCTGCTTCTTTCTTGTAAAATCACATGCTTCTCTAATATGGTAACATGATTTCTGTTCTTTGTCACGGTGAAAGTGAAGCCTTTATGACCAACGGGAAGCTCACCGTTACGGTTCACATGGATTTTCTCACCGCATTGTCATAGAACCGGAAATAGTCTGGGCGGTGCCGTGACTGGGTATACTCAAACATAACCCCATGGCTGTTGTAGGTCTGGCTGCTGACCACAGCCATGCAGTTATAGTCCTGGGCGTTCATCTTTAGGTAGGTTTCATCAATCTGCGTCATCTTTTCTACGGTCATGACCCGCTTGCTGTTCACAATGGTCATATGCAGGGTCTCTTCCAAATATTGATAAATGGATTTTTCCGCGATTTCTCTTGTGAGACCGGGCACCGCCTCTTTTAAGAAGTAATTGTGGTTCAGAATCAGGGGCACATCATCCAGATAATGCAGACGCTGAATATAATAAATATCGGCCCCCGCAGGAAAGCCTGTGGACAGGGCCTGCTTTTCGCTGATGGCAAACTCCGTAAATAACAGGACTTTTGTGAGGGCATGATGGCCGCTGCGCAGGGCGGATTCCCGGAACGTCTCGATCTCTCCGATGGTAAAGGCTGTCTGGGAAATGGGCTGATAGATATTGCGCACCCCCTTTCCCTGCATGGTCTGTACATAGCCATCGGTTACCAGACGGCCCACTGCCCGGCGCAGGGTGTTGCGGGAGCAGTTATAGGTTTGAATCAGGGTGTTTTCCGATGGTAAAAGCTCCTGGTAGGCGAAAACATTGGCTTCTATTTTCTCTTTTAAATCTTTATAAATCGTTTCATAAATTGCTTTTGGCATCTCTTCTTCACCTCTTATTCCATATTATAAAAACACCCCTTGGAAAAGTCAACACAAATCCAGATACTTGTTTAAACAAATTTCCGAAAAGATGTTGACATGTTTAAACAAGTGTGTTATAACATTCTACAGATACATGTTTAAACAAGTTTGGATGAACGGAGGGAACAAAGAATGGGTAACTACACAGAGGATGCAAAACAATTATTACATCTGGTAGGCGGAAAAGAAAACATCGCCGCCGTCTCCCATTGTATGACAAGGATGCGGTTTGCTCTGGTGGAGCCTGCAAAGGCAGATGTGAAAGAGATTGAATCCATGAAGGCGGTAAAGGGAAGCTTTACCCAGTCAGGACAATTTCAGGTGATTATCGGCAACACGGTGGCTGATTTTTACAACGACTTTATTAAGGAAGCAGGTATTGAAGGGGTATCCAAGGATGCCTTAAAGCAGGCGGCAAAGAAGAATCAGAACGGGCTTCAGAGAGTGATCACCGCCCTGGCGGAGATTTTTGCACCCCTTATTCCTGCAATTATCACAGGCGGTCTGATCCTCGGCTTCAGAAACTGTATTGACAGCTTATATCTGTTTGAAAACGGGACGAAAACCTTATGTGATATCAGCCAGTTCTGGGCGGGAATCGACAGTTTTCTGTGGCTCATAGGGGAAGCCGTGTTCCACATGCTTCCCGTGGGGATCTGCTGGTCGGTAACCAAGAAGATGGGAACCACCCAGATGCTTGGCATCGTACTGGGCCTGACCCTGGTGTCCGGGCAGCTTTTGAATGCCTATGCCGTTGCCAAAACCCTGGCAGCAGACATACCCAAGTGGAATTTCGGTGGTTTCCAGGTCAACATGATCGGTTACCAGGGGCAGGTCATTCCCGCGATTTTAGCCGCATTTACACTGGTGTACCTGGAAAAATTTTTCCGAAAGATCACGCCGCAGGTTATCTCCATGATCGTGGTTCCCTTCTTCAGCCTGCTGTTGTCGGTGATGGCCGCACATTTCCTATTGGGGCCCATAGGCTGGAAGGTGGGAGCGGCAATCTCCGCCATTGTGTTTGCCGGAATTACAGGAACCTTTAAGGTGGTGTTCGGCGCTGTATTCGGTGTGGTCTATGCCCCCCCCCTGGTTATTACAGGACTCCATCATATGTCCAATGCCATTGATCTCCAGCTGATTGCAGACTACGGCGGAACCATGCTGTGGCCCATGATCGCCTTGTCCAATATTGCACAGGGCTCCGCGGTTCTCGGAATGATCTGGCTTCAGAGAAAGGATCCCCAGGCCCAGGAGGTCAATATTCCTGCATGTATTTCCTGTTACTTAGGCGTTACAGAGCCTGCCATCTTCGGCGTGAATTTAAAAAAAGGCTTCCCCTTTATCTGCGGAATGATTGGTTCCGGTATTGCCGCGATTATCTGTGTGGCCACAGGGACAACTGCCAATGCCATCGGCGTAGGCGGCATCCCCGGTATCCTATCCATTCAGCCCCAGTTTATGGCTCCCTTTGCAATTTCCATGACCGCTGCTTTCGCCGTTCCCTTCCTGCTGACAGCCCTTGTGGGAACAAAGCGCCTGCCGGCAGACCAGGTACTTAAGGCCCCAGAAGAATTGACGGCCTTTCTGTCAGGAACGGCGATTCCTCTGGCCGAGGTAGGAGACGGCGTCTTCTCGGAAGGTATTTTAGGGGATGGTATGGCCATCCTTCCCACATCGGATACACTGTATGCACCGGCGGACGCAGAGATTGCCGCATTGATGCCGGATACACGCCACGCCTGCGGATTAAGGCTTGAAAACGGCATGGAGGTTCTGTTACATATCGGACTCGACACCGTGGACATGAAGGGAGATGGTTTTACATATCTGGTGAATGAGGGACAGAAGGTTCCCAGGGGAACGCCGCTGATCCGGTTTGACCGGGCAAAGATTAAGGAGGCAGGCCACAGGGACGTTACCATATGCGTAATCAGCAATACGGGAAATGCCAAGGATATTCAGTTCCATACAGGAATAGCCGTAAAAGAAAAAGAGACGGCCATAGTAACCTTTAAGTAAGAGGGAGGACAGCATGAGAGATTTCAGCAGCAAAACCGTGTATCAGATTTATCCGAAATCCTTTCGGGACACCAACGGGGATGGCTTTGGAGACATCCCCGGGGTAATAGAAAAATTAGATTATCTTCAGGAGCTGGGAGTGGACTATCTGTGGCTGACGCCGTTTTTCCCCTCGCCTCAGAATGATAACGGATACGATGTAGCAGATTACCGCGCCGTAGATTCCAAGTTCGGAACCATGGAAGAGCTGGAAGAGCTGATTAAGCAGAGCGGACAGCGCGGCATGGGGATCATGCTGGACATGGTATTTAACCATACCTCCACCAGCCATGAATGGTTTCAGAAGGCCCTTGCAGGCGACGAAGCCTATCAAAGCTATTATATTTTCAGAGATGGGCCCCAGGACCAGGCCCCTACAAACTGGCAGTCCAAGTTCGGCGGTTCTGCCTGGGAGTATGTTCCCGGACTGAAAAAATGGTATCTCCACCTGTTCGATGTGACCCAGGCAGATTTAAACTGGGACAATCCCAGAGTCCGGGAAGAGTTAAAAGGGATTCTTCGGTTTTGGAAGGAAAAAGGGATTAAAGGGTTTCGCTTTGACGTGATCAATCTTGTGTCCAAGCCGGAACAGATGGAAGACGATTATGAGGGAGACGGACGGCGCTTTTACAGCGACGGGCCCCATATCCACGAATATCTAAAAGAGCTTATAGAGGATTCCGGAATCCAGGATCTTGTAACCGTAGGGGAAATGTCCTCCACATCCTTAAAGCACTGCATTCGGTATTCCGCACCGTGGGAAAAAGAATTTTCCATGTGCTTTCACTTCCATCATCTGAAGGTGGATTATAAAAACGGGGACAAATGGGCTCTCATGGACACGGATTATCAGAAATTGAAAGCGCTTTTCCGGGAATGGCAGTTGGGGATGCAGGAAGGCGGCGGCTGGAATGCCCTGTTCTGGTGCAACCACGACCAGCCCCGCATTGTGAGCAGGCTTGGAAACGAGAATACTTATTGGAAAGAATCGGCTAAAATGCTGGCCGCCATGATTCATCTCATGCGAGGAACCCCCTATGTCTATCAGGGGGAAGAGATCGGCATGGTCAACGCCCATTTCCCTTCCATAGAGCAGTACCGGGATGTGGAAAGCCTGAATTATTATGAGATTTTGCTGGAAAGAGGAAAGACCAAGGAGGAAGCCCTTAAGGTTTTATCTGCCAGATCCCGGGACAACAGCAGGACTCCCATGCAGTGGACCGGGGAAGCCTGCGGCGGATTTTCCCGGACAGAGCCGTGGCTTCCCATGTCCTCCGGGTTTAGAAGGGAGATCACCGTGGAAGCCCAGCAAAGGGATCCGGATTCCATCCTTGCTTTTTATAAGAAGTTCATAGCCATGCGAAAACAGTATGGGGTAATCGCAGACGGAGCCATCTCGTTTCTGGAGACAGGCACGGACATGGTGCTGGCATACCGGAGGACCCTGGGGGAACAGGGACTGGACGTGTTCTGTAATCTGGAGGAAAAGGAGCATCCTATCAGTCTGTCCGGGGAACAAAGGGGCGGTCAGGTATTGCTGACTAATTATTCCCCAGCAGAGGGCATAGGAGAAGCTTTGGATGGAGAACGGTACATGATGAGACCCTATGAGTTGTTGGTAATCGCATTGGCAATTCCATAAAGCAGTTCTGCGCAAAAACCGCATCCCGTTTGGGAGTGTCCAGGCTGCCGGCTCATTCCTCTCCGAGGCGAACATGGCCTAGGTAAAGCAATCCGTCCGGGAGTGAAAAGCCGGGAAAGGCACTGCAAATCACCGATGCAAAACAGATTAAACTGCGGCTCCTGCCTCACATAGGCAAGAGCCTCTTCCAAATGCTGATTCGACAATTTCTGTATAAACGATTCCTCCTTTATTCCGGTTTATTTTCTCTCACTTCTCCTCACACACCTGGAAGATATAAAATTTGAGATAATAGGACGTATCTGCCGCCCACAAGATAGGATGATCCGCCGCCTGGGTCCGGTATTCCACCTGCCTCAGCCTCCTGTGGACTCCTGCCGCCGCCTCCCGGATGGTCTTTGTGAAAAGCTCCGGATCCATAAAGTGGGAACAGGAGCAGGTGGCCAGATAGCCGCCGTCCCTCACAAGCTTCATGCCCCGCAGGTTAATCTCCCGATAGCCCTTTACCGCGTTCTTCACGGAACTGCGGGATTTGGTAAATGCCGGCGGATCCAGGATCACCACATCAAAGGTCTCCCCTTCCTCCTCCAGCTCCGGCAGAAGGTCAAAGACATCGGCGCAGACAAACTTCACCCTGTCCTCCAGCCCGTTTAACCTGGCATTCTCCCTTGCCTGTTCCACTCCCAGCTGTGAGGCGTCCACTCCCAGAACAAAAGACGCACCGTTCATTCCCGCATTTAAGGCAAAGGAACCTGTGTGGGTGAAGCAGTCCAGAACCCTTTTGCCCCTGCACAGCTTTCCCACTGCCTGCCGGTTATATTTCTGATCCAGAAAAAATCCTGTCTTCTGCCCCTCCTGCACGTCTACCAGATACCGGACACCATTCTCCACGATCTCCACCTTGGTGTCAAAGGGTTCCCCGATAAACCCCTTCACCCGCTCCATGCCCTCTGAAAGCCGAACCTTGGCATCGCTTCGCTCATAGACGCCCCGAATCTTGATTCCATCTTCCATAAGTACCTTCTTAAGCTTCTCAAGAATCATGGGTTTGAAACGGTTAATTCCTAATGCCAGGGACTCCACCACCAGCACATCGGCAAATTTGTCCACCACAATCCCGGGAAGAAAGTCTGCTTCCCCAAAGATCACCCGGCAGCTTTTGGTATCCACCGTATCTTTCCGGTAATTCCAGGCATTGCGGACCCTCATCTCAATAAAGTCCTCATCCACTGTCACGTCCTTCTTCCTGGTCATCATGCGCACCGTAATGGTGGATCTTGTATTGATAAATCCCTGACCCATGGGATAGCCGTCAAAGTCCTCCACCCGAACCAGATCTCCTTCTTCAAAGGCTCCTTCCATCCGTTCAATCTCATTGTCATAGATCCAGGCGCCTCCCGCCTTCAGACTCCGCCCCTGGCCTTTTTTCAAAATCACCTTTGCCTGTTCCATTTTCTCATCCTTTCTGATCTCTGAATTTGACCTATTATAATCCATTCTCATTTATCTTGCAATCATTTTTCTATCTTGGTAAAATGTATGAAAATGTATCACATAGGGGATTGTCATGAAAAACAGCCGATTATTTGAAATCTTATACCTTCTCATGGAACATCAGGAGCTGACGGCCCGGTGGCTGGCCGAGAAATTGGAGGTGTCCCAGAGAACCATCTACCGGGACTTAGATGCCCTGTCCGCCTCGGGAATCCCCGTATACTGCCAGAAAGGAAAGGGCGGCGGCATCCGGCTTATGGAACAGTTTCAGATGGACCGCTCCCTTTTAGACGAGAATGAGCAGGAGGAACTTCTCACTGCCCTTAAGAGCTTTCATACCATAAAAGCCATGGACAGTTCCGCCCTTCTCTCCCGTCTGTCCGCCCTGTTTCAAAAAAAGCCAACAGACTGGCTGGAAGTGGATTTTGGTTCCTGGGACGGCCACGCCAGGGAAAAACAGTATTTTGAACTGTGCAAAGAAGCCATCCTCTCCTGTCATACCCTTCATTTTACTTACTACAATTCCAACAGCCAGAAAAGCAGCCGAACCGTAGAACCCTTGTGCCTCTATTATAAGGGAGGCGGATGGTATCTTAAGGCCTACTGCCTGCAAAAAGAGGATTACCGGATGTTCCGCTTAAATCGGATCTTAAAGCTTACCGTTACGGAGGAGACATTTCTCCCGGGAAAAACCTTTGAGACTGATTTCTCAAAGGAGCACCCTGACCAGCCTCCAGCCATCTCCCTTACCCTTCTCTTTTCTCACAGAGCCGCCTACCGGATTATGGATGCCTTTCTTCCCGAGGAAATCGAAGAGAACGAGGACGGCTCCTTCCTGGTCCGCACCTGCTACCCTCCCGGCCAGTGGAGCCTCGGCTTCCTTCTGTCCTTTGGAAAGGATGTCCAGGTCCTTGAGCCGGAATGGATGAAAAAAGAGCTGGCAAAAGAGGCAGAAGCCGTGGCTAACCTATACTCTCCGGCGTAGGAATTAACGTTTTCCTTTCAGTTAATATGACAAACTTTGTCATATTTATTATGATATAATAGGAATATACTTAAATCAAAGGAGGATTAACTTATGGAACATGTCATGTCAAAACAATTCTGCCAGAGCTGCGGTATGCCTATGGAGGCGGATACGGACTTCGGAACCAATGAGGATGGAAGCAGAAATGAGGATTACTGCTGCTACTGCTATGAAAAGGGCGCCTTCACCACCCCTGCCATGACCATGGAGGAAATGATCTGTTTCAACCTGAAGTTCAATGAAGAAAACGGACATCCCATGGGTACTCAGGAAGAGGCCCGGACTATGATGAATCAGTGGTTTCCGACTTTAAAAAGATGGAGAGAAGGCCAGCTATTATAAAAAAGGGCTGTTGGCAATCCACTGCTGGTTGAATCTGCCAAAATCAACCAATGGTTAGTTCCAAAGCAATTTTTTTCTGTTATACTGGTGGCAAGGAGGACAAAAACATGAACCAAGAAGCCATAGGAAAGTTCATTGCAGCCTGTCGAAAGGAGAAGGGACTTACACAGACACAGTTAGCAGAACAGTTAAATATTACCAACCGGGCAGTATCAAAATGGGAAACCGGAAAAAGCATTCCGGACGCCTCCATTATGCTGGACTTATGTAAAATACTTGGGATCAGTGTAAATGAACTGCTCAGCGGAGAAAGGATTGCCATGGAAAATTATCAAAAAAGAGCAGAAGAAAATCTTGTGGAATTGCAGCAAAAGGCAAATAACGCCCTAAAAAGATCAAATTTCCTTGTAAAACTTGTAATCCCGATTTTAGGGGCGCTGTTTATCGTCAAATATGGGGTGGGCAGCAGAACCTGGTATTTTGTAGATTCCATCAGTATGGCATTTATTCTGATTCCCAGTCTTCTAATGCTGCTATGTACCGGATATTGGCGGGGCTTTCTAAAGGCATTTGTCTATATCATTAAAAGAGACCATTGCACGGCGGAAATGGTAAGGGACAGCACCAACGCGCTTAAGCTGGTATGCAGATCCAGTTTCATCTGGGGAAGCATTGGTTTTATAATCAGTATAGTGAATCTTCTGCGTAATCATATGATTGATTCCCAGCTTGCTGTCCCTGCATTATTGGGGGATATATCGGTGGCCGTGCTTACCTTGTTTTACGCCCTGGTTATCAATGCGGTACTGACGCCCTTGTATTTTGAACTAAACCGTTTACAATAGAAAAGAAGCACCGACAGATGAATCCATCATCTGAAGGTGCTTCCTTTCTGTCCTGGGCCGCTGTCTGTCAGCGTCCCCCTAACTTTACGAATCCAGCGCCTCAATAGCCGCCATAAGCTGATTATCCTCACTCTTTTCCACCACAGCCTTAGTCTTCAGCTCTTCGTCCAGATCCACTTCCACATCCGGCGCAAGGCCTACGCCGTGAAGGTCAAAACCGCTGGGCGTATAATAGTGGGCTGTGGTCAGCTTAATGGCCGTGCCATCCCCCAGGGGCAGAAGGCTTTGGACAATCCCCTTGCCGAAGGTCTGGGTTCCCACTACCACGCCGGCCTCATAGTCCTGGATAGCCCCGGTGAATACCTCCGAAGCGCTGGCAGAGTTGCCGTTGACAAGGACTGCCAAGGGAATGTCCAGTTCGTGGTTATCCTCCACCGGATATGCGCTGTTATGCTGTCTGTAGTCACTCTCATACTGGATGGTTCCATCCTTGCAGAAGAACCGGTCTCCCTTCCCGTCTTTGTCCGCAGTGTACACCAGCATTCCCTCCATCTTATCCTCGGGAAGCACATAGGCCAGCATCTCCACTACTGCGTCAAGAAGCCCGCCCGGGTTATCTCTTAAGTCCACAATCAGTTTCTCCATGCCCTGGCTCTCCAGATCATCCACCGCCGTCTTAAACTGCTGCCCTGTAACCTGGTCAAACTGCATCACATAGATATATCCCACCTGGTCTTCAAGCATCTCATGCTCCACTGTAGGAATTTCGATCTGACGACGCTCTATGGACAGGTCCACCTCCTCATTGGAGTCTCCCCGGAGGACCGTTAGCTTTACCCTGCTTCCTTCCTCTCCTCTGATATAATTGCTGATCAGCAGATCCAGATCAATCCCTGTCACATCTTCCCCTTCCACCTTGTAGATAATGTCCCCTGGAAGCATTCCGGCTTCAAAGGCCGGCGCATTTTCAAAAACCTTGATTACCGTGGCAATCCCTGTGGAACGGTTTTGGGAAACCATGGCGCCGATGCCGCAGTACTCCCCTGACGTATCCTCCAGCATGGATTGATAGTCCTTTTCATTATAGTAGACCGAATAGGGATCGTTGAGGCCATACATCAGGCCCATATAGATGCCATCCTCCACCCTCTCAGGATCCTCCTCAAAGAGGTAATACTGGGACACAATGCTCTGGATATAATCCATTTTTTCCGTGATCCGGTCAAAATCCAGATCTCCCTCCCCGGCAGTGGAAACGCTGCTCTCCTCCACAATCTGAGCGGGCTGATCCATCACTGTCTTTCCTATAAGGAAGATGCCTGCCGACACCCCCACAATCACCAGTCCTGCAAAGGCCATCACAAGGGCACCTACCAGGACTCCTTTCCAAAATTTGTTCTTACTCTCCATATCATACTCCTTTTACAGGCCTACACAGCCTGATGGTAGGACAGGCCATATAAACTTAATATTCCCAACAAAAACAAGATTATACTTTTAGATGTTTTCTTATGGTAAAGAAACTTGCAAAAAAACCGATTCCAAGGCCCAGCAGCACCGCCACAACAGTCATGTAAGGGAATATGTAGCTGAGGGGCAGAAACTGAAAAATCCGGGAAAGAATCTGGAACTTTGCCATCAGATATCCTACGGAGCGCAGATACAGAAAATACATACCTACCAGCGGAATCCCTGCCCCCATAAGCCCGATAACGATTCCTTCCACCACAAAAGGCGCCCGGATCATATAGTTGGTGGCCCCGATATACCTCATAATCTCATTCTCATTCTTTCTAAAGGATGCGGCTACATTGATGGTGTTGCTGATCAGGAACACGGAAACCGCCAGCAGAACGCCGATAATCACCAGGGACAGGATTCCGATCACCGCATTGAAGCTGCTTAAGCCTGCCGCAGCGCTGTTGGAATAATTTACCTGCCTCACCCCCGGCACTCCCTTGAGATAAGCTACCACCTGATCCTGAGCCGTAATATCGTGGAGAAAAATCTGGTACGATGCAGATCCGGCCAGAGGATTATCGTCGGCAAACCCCTCCGCCAGATCCTCATGTCCGGCAAAGTATTCGTTCTTCATGTTCTCCCATGCTTCCTGGGCCGATGTGAACTTCATATCACTGATCTGAGGCTGCTTTGCAATCTCCGAGCCGATCCTCTTGATCTCCTCCTCAGATAGTTCATCATCAAAAAATACGGTAATGCCGATGGTTCCCTCCACATTCTTCACCACATGCTGAATATTTACAATAATACTGAAAAACAAACAAAATAAAAAAATACACGCAGAAATCGTTGCCACAGATGCCAAGGAAAACCAGATATTTCTGCATATATTCTTGACGCCTTCTTTCAGGCAATACCAAAATGTACTAATTCTCATGAATCAATCCGCCTTCTTCATCACTTACAACACAGCCCCGGTCCATAGTAATGACCCGTCTCTGCATCAGATTGACAATCTCATTGCTGTGGGTTACCACCACCACCGTAGTCCCCATGCGGTTGATCTCATCCAACAACTTCATGATCTCGATGGCATTGTGATGGTCTAAGTTCCCTGTGGGCTCATCGGCCAGCAGCACCTCAGGACGGTTGATCAGAGCCCGGGCAATGGCTACCCGCTGCTGCTCCCCTCCTGACAGCTGCTGAGGATAAGATTTGTATTTGGAAGACAGGCCTACCATCTGAAGCATCAGGGGCACCCTCTCCTTGATCTTCCTTGGAGATGCGCCGATGACCCTCTGGGCAAACGCCACATTCTCATAGACATTTCTGTCCTTTAAAAGCCGGAAGTCCTGAAACACGACTCCCAGCCTTCTGCGGTACTTCGGGACATATCGTCTGGGCATCTTGCCCAGATTCATGTCATTGACTACGATCTTGCCGGAAGTCGGCTCTGCCTCCTTTAAAAGAAGCTTAAGGAGCGTGGATTTGCCGGAACCGCTTCGGCCCACAATAAACACAAACTCCCCATCTTCAATCTCAATGTTAATATTCCGCAGAGCCTTATTGCCGGTATCGTAAGTTTTGTATACATTGGTAATTTCTATCATCTTTGGTCCCTGATCCCCTAAAAGTCTGAATTCTCCATATATTTCATGTATTTTACCACCATAAGCGCAATCTTAAAGGTAATGGCATCTTCAAAGATCCGGAGATCCAATCCAGTACTTTTCTGGAGCTTATCTAAGCGGTATACCAAGGTGTTCCTGTGGATGTACAGCTGTCTGGATGTCTCGGAAACATTGAGGCTGTTCTCAAAAAACTTATTGATGGTAGTCAGGGTCTCATCATCAAACTCGTCCGGGGACTTGCCATCGAAGATCTCCTTGATAAACATTCTGCACAGCGGTATAGGGAGCTGATAGATCAGACGGCCGATACCCAGTTTGTTGTAGGCAATCACATTCTTGTCGCTGTAGAAAATCTTTCCCACATCCAGAGCCATCTTGGCCTCCTTGTAGGAGCGGGACACCTCCTTGATCTCGCCTACCACCGTACCGAAGGCCACATGGACCTTAGTCATGGCCTCGGTGTTCAGCATATCCAGCACCATGTTGGCCGTCTTCTCCAAGTCGTCATAGGTCTCTGCAGGCTTCACCTCTTTTACCAGGATAATGTTCTTCTCATCCACGGCAGTGATAAAATCTTTGGTCTTGCTTGCAAAAAGGCTTCTTACGGTCTCCAAAGCATTGGCATCCTTCTCATGCTTGGTCTCAATAATATACACAACCCGCTTTACACTGGTCTCAATGTGAAGCTTCTTCGCCCGGTTGTAAATATCCACCAGCAGAAGGTTATCCAAAAGCAGATTCTTGATAAAATTATCTTTGTCAAACCGCTCTTTATAAGCCACCAAAAGATTCTGAATCTGAAAAGCAGCAAGCTTTCCCACCATATATGCATCATCGCTTCCGCCCTTGGCAAGAAGAATATATTCCAGCTGGTGCTCATCAAAAACCTTAAAGAACTGATAGCCCTGGATTACCTGGCTGTCTGCCGGCGAATCTACAAAAGCGAGGATGGAGCTTTCGTACTCTTCTGCATCGGGAAATGTGGTGGCAAGGACTTTGCCTTCTGTCTCACAGACACAGAGATCTATTCTTGTAATGCCTTTCAGGCCATCGATGGTTGTCTGAAGTATCTGATTTGAAATCATAGCACACTCTCCTTTTTTGTAAACTTGCCTTACATCTTTCTATTATCTTATAGCAAAAAGAGAAAAAAAGCAAGCAAGTATGAATACTTGCCTGCTTTTTATTTCTAAAGGTTGGTTTGACTAATTTACGATAATCTGCTCTGTATCCTTGTCGAATACATGGATCTTGGTTAAGTCAAGAGCCAGCTTTACGTTGTCGCCTACTCTTGCAGCTGTACGCGGATTTACTCTTGCGGTGAAGTTGGACTCTTCCACATCAAAGTACAGGAATACCTCTGCACCCAGCAGCTCATATACACGAACGGTTGCCTCGATCACACTCTTTGGAGAAGCATCTAACCAAGCCTGATCATCATGTAAATCTTCCGGACGAATACCAAGAGTTACGGTCTTGCCGATATAATTGCTGGCCTCCAGCACTTTTCCTTTCTCTGCAGGAAGGGAAATCGTGTGGCTGCCGAAAGTCAAAGTAACGTCAGAGCCTTCTTTGCCTACAACGGCGTCTACCATATTCATCTGAGGTGCTCCGATGAATCCGGCAACGAACTTGTTGCATGGCTTATCGTACAGGTTCTGAGGAGAATCAACCTGCTGAACAACGCCATCCTTCATAACTACGATTCTGGTACCAAGTGTCATAGCCTCGGTCTGATCGTGAGTTACATAGATGATGGTTGCCTGCAGTCTCTGATGAAGCTTAGAGATCTCAATACGCATCTGGCCTCTCAGCTTGGCATCCAAGTTGGACAGCGGCTCGTCCATCAGGAATACCTTAGGATTACGCACGATTGCACGGCCCATGGCAACACGCTGTCTCTGACCACCGGACAGAGCCTTGGGCTTACGGTCTAACAGATGCTCCAGGTCAAGGATTCTTGCAGCCTCATGAACCAGCTTATCAATCTCATCCTTAGGAGTCTTTCTCAGCTTCAAACCAAAAGCCATGTTGTCATATACTGACATATGGGGATACAGAGCATAGTTCTGGAATACCATGGCAATATCTCTGTCTTTTGGCTCTACATCGTTAACCAGCTTGCCATCAATGTACAGTTCGCCGGAAGAAATATCCTCCAAACCTGCAACCATACGCAGGGTGGTAGACTTACCGCATCCGGATGGCCCTACAAAGATGATAAACTCCTTATCTGCAATCTCCAGGTTAAAATCTTTTACTGCCACAAATCCGTTAGGATATGCCTTTGTTACATTCTTTAATGACAAACTAGCCATTCTTAAATCCTCCTGTTAAAAATGAAATAGAATCGCGGGGGAGACCCCTCTGCTTGTTTCTTATATCATACACGAAAGGACTATATTTTGCCATATTGTTATTTACCAAAATCCATTTTTCTTATTTGGCTAATCTGTATATTGATTTTTTTAACTAACCGAAAACGCAAAAGTTTGCACAGAATTTCATTTCTTTTATGTTAATATTCGATAAAGCCCTCTCCAAACACTTCCCGAACGTCGGAAACAATCAAAAATGCCTTTCTGTCAATCCCCTTCACAATCTCTCTCAAGGTCACAATCTCCTTCTTGGAGACCACGCAGAACAGCATCTTTTTATTCTCCCCGGAATACATTCCCACTGCGTCCACAGCCGTAACGCCTCTCTCCATCTTGTTCATCACCGCCTGGGCGATCTCCTCGTACCGGTCGGAGATCACATAGGCCTGTTTGGAGAAATGAAGGCCCTCCAGAAAACCGTCAGACACCTTTGACACCGTGTAGATGGCGATCAGCGCATAGAGGGCATATCGGATGCCAAACACCGCCGCACCTAAAAGCACCACCATGGCATCCAGAACCTGCATAATGTGGGCTATGGAATAATGGCGGAACAGCTTCTGAAGGAGAGCGGCAAGCATGTCCGTGCCTCCTGTCGTCGCCTGAAACAAAAATACCAGGCCGACTCCCAGGCCGCTGACAATCCCTCCGAACAAGGAGGTAAGGAACAAGTCGTCCATGAGGAAAGGCATCTCCGGGATCACATACAGGGACAAAGACAGGGCTGCCGTAGCCGTAAAGGTTCTCTTAATAAAGGTCCAGCCCTTCATCTTCCAGGCTGCAAGAAACAGAGGGATATTGCACACGGTATTGGTAATCCACAGGGGAATGCCTGCAACGCTCTTCATAATAATGGCAATTCCTGATACGCCTCCCGTAACCAGGTTTATGGGGTCATAAAGGTTCTTAATGGCAAACCCCATAATCGACGCTCCCACAATAATCATCAGATAATCAACGATCACCGGATATTTCTTCATAATGTCCTCCTTAAAAAAACGGCGCCTTAAAAAAGGCGCCGCAGATTCTTATACAGGTTACCGCTTTCTTGCCAGCAGGTTCACCCACACGGTGTCCGTATGGCCGGATCTTACATCCTCCGTCTCCCAGGTCTTTATGATCTCAAAAAGGCCTGTCCTGGAAATTATGGATGTAAGACTGTCCGTGGTGTAGTCGGTAAAATACCGCTCCCCCCGAAAGCCTTCAAAGTCCCCCTTCTTAACGGATATATAGAGTATCCCCTTTCTGCACAGGGCATCATAGAGGCGTCCTAAGATCTCCGGCATCTCGTTTTTGGGAACATGAACCAAAGCGCCGCAGGCCCAGATGCCGTCAAATACATCCTCAAACTCCATCTCTTCAAATGTCATCTGAAGCACATCCAGCCCTGTATGTATCTCCGCCAGCTTGCACATCTCCTCCGATGCGTCAAGAGGCGTCACATCATACCCCAGTTCATACATGGTCAGGGAGTCTCTTCCCGAGCCGCATCCGAGATCCAGAATGGTATCTCCCTCCTCCAGCAGCTTTAAGAATTCCTCCATAATCTCACTCATGTCCACATCGATGGTATCCTCATATACTTTTGCCGCATATTTATTATAATATTCTATCGAGTCCAAGACGAACCTCCTATAACCTTTCTATGGTTTTCTCCGTTATCTTAATCTTGCCTTCTTTTAGCAGGCGGCCCACAGCCCTCTTAAATGCATTCTTACTTAAATGAAATTCTCTCTTAATGATCTCAGGGGAGGCCTTGTCGTTAAAAGGCAGTACTCCCTCATACTCGTCTATCACCTTTAACACCATCTGAGAGTCCGTATCCATCTGAAGATAGGCCTTCTCCCTTGGGCTTAAGTCCAGCTTGCCATCCTCTCTGACCTTCACGACTCTGGCTTCCACCACATCTCCCTCCCGGATATCTCCGAAGAGCTCCTTGGCGGGAATCATGCCGTAGTACTTGTTGTCCACTGCCACAAATGCCCCTAAGTCCTTATTGATCTCATAGACGGTTCCCGTAACCTTGTCATCCTTCTTGTAGGGAGACTGGTTGCTCATATAGGAGTACACCTTCATGGTGGCCGCCAGACGGCTGCTCTTGTCCACATACAGCGCCACCAGACATTCCTCCCCGGCCTGAAGCTTGTGGTTCTGCTCTTTAAATGGAAGGAGGAGATCCTTTTCCAGACCCATATCCAAAAATGCCCCGATCCTTCCCACCTCTTTTACCTTTAAAACAGCTACTTCCCCCACCTGTATCTTAGGTTCCCCTGTAGTGGCAATGAGACGGTCCTCTGAATCCTTATAGATAAAAACCTCGATTCTGTCTCCGATCTGCGTCCCCTCAGGCACCTGCTTTCTCGGGAGCAGGACAGCGGTCTCATCCTTCGCCTTCTCCCCCAGGTAAACCCCAAACTCTTTTTTCCGGACAACCTCCAAAAGCTGTCGTCTTCCTAATTCAATCATCTGCTATCCCCATTCCTAATACCTTGTCAGAGCTTCCCTTGCGGAAAACAAAAATCAGTACCATTATATAGTATTTTCTCACGAATGTCTAGATATTGAAACGCAAAAGAATCAGCCTCTTAATAAAGCTGATTCATTCTTGCAGGTCTTATGAAGAAAAGGATACACATTCATGACATGCCACGAAATGATCCGGGGCAATCTGGGTCAGAGGCTGGGGTTCCTGACACTTCTTGCCAGCATAGGGGCACCGGGGGGTGAATCTGCAGCCAGGTGCCGGATTGATAGGGTTGGATACCTCCCCTTTGAGCACATGGCGCTCCCGGTTCCGCCTGGACAAGTCGGCGGTGGGGATGGCGGACATAAGCGCTTTCGTATAAGGATGGACATGGTGGGCAAAGATCTCATCCTTTGTGGCATACTCCACCACCTGCCCCATATACATGACCATAATGTTGCTGCTGATATGGCGCACCACACAGAGGTCATGGGTAATAAACATATAGGCCAGATTCCTGCTCTCCTGCATATCCATAAGAAGGTTGAGAATCTGGGCCTGGATGGACACGTCCAGGGCCGACACAGGCTCATCGCAGACTACAAACTTCGGGTCCAGCACCAGGGCCCTGGCAAGACCTACTCTCTGGCGGCGTCCTCCATCCATTTCATGGGGATACACATTGTTGTGGCGCTCCGACAACCCGCACAGCTCCATGGTCTCCTGAACCTTTTTTGCCATGGCCTCCTTGCCCGTCACGGTTTTACATACCTTTAAAGGCTCTGCAATCAGGTCATAGACGGACATACGGGGATTTAGGGAGGAATAGGGGTCCTGAAAAACCATCTGCATACCGGTCTGGATCTTACGAAACTCTTTTCCCTTCAGGGGAAGAATATTCCTTCCCTCATAGATTACCTCTCCCTCCGTAGGTTCCAAAAGACGCAGTATGGTTCGCCCCAGAGTGGATTTTCCGCACCCGGACTCTCCTACTACTCCCAAGGTCTCTCCTATGTTGATCTTTAAGGTCACGTCGTCCACTGCATGGACATACCCAAGTTTGTGAGGGAAATATTTTTTCAGATTCCGGGTCTCTAACAGCACTTCACTCATTGGTCATCCCCCCTTTCTCCGGCATAAAGCATTTAATAAAATGGCCGGGCTCTGCCTCATTCATGGGCGGTTCCTCCTTACGGCACCGCTCCTGACAGTTTTTACAGCGCTCTGCAAACTTACACCCTTCAGGAAGATTGCTGGGGTCTGCCATGTATCCCGGAATGGGGGTGAGACGCTTTGCCGTTGTTGTGAGATCCGGGATGCACCGGAACAGGCCGGCTGTGTAGGGGTGATTTTTTGTCTGGGAGAACACCTGCTCCACCGTACCGCTCTCAATCACCGTCCCTGCATAGATCACGGCGATCCTGTCACAGAATTCCGCCACAATGCCCAGGTCGTGGGTAATGAGTACCATGGCAGAATCAAATTTTTCCTTCAGTTCCTTCATGAGAGCCAAAATCTGGGCCTGGATGGTAACGTCCAAGGCTGTGGTGGGCTCGTCAGCAAGAAGGAGCTTAGGCTCTGCGATGAGGGCCATGGCAATAACCACCCTCTGCTTCATTCCACCGGAAAACTGATGGGGAAACTGATCCTTGCGCTCCGGCGCAATTCCCACCAGCTTTAAGATATCGTCCACCTTCTGGTTCTTTTCCCGGGGCTGCATATCAGGGAAATGGAGATCCAGAACCTCCTTGATCTGGTCTCCCACAGTCATAACCGGATTTAAGCTGGTCATAGGGTCCTGGAAGATCATGGAGATCTCCGCGCCTCTTAAGTCCCGCAGCTGTTTCTTGCCTGCATTTAAAATATCCATCCCCCTGTAACAGATGGTCCCTCCGGTGATCTTTCCTACCTGTTCAGGCAGGAGCCTCAAAGTACTTAAGGCCATGGTAGTTTTGCCCGCTCCCGTCTCCCCCACCAGCCCTAAGGTTTCCCCCTTCATCACTTCCAGGGAAAAATCATTAAGGGCATGAACCACAGACTCATCGGTGTAATAAACCACATTTAGATTGTTAATCTCAAGCAATTTTTCCATTGGTCCACCTCAATTCTTCATCTTCGGATCCAGGGCATCCCGCAGGCCATCGCCTACAAAGTTCAGGCTTAAAACCGCGATCATAATAAAGACTCCGGGAATAATCCCCAGATGGGGATAGTACATCAGATTGTTCTGGTTCTCTGAGATAATAGTGCCCCACTCCGGTGTTGGCGGAGCAATACCGATTCCCAAAAATCCAAGACTTGCAATCTGTAGGATGGTGCCTCCAAGGCCCATCATGACTCCTACAATAAGGGGCCCTAAGACATTGGGAATAATATGTTTAAAGAGGATGCGCCGGTTGCTGGTGCCGCAGCACCTGGCTGCCTCGATAAATTCCTGGTTTCTAAGGGTCATAACCGAGGCCCGGGCCGTTCTTGCCTGCCTGGGAATCTGAGAGACGCTTAAGGCAATCAGCATCTTGATCAGCCCCTGGCCCAGAGCCGCCACAATGGACATGGACAGAAGGATCCCGGGCACAGACATGAGCACGTCACAGAACCTCATAATAATGGTGTCCGTCCTTCCTCCGAAAAATCCGGCGGAGCCTCCTAAGGTAATGCCGCACAAAAACGCGATTCCCATAGTTACAAGCCCTGCAAAAAGGGAAATCCGCCCTCCGTAGATAATGCGGGCAAAGAGATCTCTTCCGTATTGATCCGTCCCGAACAAGTGACGGCTGCTGGGAGGCTCAAAGGCTTCCCTGATGCTCTGCTTGGTAGCCTGAGAGTAATCAATGTAAAGAGGAGCCAAAAGGGCGGCCAGAAGCAGAATGACAAGCACCGTAAGTCCCACCATAGCAAGCTTATTCTTTCTGAACCGGATCCATACAAGAGCCCATTTGCTCTTCTTGGCCCCCGGCGAAGTCTGGTTCCTGTTTTTCTTTTTTGTCATTATTATCCCTCCATTGCTTCTCAAGAATCACCTAGCTGAACCCTGGGATCAACAAGGGCATAGGTTAGATCGACTACAAGATTGATAATTCCTACAACAACTGCGATAATAATGATACAAGCCATGACAATAGGAATATCCTTTGTCTTTACCGCATTGATCAGATAGGAACCGATGCCCGGGAAAGAATAGACGGTCTCCGTCACCACAGAGCCTCCCATGACGATGGAAAAGCTGACGCCGATCTGGGTAATCACAGGAAGCAGGGAGTTGCGCAGGGCATGCTTTAAGATCACAGTGGACTCCTTGTTGCCCTTAGCCCTGGCTGTCCTCACATAGTCGGAACGGATCACGTCCAGAAGCCAGGTTCTGGTGACACGGCTGTTGGATGCCAGATTACCGCCTGCCAGAGAAAGAGCCGGCAGCACAAAATGTTTCCAGGAATCTGCCCCTGATGCCGGAAGCACCCCCAGTCTCAGGGCAAAAAACAGCTGATACATCATTCCCAGCCAGAATGCCGGCGCCGAGGAGAGGAGAAGGGACAGGAAGGTAACCACATAGTCCGTCATGCCGTTGTGGCGCACCGCCGCAATGACTCCTGTGGGAATCCCTATGATGATGGCAGCCATCATGGCTAGAAAACCCAGAGACAGGGTATAGGGGATCCGGTGGGAGAACTCCTCCATCACATCAAATCCCTGGAACCAGGAAGTCCCAAAATCTCCGCGGAGCACCCCCAGCATATATTTGACATACTGAACCACCACAGGCTGATCAAGGCCCAGCTCCTGACGCTTTTGTTCTATCTCCGCCGCCGTGGCCTGCCCGCCCAGCACAAGCAGGGCGGGGTCTCCGGGGGCAATGGAAAGCACCAAAAATACCAGAAAGGTGATTCCTAAGATAACGGGGATCATAAGCACCATACGCTTCATCGTATATTTAAGCATTGCCTGTCACCTCATTTCCAGCTCCAGTTGTATACTCTCCAGGCGTTATTGGGATTCAAGGTAATCCCCTCAAGGTTCTTGTTGTAAGCCATGGTGGATTCGCTTCCATAAAGGCCTACGGTGTAAGCATTTTCCTGTACAATGGTATATACCTCTGCCGTCAGGGCCTTGCGGGCATCAGGATCCACCTCCACATTGGCCTTGGCACAAAGGGCATCCAGCTCATCTGCAAGGGGCCAGATGGGGCCGGTAGTATCCTGGATACGATACTCCGTGTTAGTGGATGACACATCATACAGGCTGCTGCTGGTCATTGCGATCATCATATCGTAATTTCCGCTTTGGCTGCTGGCTGTGTAATTGCCTGTATCCGTTGCCACGATCTCCACATTGATTCCCACCTCCATAAGCTGTCCCTGAATAATCTGGGCTGCCATCTCTCTGTCTGTTCCGCTCTGGCAGAGACATACAAGAGGTGTTCCGGTGTAGCCGGACTGTGCCAGGTATTCCTTGGCTTTTTCAGGATCATACTCTATAGCAGGATAAGTACCCGGGTCCGGTGCTCCCGTATATCCCGGCACCACATTAATCTCCAAGGGCACTCCCTGTCCATCTAACACTCCGTACACAAGATCCTCCTTATTGACCGCACACTGAATGGCTTTGCGCAGATTCAGATCCTTTGCCGGAGAATTCATGTTGTCCCGCACATTGAACTGGATATAAGTCCTGGCTGCCGATGGCACGCTCATCCATGTGGCAATATCAGAATCCGTCAGCTTCTTGCAGGAACTGACATCCGCCGCATTGACCACATCCACATCCCCGCTTTTCAGGGAAATAAACTGGGTGCTCACATTGGAGATGGGACGAATCCTTACGGTCTTGATACCGGCCTCTCCGCCCCAATACTGTTCAAAAGCCTTGAGCACGATCTCCTGGCCGCTGATACGGGATTCAAAGGTATAGGGGCCGGTTCCCACAGGATTCTCGTTGTATCCCTCAGAGCCCACCTCATCGTAATACTTCTTATTAATAATAAACCCGACCCTGGCGCTGGTCTCCGCCGGGAATCCGCCGAAGGGCGCCGTTAAAGTAAACTTCACATGGGTATCATCTTGGGCCTCTGCCTTATCAAAGTTAATAAGAAGATTGGTAGTCAGGTTCTTATTCTTTTCCTTACACAGATTGTAGGTAAACGCCACATCCTCAGCCGTCATCTTCTCCCCGTTGTGGAAATATACATCATCCCTCAGGGTGAACACATACTCCAGACCGTCATCGGACATGTCATAGCCCGTAGCCAGCCACGGCTGGCACTGACCGTTTTCATCCATCCACAGAAGGCACTCATAGATCTGGAACAATACGGGGCTGTCCTTGGCCTGATTAGAGGAAAATATGCTGTCCTGGCAGAAAAATACCGTAGGCTCCATGGCTGTGGCAATCACAATATCCTCCCTGCCCCCGGCACTCCCCTGTGCTCCTTCCTGAACCTTCCCCGGTTCCGCCTTTCCCGGCTCTGGCGCCTGAGTACTCTGCGCTGTCTGCCCTCCTGCCGTCTGCCCCAAATTGCCGGAGCCTTCCGAGCCGCCTCCCTTGCAGCCCGCCAAAACCGACACCGCAGCCATCCCCGCAAGCACGAAAACTGCCGCCGCTTTCTTAAACCCTTCATGTTTCTTCATAATCGTAGTTTCTCCTTCCTTCAATTTTTCATTTTAGGTGATTGCGGACTCCTTCATCCCCAAAAAGACCGCCTCCATCACGTACTGCCCATTCTCCAAAAACGGAAGCACATACTGTCCTTGATCCTTTAACCTCAGAATCACCGCCCCGCCGCAGCTCTCTACATACATGCTGCAGGACTTATAAAGCCGCACCCCCCTGATCTCCCCCAAGGGAATCTCCACCAGACGTCCGGGACTGCCCCGCCAGGTCACCTTCTGATAAAGCACCCTTTGATCCGTAACCCATACGCCTTCCCGTCCATAAAAGATCAGAAGGCGGATTCCCAGATAGAAGAACAAAGCCCCGGCCACAAGGGCTGCCCCGCCGAAAGCAGAAAACAGGTACATCATGGCCTCTGCTCCCACGGCCATTCCCACAAGCAGGCAGGAACCACCTGCCCACAGGCTGGGCCTTCTCCTGGAATACTCCTGAATCCTTTCCCCCTTAAGAAGCCATCTCATGGCTCCTTCCTTCCTGCTCTGCGGAGCTTCCTCCGCCCATATCCTCATGGTCATGTTACGCTTCCATACCTATATAAAAGGCTGCAAATTCCTCCAGACGCTTCAGAACCATTTTCACGGTTACGGTTCCGTCTTTGTTGTCTATCCGGAGTACCTCTGCCTCCGATTCCGCCCTCAGAGTCCTTGTCTCTCTAAGAGTCCCCTTCAGAGTCATGGTCACCTCGATGTCATGAACCGGAACAATCTCACGAACCGGACGGTACATGGTTCCCGTATGATTCACCAGGCTCACCATGATCCCATCCTGGTTTTTCCCTGTCCATATGGCCTGAACATGGACACTGGCAGGAGCATTGGTTGTGAGAAGCTTTTTATCCAGCACTGCGTCAACGGCATTTTCAAACAGCTGTACAAAGTCATCATGGGCATACATATGGATGGCCCTGCCTATGGGGAATGCAAAGTATACGGCCTTTCCTTTTCCGTAAGTGTTGGTCATGGATACAGGATAAACGGTCTTCATATTCCTGATCCATGCCTTTTCCGGCGGCTGGTTGCGGATAATGGGAATATAGGTGGCTGCCACGCTGGCTCCCTCAAGGGCATTGACCAAAAGAGTGTGCTCTGCATTGGCCAGAAGCTCCGTATCCCTGATTCCCTTAATCAACGGATGCTCATAATCCCTAATCAGCTGGTAACAGTCTACCCTTGTATCCTCCATCCTGCCTGTGCCGGTGACTCCAAACACCTCTCCCAAGGCAAAATCAGCCCGTTTGCTTCCGTTCTCGTCATAAAGGCTTGTCTCAAATGAGGCAATAAGATTTCCTCCCGCCTTCACATACTGTCTTAACACCTCCGCCTCGTTGTCAGACATGCAGGCCGCGTTGGGCAAGATGACCGCCTTGTAGGGTTCTATATCCTCTGGTCTCAGATTCACGTCCCCGGGGATGTGTACAAACTGAATATGCTTTTCCGCCAGAACCCTTTCCACTCCCTTCATGTTGCAGCAGAAACGGTCTTTCTCTGCACTCACCGTATTGCCGAACACGTCACGCGTAGGCTTGGATGCATAGATGGCCACTTCTGCCACGGGAAGGTTGTCCTCCAAGAGCTTCTCATTGTCCTTTAAAAATTTAAACATGGGATTGGAGATAAATGCTTCCCGGATATCGTGGGTTGCCGCCGGATGCTGTCCGTTAAACAGGCAGTTCCAGAATCCGCAGCCTGCAGCCACTGCCTCCCACAGCCAGATCCGGTTTTCCGCAGACGGGTCTTTCACATACCGCAGGGTTCCGCCGTTGCTGCCGAAGAGAAGAACCGACTGTTTGTCCCTGCTTATCATCTTCATGTATTTTACGATGGAGCCGGTGTACCCAAGGCCGGAACCATAGTTGGAGGGATGCGCCGCCTGGGATACGAAGGCCGGCGTCACGAAGTAATCGAAATTTTCCTTGCCCATGTCTAAGTCCACCACGTCAAAGGCCTCTTTCTCTGCCTCCCGGAAGAACCCGAAAATCTCCGCCGCATATGCCTTATCCTCGCCGAACTCCTTCACCGTATCCCTCAAAAGACGGATATGCTCCTCGGCACACCGGTACTTCCATCTGCGGTACTGTTCAGAGACGGCAAGCTCCTTCAGCTCCTCCCTGGTGGGAAGCTCCCGTCCCAGATCCTCCCGGTACTTCCTGCGGCACCGGGTACAGTAGCATACGCCGTGGGGAACGCTGACTGCATTTTCCCAAATGCCATCGATATCGTACTGCTTAAACAGGGATCTCAGAAACTCCGTGGCATGCTCATTCATATAACGGCTGTTATAGCAGGGAGTATGAATGTCTACCTCCGACTTGATTCTTGCACTCATCATCTTGGGGCCTGCGTCCTCCTCACAGGCAAACCAGTCCGGATGGGAGCGGAAAAAATCTTTCTCTGCTCCCCGAAAATCAATCCGGCAGATCACTTTCTTATTCCTCTTATGTGCCTCCTCAACCAGATCCCCAAGAATATCCTCCTTCTTCATAAAGGGATTTAAGTTAGCTCCCTCCAGACCTGAGTGGAAGAAATCCACGATTCCCCCTGCATTGACAATAATGCAGTTGGCATCCGCCTTTTCTAAGTAATCCACCACAGCCTTGGCGTCATAGTTCACAATGTCCGGCTCCCGCAGAACCGTCTGAACCATGCGCAGCTGTTTTTGATACCAGTACCTTTTTTCCATAAATCAAATCCTCCTTTATGTGTATTTTCATTTGTACCTCTAAGACTGTTCCTGACCTTTCCGGCTCCCTGACCATCCGTAAGCATACTTTGCGCCTACCAGAATGGCCTCCTCCATGCTGACGCTGCTGACCACGCCCTTACCCGCCACATCAAATGCGGTTCCATGATCCACGGAGGTTCTCAAGATAGGCATTCCCCCGGTAATGGAGATAGTTCGGTAAAAATCAAGGGTCTTGGTGGCAATGTGCCCCTGGTCATGGTATAGGGAAAGAACACTGTTGTAGCGCCCCTGAAGCGCTAAGTGGAATACAGAGTCCGCCCCGATGGGCCCCTCAACCTGGTAACCCATGTCCCTTAGCTCTTCCACTGCTGGAATGATCTCCCTCACCTCCTCATCTCCGAAGAGCCCGTGCTCGCCGCTGTGAGGATTCAGGCCGGCTATAGCCATAACGCCATCCTCTGCTCCCATCTGCTTAAGCACCATCCGGCTGCGCTTCACATAATCTATGATCCGCTCTTTCGTAATACTGTCACAGGCATTTCTCAGGCTCATGTGGCGTGTCAGGAAGAAAACCCTCATATTTCTCACTTCAAATATGGTCAGAGGATCTCTGGCCCCTGTCAGCGCGCCGAAGATCTCAGTATGGCCGATATAGGGCACATCTGCGGCTCGCAAGGATTCCTTGTTGATGGGAGTGGTGCTCACGGCATCCGCCTCCCCTCTCACAGCCATTTCCACAGAATACTTTATGTACTCAAATGCCGCCCTCCCGCATTGTGCACTGACCTGCCCCATGCCAAAATCCTCAGGAGCTGCATTGTGCAGATCAATCACATTGAGAATCCCCTTTTCATACTCCCCTTCCTCCGGTTTTTTTATGACATGGATCCTTACCTGGGGCATCCCGGGAAATGTGAGGGCTCTCCTTAAAACCCTTTGATCTCCCACTACGACACACCGGGCTTTCTCCACCACCTCTTCATTCATCATAGATTTAAGAACAATCTCCGGCCCCACGCCGGCAGGATCGCCCATGGGAATTACAATCACTGGTTTTTTCATGTGTATGACATCCTTTCTATCTGCTTTTTAATAGGCGTTTGCGAAACTCAAAACTTAGCTGAATATTCTGACAATATATTCCAGGAAAAGCCATTACACCATGGAGCTGAGACCATAAAAAACAGGAGGGCCCTCTGCCCGAGTGTTTTTTGTCCT